>JBBIQU010000005.1:3762-13556 GCA_037442185.1 Chthonomonadales bacterium | reverse complement strand
TCGGCGACTGCGTCGCGCAACCCCGCGGTCGCCTCCGTTGCATCCACGGGTCTGTCGTGTCCATCGAGCATCCTGAGCAGGGCGAGATCACCGTCGGGGATGGTCTGCGGATGTTCGAGCAAGAGCCGTCGTCCATCCTCCGTGATCGTCAGTTCGCGCCTCACCTGGGCGTGCAGGTACGGGCCTTTGACGGCTCGAATGGCTCCGGCAACCGTCCCGAGCCAGCGGTCGGCAATCCATGAAGCGATGGTTAGCTCGGCTGGGGCGAGCGGAGGCACCGCGTCAGCCGCGGCGGAGATGTCAATGAGTCGCTCGGCGAGAGAGTCCGATGTCGGCATGTCCCAGAGTCTGAGAACGAAGCCGATGACATCGCGTCCTCTCACGGTGACGACCACCACAGCGCCCGGGCTGATCTGGGTTCGGAGGCGCTCGGGAATCCGGTAGGTGAGGACATTACAGGTGGAACCTGTGCCCGCCGTCGCTACGTCTGCTACTGAGACATGAGGTGTTGGGGACGTGATGGGACTCGGCGCATCAGGACACGACACCGACGCTACCTCCGGAAGAGAGGGTCATGTGCACTTGAATACGGGCACGGTTAGGCTATATAATACTCCTGCGTGGGCGGTTAGCTCAGGGGGAGAGCGCCTCGTTGACACCGAGGAGGTCACAAGTTCAAATCTTGTATCGCCCACCATTTGTGCCGACGCATCAGCGTTGACGCGCAGCCGGTTCGGCACAAGACGCGCATCCATTGCGATCAGTCGCAGGTTGTATCCATCAGGGCAGGGAATGGGATGACGCAGCCCGAGAAGGGCTCCGACCGACCGGTTGAGGCCGGCGAAGCAAGAACTTCGTCATCACGACGGAGACACAGACGCCATCGAGGGCACTCCAAGATGGCCCCATGTCCGGCCTGTGGTCGCATGATCGGCCGCCGATGGACAAGGTGTCCTTTCTGCGGCGACATGTCCCCGTTCGGAGCGGGAAGCCGGACCGGGATGATTATCCTGGCCGGGATCGGCATCCCGCTTGTGGTTATGCTGCTCGGGTATCTCCTCGCTACATTCCTCGGCTGGTAGTCTATTCCCGTCGGAGCTTCAGAAGGTACGCGCTTGCGAGCAGCACCGCAGAGGTGCCGATGGTCGGTGGGCTCACGGGCAAGTCCCAAAGCAGAGCGAGCGTGAACCCGATTGCAGCCGACACCACCCCCGCGACGACCGCAATCGTGAATACCCCGGCCATGCGCCGGCAGGCGACGAGACCTGTGGCCGCCGGCAGCAGCATCATGGCGAACACCGAGAGCAAACCGGCCTTCTGGATGGCGACGGCAATCGTCGCGCCAAGCGTGGTGTAGAAGAGCATCTCCCACTTCGCGACGGCGTAACCTCGCGACGCAGCCATCTCCGCGTCATACGATACGAACAGGAACTGCTTGTAGCACAGGACGTGGATCACGGCCACCGCAAGGAACACCAGGGCCATGAGCCGAAGGTCGGCCAATCCGAGGGCAACGACGCTGCCATCGAGCAGCTCTCGCACGTCGTCCATGCCCTTTGCGCTTCGAAGGATGAACAGCAGAGTCAGGGCCGATGCGAGGACGTACCCGATACCGATGGACGCCTCACGCGGCAGCGTCCGGCTTCGTGACTGGTGCGCGAAAAGCGCCACTGCAATGAACGTAACGAACAACGAAACCACGACAGGTCTGACGGCGAGCCACTCGAAGCATACGCCAATGGCGCTGAACGGCGGCGCCGCATGGATAGTCTGATGCGCCATTGCAGCCAGCCATGGTCCAACAAGGAATGCCAGCGCGATTCCGGCCGATGATATCTGTGCCAGCGACACACCGACGAAGACAACGCGCTTGAGGACCACGTAGACCCCGAGGAAGGCACAGGTTGCCGCAACGAGGACGCTGCCCGCAATCCCCAGCACATTGAGCCGAAGCCCTATCAGAAGATCTTCCAGACTCATTGCCGATCCCTCCGATCGGCAGTGCTCGGCACGATCAGGTACCGGCTCTCGTGCATCGTGATCTCCACCGGAATGCCGTAGATGTCCGAAAGCCTGGAGGAGCCGATCAGGGATTCCTTCTCCACCGTTTCCACCCGGCCTTCGGCGACGAACGCCATGCGCTCTGCATTGTTGATGACCGTATTGAGCAAGTGGCTCACGAGCAAGACAGTCAGTCCGCGTTGGCGGCGGAGCCTATCTATGAGCGACAGGATTCCCGCCTCCCCTGAGAGGTCCATGCCGTTGGTTGGCTCGTCGAGTAGAAGGACCTGCGGATCTGCAACCATGGCGCGCGCAATGATCGTCCGTTGCTTCTGGCCGCCGGACAGGCTTCCGAAGCTCCTGTTCCGGAGATCTGCGATTCCCGTGTCCTCAAGCGCGGACACGGCTCGCACGATGTGATGACGACGTGGTCTGCCGAACGGCGCGAGGGTATCGAACAGCCCCATGAGTACGATGTCCAATACCGTCAACGGATAGATCGTGTCGAGAGTGTCCCTCTGCGGCACATACCCGATAATGTGGCCGGATGAGGGCACCTGGACTGATCCGGCCAGAGGCCGGATCAGTCCAAGGATGGCCTTGAGCAGCGTCGTCTTGCCGGCGCCGTTCGGTCCGACGATGCCGAGATAGTCACCCGGGAGGACATTGAGGGTGACATCGCTCAGAACGCGGGTGCGAGCATATCCGAGGTCGGCGCCTGAGATGGCAATGAGAGGCTGCGCGGGCATGGCGGCTTATGCCTCCCCTGCCAATCGCGCAACCAAGCGGTCGAACAGCTCGAAGTAGGTTGTCACGCCCGGTTCTGCGTCAACCGCGATCGGAGCGATGACAAGCCTTGCGCCGACCTGCGACGCTATGCGATCCGCGTAGCGCCGGTCCCTGTACGTTTCAAACAAGATGATCCGGACGTTGTCGCGTTTCATCCGTGCAATCAGAGCTTGCAGATGTCCCGGAGATGGCGGCACTCCGGGCTTCGGCTCGACCGCATCGTACTCGACCAAACCGAAGCGCTTGAAGAAATAGATCATGTTCCGGTGATATTCCACGACCGGCTTCCCGACGACAGAGGCGAGCCTCTCGCGCCACTTCTTGATTCCGGCAGAGATCTGGGATCGGAACGCATTGAGCCTCGCCTCGTAATGCGCGCGGTTGGATGGGTCCACGCGTATCAGACCACCGGCTATGGCGGCAGCCGCAACGACCCCATTCGCCGGATCGAGGATGTAGTGCGGATTCCCGAAGGCATGGATATCGCCCAAGGACGGGTCGAGTCGGCCCGTCGGCACCTCGAGCGGTTTGATGGCACCTGAGCAGTCCACATAACCCTTGCCGCCCCGCTGCACGTTACGGTTTCCGCATCGCTCGAGCAGCGAGTCGGCCCACATGTCCAGGTCCATGCCCATGCGAGCGAAGACGTCGGCTCGGGCCAACTTCACAACCATGGATGGGCGCGGGTCAATGTGATGCGGATCATCGTTGCCCCGGGTGAGGGATTCGACGGTAACGCGATTGCCGCCGACCTGACGGGCGATGTCGGCAAGATTGGTGTCTGTCGTGACGACCTTGAGTTGAGCCGAGGCAGCCGACGCCCACATGGCGCAGGCGGCAATGGTCAACCCGGAGAGGATTCTCATTGATGGCTTCATGGCTCTTGTCACCCCTTTCATTGCAGCGGATGCGTGTGCGCCCCGGCGCCCCAGATGAACTGCAGGAAGACCTCCTTGAAGCCCTTGCCGGCGGGAAGGTAGATGTCCGAGGTCCGATCGCCGAACTTGAACTGCAATCGGACCAGGGTAGCCTCGGTCAGCCTCTGAGTCGCGATCAGCGAGAAGCTCTGCTCGCGCCCCTCGATGGGCCAGGGGTAGCGCGTGTTGTCGTAGCGGACGCCGAACTCCTGATACTTGTCAGGGGCATAGCTCAGCATGGCGTAGTGCCCCGAGCGGCTGTGCGAACCGGTGCCGTGCTCGCGATCGCGGCGATTGTGCCAGAAGGTTTCGGCCTGAAGTTGCCAGCGACTGAAGGCGCTGGGGAAGGCACGGAGGGTGAAGTCGGCGCCGGTGAGGCGGATGTTGTCGCCGTTTTCGGCCTTGCCGAATGCATGGCTCCCGCCGAGCTCCAACTCAGTGGATGATCCGATGGCCTTCGAAAGCCACAATCGCGCTGCGGGCATGTCGCCAACGATGCCGACCCCCGGCTCCGCGTGATGCTCGTGCTCGTCGCCGTAGTCGTCGTCTTCGGCGCGCGTGAGCAACGCCAGGCGGCGCCGAGTTGATGCCTCGTGAACATGCTCTTCCTCATCAGCATGAACGTGAGCAGCGTCGTTCTTCCACAGTCCGATCTCGAGGTTGGCGAACAGGCCCTTCACAGGCAGGGTGTAGTTGATGGAGGCGCCATTGCCAAACAGACCCTCTTCACCAAGGAACGCGCCGATCGGCGCGGGCTGATCGGCCATGCGCCATGCATGCGGATGCACGGGGTTAACCTTGCCGAACTGGATGCGGCGCTTGCCGACGACGCTGTCGAACGGCAGCTTGAACGGTCGCGACAGTGAGGCGTAGGCTTCTTCGACGCCGAGCGCGAAACCGGCGTCGGAACCGGCGGCCAGGGTGGCGAAGAAGCTCATGCCCGTATAGAGCGGCTGCTGAAGCGTGATCTCAAGCTCGCCGAGCTCAAATCGGTTGCGGCCTTCGTAGCCCCTTGGAACGAAGAACTGACCGCCGTGATTGCCGATCACGGCGATGTCGGGTGTGAACGCTGCCCCTCCGCTCGCTCGCTCGAAGGGAGTTGTCGGTATCTCGGCAGGCGGCAGTTCGTCATCGGGCTCGGTCGCCTTGCGGCCGGATTCGAGAGCCTCGATCCTTTCCTGCAGCTGCTTGATGACCTTCTGCTGCTCCTCAACAAGCTTGCGAAGATCCGAAATGTCGGTGTTGCCCTCTGTCTGCGCGCCGCTCTGCATGCTCCAAGCCGTCAACATACAGAGTACCGCCCATAGTGCGCGTATCGGAGCACGCATACGCTTGCCTAACATGGGTTGTCTCCTGAATTTGATGAGTTGCGGCGGGCGTTGTCACCGAGTCTCAGTGCATGCCCGCATTTGAGTCTCCGCGAGACCGCAGAGACCGGAATCAGGCAGACCTGGGCTTGATGGCCCTCCGTCTGCTAGGGGCCGTTTGAACCGGCAATCAGGAGATGAATGGAGGGGCGCGCAAAGATATGGGGAACTTGGGGTCGCTGACGTAAGGGCTGAAGTAGCGAACGATGTCGCGTGAACGGCATATTGGAGCTTCGGCGAGTTCGGGGGCGGGTGTTTCGCACCGCTCAGCGTTTGCGATGGAGCACGCCGCGCACGGGTGTAAGCCGCGAATGACGGTCTCGCGGGAGCCGAAGTCATCCGAGCTGCACGTGTGGCGGACCGCACCGGGGATTCCCAGCGTCAGCAGAATGAGCGCGACGATGGCCGCCCAGCCCATTGTGATGCCGCAGGCCCTGTTACGCATCAGCACTCATACGGGCAATCATGCGCCGATGTTCCCCGCCTGACATGTGGACAAGCTGGACAAGCCGGCGAAGCTCCCTGAATAGGAACAGCCGATCGGTGCCCCAGCGGTCGGCCCGTCCGCTCGAACTGTGAACGACGAACTGGATGGCATCGCCAATGCGTTCGGGCAACAGCCCCCACGGCGCATCGGGCTCTCCCGAACACATTCGATAGACATCCTTGCCGTTATAGCACACGATCTGCGGGGCACACGCCGCGAGTTTACGGCGCAGCTCCTTTCGATCCTCTTCGGATGGTGCCGGCAGCATGGCGTTCATAGCTGAGATGCAGTAGGGGAGGATGGCGGTGAGACCGATCCCGTAGAGAAGGACTTCCCGATCCTCGGTCGCATCCAGTTGCCGCGGCGTGAACCCCGACTGATACAGGAGCTGCCAGAATCGGTTGCGCTGGCCGGCGTAGTAGTGGCCTGAGCGTGCGGCCGTGAGACTTGGCGCGGCGCCAACGAATACAACGTCCAGATTGGGGCCAAGGATATCCGGCAGCAGGCACGCGGTGCCCATGTGCGTGACTCTATGAGATGCCGAGCAGGCGGTCCAGTCCGATGACGAGCCCATCAAGATCGCGGACGCGCCGGATTGCCAGGATGACGCCCGGCATGAATGACTTCCGATCCATGCTGTCATGCCGAATGGTGAGCGTCTGCCCCAGTGCCCCGAAGATGACCTCCTGATGGGCAACGAGGCCCGGTAGCCGGACGCTGTGTATGGGGATAGGTGCGCGAGCGCCTTGCGGGAGCGCCTTCTGGACGCGCTCTGCCGTGAGCTTCGCGGTGCCAGAGGGCGCATCAAGCTTGCCAGGATGATGCAGTTCGATGATCTCGACATCCGACATCAGGGGCGCTGCCAGCTCGGCGAATCGCATCATGAGAACGGCCCCAATGGCGAAGTTGGGAGCTATCACGGCGCCAATGTTGCCCCGATCGGCGACCGCCCCAATGCGTTCCAGGTCGTCAGCGGATATGCCCGTGGTGCCAACCACCGGCGAGACCCCTGCTTCGAGAGCTGCGAGGGTATTGCCCGCGGCCGATTGGGGACCCGTGAAGTCCACGAGCACGTCGGCAGTCCGGCGTAGCGCTTCAGTGTCGGGCCAGCCGCTGACCCTCCCCCCGCACGGATCCACGCCGGCCACCACTCCGGCATCTTCGCCGACTCGCGAGATGTCAATGGCCATGGACAGTCGCAGGTCGGGCTCCGCAAGGACGGCCGCGACCACCTCTCGCCCCATGCGTCCGGCAGCTCCGGAAACGGCAACCCTGATCATTGCACTGCCTCCCCTCGTCGAAACGGTCCGATTGCGGCAAAGCTCAGTCTCTCCGGGTCGAGCGTATCCTGCGCCACTTCGAGGATGTCATCGGGAGTGACACCGTTCACGGCTGCCTCGATCTCACGCAACGGGATCACGCGGCCATGATAGAGCGTTGACTTGCCGAGGCGCATCATGCGGCTGCTCATGTTCTCCAAGCCGATCACCAGGGCGCCCCTGATCTGCGTTTTGGCCCTTTCGATCTCGTCGGGCATCAGGCCGTTGGATCGGATGCGCTCCATCTCTTGGTGCGTCACGTCCAGCACCTCTTGGAGCGTGCCAGGACTCGTGCCGCCGTAGACAGTGAGCAGACCGCAATCGCGAAAGGCGGTGGTGTACGAACCGATCGCGTAGACCAGACCGCGCTTCTCCCGGACCTCTTGAAAGAGCCTGGAGCTCATGTTGCCTCCGAGCACCATGTCCAGGATGGTGAGCGGGTAGCGGCGGTCGTCTGTCTGCGCATAGGTCGGCCCGCCAATGCAGAAGTGAACTTGCTCAGATCGTTTCGACCTGCGTACATGGGTTCCACGGCTCACAGGGCGACGGGTATGGCATGGGGATGGGCGGGCCGGAATCCGTCCCATGTACTTGTCCACGAGCCGCACGATCGAACGATGGGTGACATTGCCTGCGGCCGCTACGACCATGCGACCCGGCGCATAGTGCGTCGCCAGAAAACGCCGAACGCCTTCGACCGTAAGCGAGGACACACTCCTGACAGTACCGACAATCGGGCGACCGAGGGGGTGTGAGTGCCAGACAGCCCTGGCGAACAGATCATGGACGATGTCGTCAGGCGTGTCTTCGTATCGCTTGATCTCCTCAACGACGACGTTCTGCTCGCGAGCGAACTCATCACGATCGAGCGTTGAGTTCAGGATCATGTCGGACAACACGTCCAGGACTAGAGGGGCATGCTCGGCTAGCGCTCGCGCGTAGTAGCACGTGTATTCCTTGTCCGTGAAGGCATTGAGGCTGCCGCCGACGGATTCGATCTCCGACGCGATATCCTTTGCGGTTCTCCGTTCGGTGCCCTTGAACAGCATATGCTCGATGAAGTGCGTGATGCCGCGCTCGTCTGCCCGTTCGTGCCGTCCGCCAACGTCAATCCAGACCCCGATCGAGGCCGATCGGACATAGGGCACATGTTCAGTTACGATGCGCAACCCGTTCGGCAACGTGGTTGTCTCGACATGTTCAGCGTACATTTCGGGGTCTCCGGAATCCATGACCCCGGTCCGGTGCCGGGGTCATCGAATGATCGTAGCAACAGCTTGCGCCGTCAGATTGGGCACATCGCGCGTGGTGAACGCCGTCCGCGGGTATGGGCCGCTGACTTCAGAGATTATGGCATACCGGACGGCGATCTTTCGGTCGGATAGGTGCTTGGTGGTGGAACGGCGGTCGTGCAATCGGGAATGTGCGTCTTGACCGCAATGCGGGTCCGGTGTATAATCGGTCTGACCAGTGCTCCTGGTGAGTCCGAGCCAAGGAGTTTGTACACGTGCCCGTAGTAGTGCGCAAGACGGACCCCAAGAGGGCTCCAAGCAGCAGCGCCGAGACGTCCTCAGCATCGCCCGCCATCAATGCGCGGCGTGAGATACCCACCGCACTCTTCATTGCAGCGATCGCCATCGTTGTCCTGATCGTTGGGGCCATTGCGTACCGCATGTTCGCCCCGGGTGAAACGTGGGATAACTCCAGCGAAGGGGCGAAGCCAACAGCGTCGGCGCTTTCCGCCCCGCCTCCGGTTACCCGATCAGGGGGCGGCACGGAAATGGGTAAGGATGCGCAATCGCAGGAACCCGTGGGTCTTGAACTTCCGCTGGATCAGCCGCGCTAGATCCACGGCGCGCTCAGTCTGCAGGGCGGCGCTGCGCGGCGTGCGCCCACAATGCGAAAGGAAAAGCCAATGCGCAAAGGTTTCACTCTGATCGAACTGCTTGTTGTCGTAGCCATCATCGCTATCCTGGCAGCGATTCTCTTCCCCGTGTTCGCTCAGGCACGCGAGAAGGCCCGCCAAACGGCGTGTACCTCAAACCTCAAGCAGATTGCCACCGGCATGCTCATGTACGCCCAGGACTACGATGAGACCATGGTGGTCTGGACCGGCGGCTTCAGCTGGAACACATGGGGAACCATGTATCCACGGCTGGTTGATCCCTACATCAAGTCGGGCATTCGCTACAACTCGGCGAATAACTCGACCGAGATCAAGGACGTGTGGGCGTGCCCGACCGCCAAGGCTCAGCTCTCCATCCTGAGCAACACGTATGCGTACAACTACTGGACGCTGGGCGGCCTGAACCTCAACGTCAACCCTGCGGCTCGTGGCAGCAATTACGGTCCGTGGCAGGATCCGTCCTATAACCGGCCGGCTCCGCTGGGCTCGCTCAACAAGCCTGCCGAAACGATCATGATCGTCGAGGGCGGACAGCTCTGCCGCCCGCCGCAGGCGAAGATCGGCAACATTGCGACGGATCCGTACTATGTCGGCGTATGGGGTCCCCATCAGCTCGGCTCAACCGACGTGCCGACGACTGTGACCACCAGCGTTCCGATCCGCAAGTTCATGTCCGGCCGGCAGACGGTATGCGCCTACACGGATGGCCACGTGAAGACTTCGGCAACTCAGGGCTTCTACCATACGTCGTTCGTCTTCGAAAGTGGCGCATGGAGAGGCGCCGCAACGGATAACCGCTACTGGGCTCGAGACTGGTAACTGTCCAGAGGGCATCACGGCTCGCCTGGCGAGCTGTCTGACGTGCCTTCTGCGTGTGCGCGCCGCCGGTTGACACCCGGCGGCGCGCTTTGCTATATTAGCCATGGTTCCGCGGAGCGATGTCCGAGCTGGCCTAAGGAGCACGACTGGAAATCGTGTGCGCTGTCAAAAACGGTGCCGAGGGTTCAA
>JBBIQU010000005.1:0-3752 GCA_037442185.1 Chthonomonadales bacterium | reverse complement strand
GTGTAATGGGGTAACACCTGTTCGTGGGTTCGAATCCCACTCGCTCCGCCGCACTGAACGGCGACGTCCAGACGTCGGAAACTCCCATATGAGCATGCCGCCAAGCACACGGACACGGCCCATCGGGCCGACAGGCATCAGGCGCAGAGCGTGTCGGTTTGGCAGGTTTGCATTGGCCGTTGGCGTTCTACCGTGCCTGTGGGTGGGCGGCGCGAGCGCTCGGTATGTGATTCAAACTCAACGGGCAGATCGGCAGGTATCCCGTACGTTGCCGTTCGACCTCCCGATCCCCCGTCCTGAACAGCGCTTCCTGATTGTCTCGCCACACCCGGACGATGAGACCCTCGCATGCGGAGGCCTCATCCGCAACGCAGTTATACACGGGGCGGCGGTCAGGGTCCTCTTTGTCACGAACGGAGACGGTTTTCGGGCCGCAGCCGGACGACAGTACCGCAAACTCGGCATCAGCCCGTCGGAGTACGTGCGGTTCGGCGAACTGCGACGTCGGGAGGCCCTTGCCGCGCTGGCCGAACTCGGTCTGGACGCACAGCATGCTCGCTTCGCTGGCATGCCGGACGGCATCTTGATGCGTCTGTGGCGGAACAACTGGTCTGATACGATGGCGCTTCGGTCCGCAACAACCGGTACTGCCGGGGTGCCGTACCGGTGGGCTGTCCGGCCCGGCGCACCCTGCTCGGGGGCGTCGGTACTCTCAATCATCACCCGTGAGATTGTGGAGTTCGAGCCTACGGACATCTTGGCGCCACATCCGTCCGACGATCACGGCGACCACTCGGCCACATCGGCGTTCGTTCAGATGGCGCTCGCGAAGGCAAGTGGCGGCACCGACGGTCCGCACCCGTCCGCGCGCTTACGCTACTATCTTATTCACAGGGGCGATTGGCCCCAGCCGCAAGGCTACAGTCCGAATACGGCACTGGCTCCGCCTGCGGACATGCTCGGGCTGGATACGGAATGGCGCGGCTTGCGGCTGTCGCAGGAGGACGTGCAGGCTAAGCTGCGCGCCGTCAAGGAATACCGAAGTCAAGTGACCCTTACGCGTCGGTTCCTCATGTCGTTTGTGAGGAATACCGAGTTCGTCGGGACTATGCCGGAGGCGGTTGCTCCTAAGCCTGATGGTGAACTGCTTGGCGCGAGCGCATCGAAGGAACAGATGCTGCCGATCGTGCTTGACCCGGTTGACGACAACCTGGTGCGCCGATCACAGAGGTACGCGGACATACGCGCCATCAGCGCGCTCGCAAGCGGCAGCATGCTCTCCCTTCGAATCGAGACCGTTGGGCGGCCGTCGTCACTCGTTCGCACGCGTGTGTGCCTCCGGTACCTTGGCGACGAGGAACGGGGCACAAGCGGCGGGGCCTGCAACATCACAGTCTACGGTCGGCAGGCCGCGGGCTCGCCCGATGTACGAGTTGATAGCGACTCGACATCTGTGTGGATCAGCGTGCCTCTGCGCAATCTCGGGTACTCGACAACAGCCTTTCTGGATGTGGACACCAGCGTAGCAGGCGTGCCCGTGGACCGAATCGGTTCGCGTCTCCTGCATATTGGGGGCAGGGCGAACTAGAACGTGGAAGTCATTGTCTCAACCCGGCTCGAAGAGAGCCATCTCGATTGCCTGGTCGAATCGTTTCCGGAAGTAGTTTTCCACGTCGGCGTTCGCGACCGAATGCCCGATGGCGCTCTCGGAGCCGCCCGTGTGCTGTTCTGCGATGGGGTCACATCTGAGATGCTTCACGCGATGATCTCAGTAGAATGGATCCATTGCAGGTCGGCCGGCGTTGACCATCTTCCTCTCGAAGTCATCCGCGAGCGCGGCATTCAGCTCACCAACGGCCGGGGCGCGCATGGAGTGCCGGTGTCCGAGACTGTGCTGGCTATGATGCTGGCCTTCGGGACCGGTCTTCACGAATTCGTGAAGGCACAGAAGGAGCGCGCCTGGATCCGGCCCAGTGTCGTTCCCGGCCGGTTCGAGCTCGAGGGTCAGACGCTCCTCGTCATTGGGCTCGGCCATGTCGGCGCCACTCTGGCCAAGTAAGCGCGAGGGCTAGGCATGACCGTTGTCGGATGCGACAGGACTCCGCCGGAGGATGCGAGCTGCGTGCACCGCTTCGTGGAGGTTGCCGCACTTGATGCATGCATACCGACAGCTCATCATGTCGCGCTGTGCCTACCCTTGACTTCGGACACTAAGGGTCTCATGTCGAAGGAGCGGATACGGTTGATGAGACAGGGCGCCTACCTCTATAACGCAGGACGAGGGGGCCTCGTTGATCAGACATCGCTGATCGAAGCGCTGAATGACGGCGCGCTTGGCGGAGCGGGACTTGACGCTACGGAGCAGGAACCCATACCGAACGATGACCCGCTCTGGAGCGCGCCGAACGTCATCCTAACGCAGCACTCAGGTGGAGCCAGTCCATACAACAGCAGACGCGCGACCGACCTGTTCTCCGAGAACCTTCACCGCTTCATGAACGGGTATCCGCTGCTGAACCTTGTGGACCCACTAAGAGGGTACTGACAGCCTTCAGGCCTCACAGAGAACCAACCAAACGCAATGAGGACATGGGAACTTGGAACGCCAACGCATCCTAGAACTTGCATCGGCAGGGCATCGCTTTCCGATCGGCACGGACCTTGTGCTTCGTGAGGAAACTGACCACGACGCGATTGTCTACGACGGCATCCGCCTCGGCGACATAGTGGCGAAGGCCGCCAGGAGATACGGCACTCCGCTTGCGATCCCGCTCATGGACCTCACGATCGAGAAGTCGCAACTGCTGTCATCTTGCGGGATTCCGGAGGGCGAGCGCGACACGTTTCACTTCAGCGGTTGCCCGTCGGGGGATCTCCTCGACGCAGTCACGAGGGGTTTCGATCAGCCGTTGACGCCAAGGTTGGCTGCGGGCGTTGAGGCGGTGAGGCGCGTGGCATCTCTTGGCGACCTGACACCGTGCGGGATGGTCATCGGCCCGTTCTCGCTCATGACCAAGCTCCTGGAGGACCCGATCGCGGCTGTCTATCTAGCCGCATCAGGGGTTAGCGTCGAAGAGGATCCCGACGTGCGGCTGCTCGAGACGGTTATGGAGATGGGCACGCGCGTCATCGAGGGCTCGATCCGGGCTCAGATCGCTGCCGGCGCGGAGGTGATGGTCGTGGCTGAACCTGCCGCGAACCTTGTCTATATTTCGCCGAAACAGCTTCAGCGCGGGACAGGAATCTTCGAGCGCCTGGTGATGCGCTGGAACCGGAGAATCGCTGACGCTCTCCAGTCCGGCGGGGCATTGCTTTTCTTCCACTGCTGCGGCGAGCTGACGGACGAGATGGTGAGCGCGTTTGCCTCACTCGACCCCGCTATTCTCAGCTTGGGGAGTTCGCGCAAGCTCTGGCACGATGCCGCCCTCGTCCCAAAGACGACGGTCCTCTATGGCAATCTTCCGACCAAGCGGTTCTATGCTGACGATCTCACGGTGGAGGAGGTCGTTCGGATGGCCAGTGAGACCGTTGAGCGCATGCGCGAAGCGCAGCATCCGCATATCCTTGGGTCAGAATGCGACGTTCTCAGCGTACCCGGGCGCCACGAACAGATCGCGGGCAAGGTCGCGGCGTTCATGGGGTGTTGCGGATAGCGGACCGTAAGGCCGGCTTGGGCTTAGACCCCATGCAGTTCACTTAAGGCCCCTGGGCGGATGCCCTCAGGCGGGAGGGGCTGATAAGTCCTTCCCGGC
>JBBIQU010000004.1:33916-60101 GCA_037442185.1 Chthonomonadales bacterium | reverse complement strand
GGTGACCGTGGAATGTCGGCCGGACGCCGGCCGCCTCTGTTGGCGCTGCCACGGTCCCGAGGCAAGGCGATGAGCATATCAAGGCGTGAACTCGTCGCGGCGGCTGCTGTCGGCGCGGCGGCATGGCAGTCTGGGGCCGGGGCGAGCGAGGAACCCTTCGCCCGGCTGGGGGTGAAGCGGTGGCGCGGGGTGAACCTCGGCGGGTGGCTTGTGCTTGAGAAGTGGATGACGCCGAGCCTGTTCGAGGGCATCCGCGCGAACGACGAGTATGCATTCTGTCAGGGCGGCGCCGACGCCCTGAAGCGGCTGCGGAAGCACCGCGACACGTTCATTACCGAAGCCGACTTCCGGTGGATGGCGGCGCGTGGGCTCAATGCCGTGCGGCTTCCGGTCGGTTACTGGGTCCTGGAAGACGCCAGTCCGTTCGTCTCGGCGCGCGAACATCTCGGTCAGGCCCTGCAATGGGCCGCGCGGCATGGGCTCGCGGTGATCGTAGACCTCCACGCCGCGCCGGGCAGCCAGAACGGCTGGGGCCACAGCGGTCGCGAGGGCGAACTCGGGTGGCATACGTCGCAAACGAACATCGCCCGAACGCTCGATGCCGTCGAGGCGATCGCGCAGTTCTGCAAGCCGCACCCTTGCGTTACAGGCATCGAGCTCCTCAACGAGCCCCGGTGGGATGTGCCCATGCCGATCCTCCGCGCCTACTACGAGGAGGGCGCGCGCCGCGTGCGCAAGCACATGTCTGCCGAACGGTGCGCCGTGATCATCCACGACGGGTTCCGTCCCTTCGACTGGGAGGGCTTCATGCAGGGACCGTCCCATGCGTCCGTTGTCCTCGACACGCACATATACCAGTGCTACACCGAGGAAGATCGGAAGACCGACGGCGCCGGCCATGTTCGACGCGCTCTGGGAAGGCCCGACGAGTTCGCCAAGATGCGGCGCGCCTTTCCGATCATCGTCGGCGAGTGGTCGGTCGCCCTCGACGGCAAGTCGCTCGAGGGCCTCTCCGGCTTCGCCCGCCAGACGGCCACACGCGCCTACGGCCAGGCGCAACTATTCAGCTACGAGCAGACGGCCGGCTGGTTCTACTGGTCCTACAAGCTCGAGCCCAAGTGGGACTGGAACTTCCGCCACTGTGTCGAGACGGGAATCCTGCCCGATCGGTACGGGGACGAATGACTGAACCATGAGCGGGTACCACGAGAACGTGGATGCCCTGCCTCATGGATCAGGCACCCTCGCCGAGGAGATCGAAGCCGCCCGCCGACGACCTCAGCCGGCCGATGACGAGCGGAAACGCTCCGCGAACCTGTCGAGGGCCTTTGTGATCTGCTGCTGAAGGTCCTCGGTCAGTTCCTTCGTCTTGCGAAGCTCCTCGCCGATCTGGGGATAGTGCTCCTCCAGATAGGCGTGCATCTCGCGCTCGAACCGCTGAACCTCGCCGACCTCGATGGCGTCGAGATACCCGCCGTTGCCCGCCAGGATGGATACCACCTGCCGCGCGACGGGCATGGGCTCGTACTGCGACTGGACCAGGAGCTGGACCATGCGCAGACCCCGATGGAGCTGGGCCTGCGTCGCCTTGTCGAGGTCTGAAGCGAACTGCGCGAACGCCTGCACTTCGCGGTACTGCGCCAGTTCGAGCCGAAGCCGGCCCGACACGGCTCGAAGCGCCTTGACCTGGGCGCTGCCGCCGACGCGGGAAACCGAGGTTCCGACATTGATCGCCGGACGGATACCCGAGAAGAAGAGGTCGCTCTCGAGGAATATCTGGCCGTCGGTAATGGAGATGACGTTGGTCGGGATGTAGGCCGAAATGTCGCCGGCCTGCGTCTCGATGATCGGAAGCGCCGTAAGCGAGCCGCCGGTGCGGGGAAGCTTGCGCACTTCGAAGTTCTCGCCGCCGGGCATCTCGGCCAGCGCCTTCTGCGCCCGCTTTCGCCCCATGGGCCCAAGGTAGACCTCGCCGCCGACGCCGGTATCAACGTTCGGCGCGGATCCCTTCGGGACGACAATCCAGTCCTCGCGGATCTTGGCCGCGCGCTCCAGCAGCCGACTGTGGAGATAGAAAACGTCGCCGGGGAACGCCTCGCGGCCGGGCGGACGCCGCAGCAACAGCGACACCTGCCTGTAGGCAACTGCGTGCTTCGAGAGGTCATCGTAGACACAGAGAACGTGCCCGCCCTGATCGCGGAAGTACTCGCCGATGGTGACGCCCGCATAGGGGGCCAGGTACTGCATCGGCGCCGGGTCCGACGCGGTGGCGCTGACGACAATGGTGTAATCGAGCGCGCCCCTCTGCTGGAGAGTGCGGACGACCTGGGCCACCGTTGACTGCTTCTGGCCGATGGCCACATAGACGCAGATGACGCCGGTGCCCTTCTGGTTGATGATGGTGTCAATGGCGACGGCCGTCTTGCCCGTGCCGCGGTCGCCGATGATCAGCTCACGCTGGCCGCGCCCGATGGGCACCATGGAATCGATGGCTTTGAGCCCGGTCTGGAGGGGTTCGGACACGGGCTGGCGATCAATCACGCCCGGGGCGCGGGTCTCGATGTACCTGCGGTCCTCGGCCACGATGGGCCCCTTGCCGTCGAGCGGGTCGCCGACGGCGTTGACCACGCGCCCGACCATGGCCTGCCCCACGGGTATCGAGATGACCTTGCCCGTGCGACGAACGGTCGTGCCCTCGCGTATGCCTGTGTCCGGTCCCAGGATGACCGCGCCCACGTTGTCCTCGTCCAGGTTGAGGGCTATGGCGCGAATGACGTTGCCGTCGGTGTCCGTGATCGGATCGCCCCGATCATCGAGGAACTCGAGCATTTCCTGGACCATGCAGTCCTGCAGTCCATAGATGCGCGCGATCCCGTCGCCCACCTGCAGGACCGTTCCGACGCCGACTTCCTCGATCTTGCGCTCGTATGCCTCAAGCTCCCGTTCCAGGATCGAGGTTATCTCTTCAGGTCTGATTGCCACCGGTCAAACTCCCATCGCCATGCGCAGCCGTGCGGTTCCGCGGGGCATCATGCAGCCTCCGCGGCAGCCACAGCAGACTCCGCTAGCATCTCCTCTTTCATGGCCTCGAGCGCTCCGCGCACGCTGCCGTCCCACACGGTGTCGCCGATGCGCGCAACGACGCCGCCAAGCACGGCCGGTTCGACGCGCACCTGCAGCTCCACTTTGCGTCCGCAACGAGCCTCGAATGCGGCATCGAGCCGCTCTCGCTCGGCATCGGTGATCGGCGCAGCCACCGTCAAGTACACCCTCGCAATGCCGGCTGCCTCATCGGCGAACCGCCGGAACTCTTCCCGGATCGCGGGCAAGGCATCGGCTCGGCGCTTCGTGATCAACAAGTCAACGAACGACCGGGTCAGTTCGTCGAGATTCGCGAGCGCCCGCCCGATCATCTCGCGCCTTCGATCCGCCGGAATGAGAGGGCTCTCCAGCACCTGCCGAAAGGCGGGGCTGTCACGCCGCGCATCGAGAAGAGCCTGCAGGTCCTCCTCGACGGCGGTCACTTTGCCAAGTCGGCGCGCCGTCGCGAAGAGCGCTCCGGCGTAGCGACGCGCAACGCGCGCTTCACCCAGTCCCGTCATGCCTTCGTCCCCAGATCACGGACGAACGTGCTCACCATGTCGGCCTGCCGCTCCCGGGTGAGCGTGCGGGACGCCGCGTATCTTGCAGCCTCGATGACCGTGTCGGTGAACTCGATCCGGAGGTGAGCCATGGCCTTCGCGCGCTCGCGCCTGAGTTCCCGTCTTGTCCGCTCGAGGATGGCCTCCGCCTGCTGGCGGGCCTCTTCCCGGATGTGCGCCTGCAGGTCCTCGGCTTCGCGCACCGCTTCCTGCATTCGCATGGAGGTCTCGTCGGCAATGCGCTCGAGGCGGTCACGGTAGTCGTCGCGCAGGCGTTCCGTTTCGTCGAGCGTCTGGCGGATCTGCTCGGCGGTCTCGATGATGGTCTGTCGCCGCGTTTCGAGCATCCTCCGAATGACGGGCACGATGAAGCGGACGACTATCGCCGCGAGCAGCACGAAGCCGACGGTACGGATCACCAGCCATTGAAGGTCAGTGACGTCCGAAGTGTGCTCGAGTATCCAGGGGATCGGGATCGGTTCCATCGGGGCTCAGTTCCTATCGCCGCCAGACACAAGATACTCTCGCACGAGCGTGCGCTGCTGTTCGTCGGCCGGAGCGCCCTGGGCGCGAGCCAGCGCCTGAACGGCAACGCGATTGAGCGTTTCGAGCATCTCCGCCTTGACGTTCGCGTGTTCGGCCTCGATCTCCGCCAAGCCGTCCCTCGCCATGATTTCGGCCGCGGACCGTGCTTGCGCCAGCATCTCCTCCCGCGCGGCCTGGGCCACCCGGACGGTCTGCTGAATACGGCCGTTGGCCTCGGCCTCTATATCGGCCAGGCGCGTCTCGTATTCGGTCCGGAGCCGCTCCATTTCCTGGCGCGTTTCCTCGACCTTATCGTAGGCCTCGCGGATATGCGACCTGCGCTCCTCCAGACGCCTGAGCATCGGCTGCCAGAAGACCCGGTTCATCACGAACAGAAGAACCAGGAACGTGGCGCCGTTGAGCGCAAGCACGCGCGGATCGAGCGCGAGGCTGTTCAGCAGCGAATCGAGCATGGGCGGATATGCGGCCCGGGCTTGCTCCCGGAGACCTTTCCTACTTGATCGCCGCGCTCTTCAGAGCTTCGATGACCGCGTTCGGATCGGCGGGCAACTGGCTCTTGAGGAGGAACAGGAACACGAACGCGAAGATCACGAGCGATTCGATGAACGCCAGACCGAGAATCATGGCGGTCTGGATCTTGCCTATGGCCTCCGGCTGACGCGCCATGCCCTCGAGGGCGGATACTGCAGCCCGACCTTGAGCGGTCGCGCCGGCCAGAACGGCAAGCGGAAGGCCGAACCCGACGGCCAGAGCCAGCATCGCGAAGTAGATCATTGTGGGAGACTCCTTGTTTCGGGGGCAGTCCGCTGGCGGACGCCCGAGATGTTACGAGTGAGCCGGAGCTGCATGGCCCGCCTCCTCGCTGTGGTGATCGTCATGGTGTGACTGAAGCGAAATGTAGATGCACGTCAGGAGCGTGAACACGAGCGCCTGAACAAAAGTGGTCAGGAGGGAAAGAACCAGAACCGGGAAGTGCAGCGGCACCAGCGGCATTGCTGGCAGCAATGCAACCCCGAGGGTCGCAAGCACGATGATGACGGTGTCCTCGCCGAAGATGTTGCCGAAAAGTCGCATGGCAAGCGTGAACGGCTTGACCAGCTCGCTGATCACCTCGATGGGAAACAGCAGGATGCCGGCAAGCGGCATCGGCCCCCAGAAGTGGCCCAGATAGCCCTTGATGCCCTGCTGACGGATGCCCACGATCTGCACATAGAAGAACACGATCAAGCCGAGCGCGAGCGTCGTGCTCAGGTTGCCGGTCGGCGAGTGAAATCCCGGGATCTGCCCCCAGAGGTTGCTGATGTAGATGAACAGGAAAAGGGTCCCGACGAGAGGAACGTGCTTCTCTCCGCCCTCGCCGATGACGCCCCTCGTGAACCCGACGAACGTCTCGACGATCATCTCGCCAAGGTTCTGCCAACCGTGCGGTATCTCCGCGAGCTTGCGTGTGGCGCGGTAACCGAATGCGATGATGATGAGCGCGACCAGCAGACCATTGCTGAAGAGCAGCCACGGCCCGGGGATGTCGCCCAGCTTGTACTCATGATGGCCGCCGTGCCCCTGCACGGCATGCGCTTCGCTGTGATTTGCCGGCCCGTGACCGGCATGCTGTCCGATTTCTTCAGGCGGCACGAAGCCGTCTCCTCTAACTCGCCGATGGTCGGATCAGCATCCGACCCAGCGTCTTCAGTACGATCACCACCGGAACAACGCCCACTCCCGCGAAGAGGGCGCCCGGATGGACAACCTTCGATGTCAAGGCGTAGTTCAAGACCAGACCATAGACGGGAAGCTTCACCAGAAACAGGAACGCCAGCAGCCACGGTCCGCGTCTGCTCGCGCTGTGCGAAGCCTCCGGGTTGCAGCCCTCCGCCACGCGTGGCACGGCAAGCGCAATCGTCCACAGGCTGAAAATGCTCATGGCGCTTCCGATCGCCAGGCCGACCGAAACATCCGCCTGTCCGCGCAGGCCGAACAACAGCACGAACCATGCGGACAACCAGAAGCTTGTACGGATTACGCGCTTCGGTAACTCCTGATCGGCCATATCAATCGTCGAGTCGCGCCGCAAGGCGGAGCATGTTCATGGTGCCTACCACGAGGCCGATCACGGCTCCGCCGATGGTGTAGGCCGACGACGCACTACCCATACGCTGGTCCAGCCATGCGCCTAACAATGTTAGCACAACGACGGGCGCAATCAGCGCGGTCGGGATGGTGTAGGCCAGGCCGAATCGGCGATATCCGGCGCTCCGCTCCGACACCGGACTGTCAGGCGGCGGAAGCTCGGGATGCAGCGCAGGCGGCTTCGGCAGGCGATCACCGCTCGATGTAGCGGGGCTCTCATCTTCGACAACTTCGTCTTTCGGGTCTGGCAGCGCGCTCATTGAGGGCTCCGAAAGCGCAGGTTGGCGGTCCGGTCGGTGCGACCCATAGCCGCGGGTCAATCTTAGCCGGCGCTGCCGCCTTCGCCGAGGCCGAAGCGTTCGTGGAGCAGCATCACGGCCCGATCCACGTCGGTCTCCGGGATCAGGCAGGAGATGGACATCGTCGAGTCGGCGATCTGATGGATCGGTATGCCTGCTTCGTTCAGAGTCCGGATGATGGCCGACAGAATCCCCGGGACAAGGCGATGCTCGCCGGCGACCAGCGAGACCATGGTGACATTCTCATAGACTGAGCCCGGCACATCCACCACGTCAATGAACTGCTCGACCGCTCGCAATAGCGGACGCTGCGCCCGGTAGGCCAGATCGGGCTGGCCGTCCTCGGTGAACTTGAAGATATAGAAGGTGCTGGCCGGCTGAGCGTTCGGATTTGCGCCGACCGGAACCACCATGCCGTCGAGCAGGTCCCTTGCGGTCGCATACAGGTCTCTTGTGACGGCGAACGCCATGGTGGTCGGGCTGAAGGAGGTCAGGAATATGTTGACCCCGGCTTCCGCCATGAGCCGATAGACCTCTTGCTCGATGAGCGGCTTGTGGGCTTCGTTGCCGATCTCCAGCCTGATGAACACTCCCCGCCCGCTGTGGGCGACGCCCGTGACCCGTTTGCGCAGATCCGGCGGCGCGTCTTCCGCCCTGACGATGCGCGTGCCGGGCGCGTCCGAAAACGTGGACTTGACCCAGAGCTCGATCCCATAGTCCATGGCGATCTCGGCTGCGCGCGGATGGACGACCTGGGCGCCGAGGTGCGTGATCTCGGCCAACTCGGGGTATGTGCACAGTGCGAGTGTCTGGGCGTTGGGCACCATGTCCGGGTCGGCGGTCTTCACGCCGTCAACATCCGTGTAGATTTCGACGGCCGAGGCTCCCAGAACCGCCCCGAGAGCGGTTGCCGAGGTGTCGCTTCCGCCCCGCCCGAGAGTGGTCGTCAGTCCGTGATGGGGGCTGCCGGGCTCATACGCCATGCCCTGGAAACCGCACACAACCGGTATCTCACCGCGCGCGATGGCATCGCGGACCGCGACAGGCTCGACGGCGCGGATCCGAGCGCTGCCGAACTCGCCGTCCGTCTGGATGCCGGCTTGCGGTCCCGACATGGCAATCGCCGGATAGCCCATGGATTGCAGCGTTACGGCCATGACGGCCGCAGAGATCAGTTCGCCGCACGCCATCATGGCGTCCATCTCCCGAGCGTGGGGAGACGATGAAGGGTCTACAGCCTTGAGCTGAGCCCGCAGCGTATCGGTAGCGTAGGGCGCGCCGCCTCTGCCTATGGCGGAAACCACGACAACGGGATCGTGTCCGCTCTCGCGCGCGGCGATGACCTTCCTCGCCGCGGCTCGGCGATGCTCGTCGGTGTCCACGCTCGTGCCGCCGAACTTCTGAACGATGATCGAACGGGTTCCCCGGGGCGAATGGTCACTCATGCTGCGCCTCCAGACCGAATGCCGCTCGGAGCTGCCTTACGGCCGCCTCCGCGCGATAGCCGTCTATGAGGCACTGAACCGAGCTATGCGAATCGCCCACTCCGTACATGCGCGCCTGAGCGATCTGGAGCGCATCCGCAATCCGCACCATGATGCCGATCAAATCGCGCATCGTGCCGGCAAGGACCGTCACTATGGCAAGGTCCCTGCGCGTCCTGTAAGGGAAACCGGCTTCCGCAAGGACGCGCTCGGCTTGCTCGGCCTTGCCCTCCTCGACGCCGAAGGTGACCGCCACGCCGTGGAGCTTGACGAGAAACACGGGAATGCCGGCTTTGGCCAGCGCCTCGAACAGAGCCTGGATGCGCTCGGAACGGCCGCCCTCATCGCCGACATCGGCAGAGATGTAGGCGACACTGGCAGTGACGTCCACATCGTAGACGCCCCGCTCGCGCTCGAAGTAGATGTGCCTCGGGTGGGTGGATGGATTGGCAGCCATACTGTGTGACATCCGTTGCGTTACGAGAAACGCTCAGTGGTGCAGGCGGGACGCCTGCGCTACGGCATGTTGCAGGCGGGACGCCTGCGCTACGGCATGTTGCAGGCGGGACGCCTGCGCTACGATGGCGGCGAAAGTATACCAGACCGGATGCCGATGCCCCGACGTTCCTACCGGCGCTCCCGCGGTAGAATCTCACAGCCGCTCGCGGAACATGTGGGCGTCGCCTATCGTTGAGTCAATCGAGACCGGAGGCGTTTGCGTCCGGTTGCGGGTTGAGTTCGTTCCACCACTACGGGAGGTTCAAATGCGCCTTCAGAGAGCGTTCGTGGCTCTTCTAATCCTCGTATTCCACGCATCTTCGCATGCGGAGGGCGTTGGCGACGCGCGAGGCATCGTGGTTCAGGGCCCCCAGCGGCCCTTCACCGATACTATGGCCGCAATGATCGAGCGCGACCGGATCTGGCAGGAGGAGATCGCGGCAGGCATTCGGCCCGCGCCGCCGCCGATGATCGCCGTAGGCAGCCACGTCAAGAAGAAGCTGAAGCCCGTGGCCGACGGCGACGGTCCCTTCGCCCTGTTCCTTCCGGCAGCGTTCCACGACCCGGAACCTGACCACGGCCAAATCCGCGACTACAGGACACTCTCGCCTCAGGATGTTGGCGCCAGCTTCACCGGCATACGCATGCAGGACCAGGGCGGCACCTTCTGGATCCCTCCCGACACATGCGGCGCCATCGGCCCCGATCACTTCGCCGAGATTCTGAACGGCTCGTTCGCCATCTACAACAGGGCCGGCACGCGGCTGAGCCACGTCACGCTGAACTCGTTCCTCACGTTTTCGTCGGGCGGCACGACGTATCCGCGCAGCTACGCATTCGATCCGCGGATCGTCTACGACAGGCGCAGCGGGCGATGGTTTGCCACGGCGCTGGAGTACAACAGCGGCAATCGGAATCACGCCATACTGGCCGTCTCGCGCACGTCCAACCCGTCCGGCACATGGGACAAGTACCTCCTCGCGATCGGCAGGAACAGCTGGTTCACCGACTACCCGACCCTGGGCCTCGACGACAACGGCGTCTACATCGCCGTGACGCTGTTCTCCTCGACGTCATCAACGAAGTTCATCACCGCCACGCGCAAGGCTTCGCTCATTGCCGCTTCACCATATCTCGACACCCTCTATCAGTCGCCGGACACGAACGACTACTACGCCACTCCGTTCACGGCCGTGAGCCTCGAAGCTACGCCAAGCGACGGCAAGGCCTGGGTCGTCGGCTCGAACCCTTCCTACTACCGCGACATGCGCATCTCGTCCATCCAGTGGCCGGTTTCCGGCGCGCCGACGTTCAGTTCGGTGACCAACCTGACGCTGCCGGCGTTCGCCGATCCTCCATCAGCGCCTGCCAGAGGCAGCACCACCAACATTGACGCAGGCGACATGCGCATGCACAGCGCCATCAAGCGCAACGGCAAGTTGTGGACATGCAGGACGGTCGGGGTCAACTCCACCGGAGGCAGCACAGGCGCCGATCGAACGGCAGTGGAATGGATCGAGCTCAACGTGGCCTCGGGCACGCCTTCGATCGCGCAGAGCGGGCGGCTGTATGACGGAGCGCCGGCTAGCCCGGTCTTCTTCTACTATCCGTCCGTGGCGGTCAACGGCCTCGGGCATCTCGCGCTGTCCTTCTCCGACAGCAACGGCGATCGGTACGTTGCTGCGGAGACGACCGGGCGGCTTGCCGGCGATCCGCCGGGCACCCTCCAATCCATCCTGGGATTGCAGTCGGGCCTGAACAGCTATACGCGGGTTTCGGGCGGCTACAACCGTTGGGGCGATTACAGCACGACCTCCGTAGACCCCAATGATGACCTGAGCATCTGGACCGTTCAGGAATACGCCACGGCAACCAAGGACAGCTGGGGGACGTGGATCACCCAGTTGCTCGCTCCCGCGCCCACGCTCAACAATCCCGCCGGGTCGGCCCCGGCAGGCACGACCGGCGTTACTCTGCCTTTGACCGGCACAGGCATATTCGATCCGGGGCCCGGCTTCCCGAATCGGCTTTCCATCCAACTCACGGGCGGCGCCATCAACGGCATCAGCAACTATGTGGTCACGTACAACAGCGCCACGAGCGCTTCCGTCACGTTTGACATTGCCGGCAATGCCAGCCCGGGCTCGCGCGACATTGTCCTGACCAACCCCGACGGACGGCAGGCCACCGTGCTTGGAGGGTTTACGGTGACCGCCAGCGGACAAACCAACCTCACCGTCTCGCCCGCCACCGGCGCGATCGGCGAGACTGTGAACCTGCAGGCAACCCTGACCCGGGTGAGCGACGGTTCGCCCATCGCGGGCGAGACCATCGGCTTCACGGTTGCCGGAACCGGCATCGGCAGCGCATCAACGAACGGTTCGGGCGTGGCGACGAAACCCTATCTCATACCGGAATCCGGGGGAACGGGCAGCTTCACCATTGGCGCGTCGTTCGCCGGGAACCCGCCTCTGGAACCAAGCAACGGCAGCTCCACCCTGACGGTCTCCAGGGCTCCGACATCCACCGTTGCGCCTGATGTGGCGGGCAAGGTCCGCGAAACCGTAAGTCTCTCGGCGACGCTGACGCGCACCACCGATGCGACGCCGCTGTCGGGCCGCACGATCGGCTTCCAGGTCGCCGGAACCGGCGTGGGTAACGGGACCACAGACGGCGTGGGCGTTGCCCTATTGCCGTATGCGATCCCTGAGTCCCTCGGCGTGGGCGTATCGGCCTTGCGCGCGGATTTCGGCGGGGACGCCGCGCACCTTGCGAGCTTCGGAACCGCCAATCTGACCGTCGGCGCGGGCGATACGGCTCTGGCCGCCGATGACGTAACGGCGCAGCTCGGCGCCGTCACCACGCTGACTGCCGCGCTAACCTGCCCTGCTGATGGTCTGGGGGTCGTCGGACGGACCGTTGACTTCTCGGTGGCAGGAACTCCGGTAGGGTCGGCGGCCACCAACGGATCGGGCGTTGCGTCACTCGCCTACCTTGTTCCTGTGCCCGGCGGACCCAGGACCGATCCGATCGGAGCGGCGTTCGCGGGAGACGCCATCTACTCGGCGTCATCGGATAGCGCTGCGTTGACCGTCACCAAGGCCCCAACGGCTCTCGCCGTCGGCAACGCAACCGGCGGCTTTGGAGACACGGCTGACTTGACGGCCACGCTCACCCGCAGCGCCGACGGCGCGCCACTCGACGGTCGGACCGTTGCCTTCACCGTAGAGGGCTCTGCGGTCGGCGACGGCGCAACCGACGCCTCGGGCGTAGCGACCGTGCCGTACACCATCCCTGAAGCCCTCGGGGGAGGCGCGAAAGCCATCGGGGCTTCGTTCGCCGGCGACGCGGACCATGAGCCGTCCAGCGGGTCCGGCGCCCTTGAGGTCATCCCATGGCCGACGACGATCACCGCCAACGACGCGGCCGGAACCGTCGGGCAGAACACCACGTTGTCAGCCGTCCTGATCCGATCCGACACGCTCGCTCCGCTGGAGGGACGGCAGATCGCCTTCGCCGCGGAGGGCACCCCGGCCGGCACGGCTAGCACAGATGCCACCGGCTCGGCGTCGCTGAGCTACGCAATCCCGGACACGATCGGATCGGGCGACCTCACCCTGACTGCGAGCTTCGCCGGCGACGCCCAGCATGCAGCCGCTTCGTACACCGCCACGCTGACCGTAGCCAGAGCCTCGACCACCCACTGGACCATAGATCGCGTGGGCACCATCACCGAACTTGTCATTCTGAGGCAGTTCGATCTCGCCCGGACCGTCGGCGGCGTCCTGCTCTCCGGCAAGACCATCACGTTCAAAGTGGACGGAACGGTGGTCGGCTCGGGCGTGACCAACGCAGGCGGCGACAGCACCCTGAACTGGATTGTGACGGACGGTCCAGCCACACGGACCATCACAACCGAGTTCGCGGGCGATTCCGCTTACCTGCCGAGCTCGGCCCAGTCAACGCTGACCGCTCAGACACACGCGACGAAGATGTTCGGCGTGAACAGGGATGGCCCGATCACCGCGTACCGAATCCTGAAGGCCTGGCTCTACCGCCTCGATAACACGCCCGTGGTCGGCAAGACCATCGGGTTCGCTCTGGACGGCACCCCGCTGCGTACCGACGCGACCCGCACGACCGGGCTGGCGCAAGTGGGTTACACCATCGCCGACGGCGCCGGAGCGGGCGTCAGAACCATACAGGCATCGTGGGGCGGCGACGGCGGCTACCTGCCGTCGTCATGCACCAACACGTTGACGGTCACCAAGGCCACCCCCTATATCTGGGTGATGCCCAGAAGCGTGCCGACAGGGGGTGTCGCTCGATTGTACGCCTACTTCCGCCGACTGGCCGACTATCAGAAGCAGGTGGGCAAGGCGGTTACGTTCCGGGTGGACGGCACATGGGTTGCCGACGTCGTTACCGGCTCCGGCGCCGATGCGGGCATTGCGCGGTTCAACTATACGGTTGTCCAACCGGCAGGCGCTCACACGATCCGCTGCGAGTTTGCAGGCGACGCGTGGGTCAATGCGGGGTTCGGCGAAGCGACCTTGACCATCTACTGACGGAGGCCGCGAGCGGCCTCCGCACGAACTGACATGCTCCTTGCCGGCCGGCTACCGCTTTTCGGCAAGGAGCTTCTCGATTGCTTCGATCACGCTCGGATCGGTGGGCGTCGTCTTGGAGGCGAAGCGTTGAACGGGCTTGCCGTCACGTCCGATGAGGAACTTGGCGAAGTTCCACTCGATATCACCGGCTCCGGAGGGGTTCGTGTCCTTCGATGTGAGGAAACGGTAGAGCGGGGCCTGGCCCTCTCCCTTGACCACGATCTTCGAGAACATGGGGAAGGTCACCTTGTAGGTGGTCGAGCAGAACTGCTTGATCTCGGCGTCCGTTCCGGGCTCCTGGGACAGAAAGTCGTTGGCCGGAAAGCCCAGCACGACCAGGCCTTGTTTCCGGTACTTTTCGTAGATGCTCTGCAGCCCCGCATACTGGGGCGTCAGGCCGCAACGGCTTGCCACGTTGACGATGAGCAGCGCCTTGCCGCGATAGCGGCTCAGCTTGACGGAATGGCTGTCTATGTCCTTCACGGTGAAGTCGTGGACGGACTTCGGCTGATCGGACTTAGTGGGCGATTGCGCGCCCAGCGGCATCGCCGCGAGGACTGAGGCTATCATCAATGGCGCAACCATTCGTATATGCACGGTCTTGCTCCTTCGGATTAGAGTCGCACGCCCGTCAATACGCATCGGGCACCGATCGGTTCCCAGAAGGCTATGTGGTACACTGCGTTCATACGAATCGTCATTTCGTATGAAACGCGCCGAATCGAAACGTTCGGACGACAATCAGGAGGTCCGCGCATGGATCGAAGTGACGCAGGTCGGCGATCGGGGTTCACGCTGATCGAGCTTCTCGTGGTTATCGCCATCATCGCCATTCTGGCGGCGATTCTATTCCCCGTATTCGCCCAGGCCCGCGAGGCCGCGCGCAAGACGCAATGCATCTCCAACATGCGTCAGATGGGGCTCGGGGTAATGATGTACACCCAGGACTACGACGAGTACTATCCGATCGTCAAGGCCATTCCTCTCGATCCGGATGGCGCGGACCTGACGCCCGTGATCGTTACCGGCACGCCGGTTGGTTCGTGGCCCGAGCGGCTCGTCAGCCTTACGACCGTCACCATGCCGTACATCAAGAACGGCGGCATATTCATATGCCCGTCTGCGGTGGCCGGAACCCCCGGACGTACACTCACAGTGCCCACGCAGCCCGGCAGCCGCGCCACGTGGAAGCTCACCTATTGGTGCTTCGGGTACAACTTCCCGGGGAACACGCCGTTCAGTTTCCCGCCCGGCTCGGTGGGCTATCGCAACAACTGCATCTTTGACGGCCGCAGCATCGCATCCTTGGGGGAGCCCGGGGGAGCGGCATTCCCGCCCGCGGAGCAGCCCGTCATTATTGACCAGAGGATCGAGCTATCGTCGTCTCCCGTGCGCGCCCGGTTCGCCCATCGCGGCGGCGCAGCCCACGTGTTCGCCGACGGACACGTCAAATGGAGGAAGCGCGCCGAGGCTGACGAATAGCAGGGTGGTCTGACACGTCTGACTCGTCGGACGTGTCGGACCTTAAGGAGCGCATCATGCTGAACTGGGAGAGCATTCGGGGTTTCCATGGCCATCTGGGTCCGTGGTTGGTCATGGGCATGAAGGTCGGGTGGGCCGCTTTGGAGGCGCTCAAGGCACGGCCCCACTTCGGCATCGAGGTCACGGTGTGGTGCCCCGATGCTCCCCCTCCGTCGTGCATGGTTGACGGCCTGCAATGGAGTACCGGCGCCACCTACGGCAAGCGCAACATTGTGCTGAACCCGTCGGATGCCTACCGGGTCAAGGTGGTCAATACGGACACCAACGAAGCGATCGTGGCCGCTCTGCATCCCGACACGCCCGGCAGAGTGAAGGAGTGGTTCGACGCTCTGGGCGATGCGGCGAGCTCCCAGAAGGTATGGAACACGCCCAACGACGATCTATTCACCATGTCGCCCGACCCATAGGTCCCATAGGTCCCATATGTCCCATAGGTCCCATATGTCCCATCCGTCCCATCCTTCCCCTTCCGCTCCCTCCCCCGACCCCATGCTCGCTCGCGCCCGCGAGCTGGCCCTCGCCGCGCTTTTCTGCGCGCTGGGCATTACCGTGCCCATGCTGTTCCACGTGGTTGGCCTCGGTCGCACGTTCCTGCCCATGCATCTGCCTGTGCTGATCGGCGCCGTCCTCCTGAGGCCTCCCATGGCCATGCTGGTCGGCGCGCTCACCCCGTGGGCCTCCATGCTCCTGATGGGTATGCCGCCGGCGCCGATGGCCGTGGTCATGTGCATAGAACTGACCGTCCTTGCCGGCGTGGTGTCCGGCGCTCGCCTGCTCCGAGCGCCCGTCTGGCTGGCGGTTGTGGCAGGCATCGCCGCGCGGATCGGCGTGACCTGGATCGTCACAACCTCGCTCGCCGGTTACCTGAACCTGCCGCCCGCAGGCGTGGGCATTGCCTCCATCGTGGCCGGCGCGCCGGGAATCGCTCTCCAGCTCATCATTGCCCCTGCCGCTGCGGTACCATTGATCAAACGCCGCAGCCATGGAGGCACGAGCGAGCCATGAAGGTCAAGGACGTGCTGTACCACTTCCAGTCCGCAGGCTCCTGGGTGGACTGGCGCAAGACGTGCGACCAGATCCTCCACGGCGACCCCGAGACCGAGATCCGCAGTCTCGTGACCGCCTGGACCGCCACCAATGCCGCGATCATGGAGGCCGCCGGCTACGGGGCCAATCTCTACATCACCCATGAGCCGGCTTTCTGCGATCACTTCCGGGGAACGGCGTCGGGCGACCGCGTGGCGACGGACAAGCGCGCCCTACTCGATCGTAACGGCATGGTCCTCCTCCGCTGTCACGACACATGGGACCGCATGCCCGAGGTCGGCATCCCCGATGCCTGGTCGGAATGGATCGGGCTGCCGTCGGAGCCGCGGGCCGTTGAGAGCTTCTATCGCATATGCCTGACCGAGGGGCGCACCGTCGGCGAGCTTGCCGCTTACGTGCGCGATCGGGTCCGCGCGCTGGGCGAGCAGTCCGTCCGAGTTCTGGGCGACCTCGATGCGCCGACGACCCGCATGGCTGTCGGCACCGGCGCGATTACCCACCTGCCGTCCATGCATGCGCTCGGCGCCGATGTCCTTCTGGCCACCGACGACGGGATGAACATGTGGGACGGCGGCCTTTGGGCGCTCGACCTGGGCATCCCCATTCTCATCGTGAACCACGCCACCGCCGAGAAGCCCGGCATGATGGCCATGGCAAGGTATCTCCAGCGGCAGTTTCCGGATGTGCCTTGCGGTTACGTTGATGTGGCTTACCCGCCGCAGACGGTAGCTTGACGCCCGTGGCGGCGCTCAATGACTATCGGGAAGCCGCCCGGTACTGGTTCCGCGAGGTGCTCGGCGGCATTCGGCATCGCAGGCAGCTTCGCAGACAGGGAATAGACGTATCGTCAGTCAGCCTGCGCCGCCTGGGCTTGAGCCCATTCACGGCGCACAACCACGCGTACTCCGGAGGACCGGACCTCGAGCGGGTCTTGCGAGACCTGCCCATAGGTCCCGGCGACGCAGTCCTCGACCTGGGATGCGGCAAGGGGGGCGCGCTGCTGACCCTGGCCCGGTTCCCGTTCGGCAAGCTCGCGGGCCTGGACCTGTCGGAAGAGATGATCGAGATCGCCCGCCGGAATCTGGCCATCGCCGGCCGTTCCGATGTCGAGCTCATCGTGGGCGACGCTTGCGCGTTCGACGATTACGATGGCTTCACGTTCATCTACATGTACAACCCGTTCCCCCGCGAGGTCATGCATCAGGCCATGGATATGCTTGAAGCTTCGCTGGCGCGCCGGCCTCGCTCGCTGACGATCATCTACAAGAACCCCCGTTTCCACGACGAGATCATCGCCAGCGGCGTGTTCGTCGAACTGCGACGCTACGACCACAGCGGGCATCCGTTCGTGCTATACGGTCCTCGATAGGCCCGCCGAACCCCTTGCCGTCCGCTCCGACAGTCCGCGAAGGCGGACTTGGCGCCGATCCGCAGCCGCGACTTCAGTCGCCGGGCCCCCTGTTCACAGGTTGTGCCACGCGGCAAACGAAAGGCCCCCGCTGATGTGGTCACCAGCGGGGGCCAGACGATTGGTCGGCCGGATGCCTACAGGACGTTTACCGTCCCCGCTCCCGATGCCGGTTTGTACTCCCAATCCCCCGTGAACTCCGCGGTGACGGTATGGGGTCCGGGCGCCGTTCCCATCGGTATCTGCCACTCCGTCTGCGCCCAACCCGATGTGATGGACCACGCCGAGCCGATGAACGTGCCGTCTACGCTGAAGCGTATCTCTCGTCCGTCAACCGGCGCGAAGTCGCCATACCGGCGCACCAGGCAGCGTAGATACGAGACCGAACCCGGAGCCGCCGAGCGCCCGAACGTCCAGAGATGCAGGTCCCCCTTCTGTATGGCGATGGCGCTCGAGCCCGTCGAGGGCGAGTGTGTGCCGCTTCCCGCGAACTCCGCCTCGAGCGGCCATGTGCCCTCGCTGAGTTGCGGGACATACGTGAGTGTCGCTCGTCCGGTGGCGCTTGTCACCGCCGAGCCCACGAATGACCCGTCAACGCGGAATGCGACGGTCTCGCCCGGCACGGGCACGTTGCCGACGGTCTCCAGCAGATAGCCGCGGAGGTACACTGCGCGGCCATTCGTAGCCGAACGGGAGGGCACGTAGAGCTTGGTGTCTTTGGTTGGGCCCTGAACGTCGAAGGGAACCTCGATCCACACGGGGTCGTAGTTTGCCTCGCCCGCGTAGTCCATTCTAAGCGTGTGCATACCCACCGGCATCGTGTCGGGTATGAGCCACGGCAACACTGCGTCTCCGTAGTAGTCGGTCACAGCCGAGCCGACTGGCACGCCGTCAACGCTGAACTCGATCGTGCGTCCCTCGAGCGGTATCTTCGGCCCGTTGATGCCGGCCACGAAGGCAACCCACTGCCCGGGCGCTCCGGCGGGCCAGCCGAGGTAAGCGCCGGTGCCCAAATGCTCGTAGGCCACGAGCGTCATAAAGCCGTCCACACCCGATCCTGTGTTGCCCATAATGGGAACGCGCTCCGAAGGGTAATCCGGGCTCGAGGTGGAACCAACCGCCAGCACTTCGCCCCACCCGTCCACCGTCATTCCCAGGACCCTGTCATCGCCGGACCCGCCGAGGTACGATGAATGGAGCAGGTAGTCAGGGCCGGCGACTGCGCTGGAAATGGCCGTAATGAAGCCGTCTTCGCCGCCACCCGGAACGGGCTGGAACGCGTTCACGGTTGGGAAATCGGCCGATGTGGTGTAGCCGGCGACGATCATGCGTCCCGCGTTAACCCCGGTGGCGCTTTCGTCGCCCGAGCCTCCGAGATAGGTGGAGATGCTGGTCCATTCGACGCCGTTCTCGAATCGAGTGACGAAGGCATCCGAAGGGCCTTGTAGGGCGGTCTGATAGGCAGCCCCCGAGATCGGGAAGTCGGCGGAGGTCGTATCACCCGCTACGGCCAAGCCCCAAGGATCGGACGAGATTGCCAGGATGCGGTCGTCGCCCGACCCACCGAGATAAGTAGAGAACTGCAGACCCGTCAGGTCCGAGGTCATCGCGGCAACGAAGCCGTCAAGACCTCCGACCCGGTAATCCTGGAAGGACAGTCCCGCCATGGGCACTCCGTCGCCGCCGTAACCGCCGATCAGCAGGCCGCCCGGAGGATAGTTGGCTATGCCCGTAACGTGGTCGTCGTCCGATCCGCCAAAGTACGTAGCTGCGGCAACCTGCCCGGTCGGAGCAAACGCGGCGAGAAAGCCGTCTGATCCGCCTGCGAGGCCCGATTGATAGCCGAGAGCAGTGCCCGGCAGGTCGGCCGAGGTCGTGGTTCCGGCGATGGTTGCGGATGCGGCGTTCGTCACCAGCCCGGCGACGGTCTCATCGTCCGATCCGCCGTAGTATGTGCTGTATGCGACCTGACCAGAGATACCGTCAACCCGAGCGATGAAGGCATCCTGGCCGCCGCCAATGGAGGCTTGGGAGGCGTTCGCCGTTGGGAAATCCGGCGAGGTCGTGTGGCCGCCAACGAAGACGTTCCGGTCGGCATCCATCGCGACGCACGTTGCGGATTCGTCACCCGAGCCCCCGACGTATGTCGAGAACGCCGGCGTAAGAAGATTCCACTGCCATATGGTGACTACGACGTCCGTGCCCGCCTGGTAAGTCTGCTGGGGCCACATCGTGGGGAAGTCGGTCGAGATCGTGTCGCCCACGGTCACGATGGGTTCGTAGAAGCTGCCCGGCGCTTCGGCCACGGCTGTCAGCCGATCGTCTGACGATCCGCCGAAGCGGGTGCTATACAGGAACATGACAGGGTCAACAACGAGCGTTCTTGTGCGATCGTACCGCGCCAGCTTGAAAGCTGCCCGCGCGGTTGCCGATGCCCGCGCCCCTTCGAGTGTCCACTTGCTCGCAACCGGCACGCGCGCGCCGGACGCAGTCTGGTAACTGACCGGACGCCGCAAACGCACTTGCATGCCTGACGCGCGGGCGACGAGGTCGCCATTCTCGATTCGAACGGACTCCGCGCGATCAAACGCCAGTTTGATGCGCGTCGGATCAGCTCCGGGACGCACTTCACAGTCAAACTCCAGCACGTCCGGCCCGGCGTTGCGGCCTGATCCCGCCTTCCGTCCGTAGTAGACCACGTCAATGCCGGGGTACACGTCAACGAACCGAACCCGGCTGTGGGTCGAAAGCCCGGAAATCCACCTGCTCGGGTCCTTACCCTTGCAGTAGTTGACCTTGCCGGGCAAGGGCCGGCCGGCGACTGGTTTGGCCTTCGGGTTTGCGCCGACAAAGCGAACCGTCAAGGCTCCGCCCTTGCCTGCGAGCGTCGCGCCGGCGCCCCGAAGGAAGATGATGCCGCCCTGATGGCGGGCCAGAAACTTAACGCGCGGATCGGTTTGGCCGGCGTTCCTCTCGAATGCGAGGGGTTGCGACGCGTGCCGAACCGAGGCGGTCTGAGCGGGGGCTGCCGCAGTCAGGCCGAGAGCGCCGATGACCGCCGCGGCGGCTGTGCGTAAGTCCACGGTGGGGACCTCCAGTGGTGGTAGATAGCAGGCAATACGCAGGGCGACGCCGCGGAACTCCGCTATCGGCAAAATGCGGACGTCATGGTCCGGATGTCTGACCGAATACCACAGGCGCACCTCGCAACCTAACGAAACGCGGCCCATGCCGGCGGCGTTGATACAGTGGAGAGCCCGAGATGTGTCGGCAGCCTTGAGGCGCCGGGTACGGGCCCGCACCGAAGCGGGGCCTCCGAGACAAGGAGGACATGATGTCCGCAATCCATGCGAAGGCAGCGCGTCGGTGCGTCATTCCGAACGTGGCGCGGGTCGGGTTCTACGAGGGCAAGGGCGCGCCGGAAGATGATCTTCTCCCGTCGTGCGTGAAGGCGATTCTGCAACTCCGCGGCGAGGACCTCGGCTTCCTTTCGCGACCCGGCGCAATGGACCCGTGGCATGATCTGCATTGCTACCTGCTCGGCATGTCGGGCTGCGGCTTCCGCTTCGCGTGTCACCCCACGAAGCGGAGCGCCGCCGACGGCAGCCCCTGGCTGGTGCATGAGGACCCCGTGGAGTCCGCGCGGCGGGCGCTTGGCGCGGCTGGGTACTCCTGCGAAGCCTCGGTCCGGCCGGCTTTCGTCAAGGAACATGGCGGCCAGGCCGATCCGAAGGCGACCGAAGGCGCATGGCGGCAACGGATCGTCGAGAGCATCAGGGATCGTGGCATGCCGGTCATCGCGATTGGCGTCATCGGGCCGCCGGAGCCGTGCCTGATCACGGGCTACGACGAGGATGGCGATGTGCTCATCGGCTGGAACGCCTTTCAGGGGATGCCGGAGTTCGCGAAGGGCGTCACGTTCGAGAAGAACGGGTGCTTCTGCAAGCGCGACTGGTTCAAGGATACGCCGGGGCTGATCTTCGTCGGCGAGCGCTTGCCCGGCGCGCCGGCGCCGAAGACTGCCGGCGGATACCGCGACGCGCTCGTGAACGGGTTGAGCATCATGCGCGGTCCGAGAGTCAAGGACCGCCTGACGGGGCAAGCCGCGTTCAGCCATTGGGCCGACCGGCTTCTCGACGATCGGCTCTTCCCCGCGAAAATCCCGAAGCTGCTGAACGAGCGGTTCTTCGTGCACCACGAGCGCGGCGGCGTGCTGGCCGAAGCCCGCGCCTACTGTGCGTCTTTCCTCCGTTTCGCCGCCGAGGCGCACCCGGAAGCGGCATCCGAACTGACGGAAGCGGCAGCGTGCTTCGACGACGAGCATGACCTCGTCTGGGCGATCCGGGAGTTCACCGGCGGCATGGTGACCTCCGACGAAGGCGCGCGTCAGTTCGCACGAGCCGACATTCGCGGACGCATCGTCCCGCTGATTCGCCTCGCGCGGCGCCGCGACGCCGACGCTGCATCCCACATCGAGCAAGCCATCCGGAAGATAGACGACGCTGCGCGTGGAGCCTCGCTTCCATTCGGCGCATCGCTCCCATTGGTCACACCCAACTCGAAGGCGACGGTCACCCGCGAAAGTGGCTCGGCGCGCATCGAAGGCGTCCCGGGCGTGGTGTGGGGCGCGGGCCGCGACTGTGCATTCCTCGGATCGCTCAAAGCGGCAACCTCCGTGTCCGAGCGCCCCTGCGACTACGCGGACATGATGGGCGCGACGGGAATCGCCTTCCGCGTGCGCTGGTCGAACCCGGATACGATCGGAGGCTGGGATCACAGCAGCGCGGGCGGCGAGTTCATGGAGGAGTGGGACGACGTCCAGCGCGCCACCGGCTGGAACCTCACGGCCGAGTTCCCGGGCATCACACAGGACCCGGCAACCGATCCGAACGCCCAGCGTGTGCGCCGGCATATAGACGCCGGTTGGCCCGTCATGGCGGCGGTGGCGGGTCCCGACATCGGCGTCATAGTGGGCTACTCCGACGAGGGCCGCAGGATGACCATCCGGCGCTACGGCGACACCGAGCCGCGCGAGGTCCGTGCCGAGGAAGCCTGCGGCAGTTTCCAACTCTTCCTCGACGCATGTGAACCTGTGCCTGACCCGAGGCGCGTTCTGGCAGCGGGCCTGCGGACGGCCCTGCGCAACTGGAAGCGCGGCAAGGCCTCGGCGGGGTACGCACCGCACGGCCGCGAGTGGTTCTACGGCGAGCAGGCGATGCGGATCTGGGCCGACGATCTCCTCATGCGTGACCCGGCGTCCGTCAACCCGAAGGACGGGCAGGTCTACCGCGACGTCAACCGGTTCGTGTACCTGTCGCTGCTCGACGCTCGCAAGGCGGCCGTGATCTTCCTGCGGAGGCACGCCGGTCTGCTGTCTGGCGACGGGAAAGCCGCCATGCTCCGAGCGGCGGATGCCTACGAGCGCGAGGTCGGGCTCCTTTCCGGGCCGGTGACCGGTAATGCGCCTTGGCTGAAGAACGGTACAGCGGAGTGGACGACCGAAGACCGACGCGCGCAATCGGAAATCATCCTCTCGGCACTGAAGCTCGAGCAGGAGGCCATGGCGAGCTTGGCGACGGCGGCGCACGCGCTCGAAGCCACGCCGCCTGCGATGCGTTCCTATGACCTCGGTCACCGGGCGCTGCTGCCCGGAGCGCCGAAGGTCGGCTACGGCGTGCGCCTCTGCCCGTTCCCGGGCTCCATGGAATCGGCGCTCCGGTACATCGGCGACCCGGTGGACTACGACTTCATCAACGCAACATCGGGCGCTTCCTTCCGCCGCTTCTGGGAGCAGGACGACGGCGGCAACGTGGACCTCATGTATCTGGGAGAGGAGCCGATCCGCCGCCTGTTCGCCGCGCTCAACCGTGACGTTACGATCGTGCCGGGCTACGACCGCGACGCGATGCTTCGCGCGATCAAGGAGAGCATCGGCAGGGGGCGGCCGGTCGTCGCCTTCGGCATCATCGGGCCGCCGGAGGCCGGGCTTGTTACCGGCTACGACCGCGGCGGCGATGTGCTCATGGGCTGGAGCTACTTCCAGGAAGGAGCGGCGCCCGGCTACTACCAGCAGTCCGACTGGCACGCGCGCGCCAACTGGGCCGGCGGCATGGGCTGCGTCGTCATCGGCGATAAGAAGCGATGGCCCGGGCCATCGAAGCGCGAGACGCTGCTGGCGACGCTCAAATGGGCCATAGACCTATCGCGCATGGCGTCGCGGCCCGAAGTGAAGGGGCATGTCGCTGGCCTCGCCGCGTACGATGCGTGGGCCGATGCGCTGGAGGAAGACGCCGACTATCCGCCGGACAACGAGGGCGTCATGCACACGCGCGTCATGGTGCACGGCGACCAGTGCTGCATGCTCGAGGACCGCAGGAGCGCAGCCGGGTTCCTGCGCGCCATGGCCAAAGAAGCGCCCGAGGCAAAGGCGCACCTTCTAGCTGCCGCCGACCTCTACGAACAGGCAGCCAGGGCCCAGCTCTGGCCCCGGGGCCACGATATGGGTGAAGCAGCCCGTGCCGGCTTGCGGATCCGGCTACCCGCCGCAAGCTCGCCGCCGAAGTGCGCAAGGCCCACGACGCCGAGGCTAAAGCCGTCGCCCTCCTTGAGCAGGCAGTCGCGGTGATGGAGGGGAAGAAGAAGTCGGCGCGTCGCTGATCGGACCCAACTATGAACATCGTCCTGGGCGTTGGCCTATCTCCGGTCGTTCTCCTCGTCGGCGTCATTGCCGCGGTGTTCGTCCTCGCGGCGATGACGGGCCGCGACCTGCGCATCCGCTCGAACATGCTGGCGCTGGTGGGCTGCATGGGAAGCGTGGCTGCTCTGGCCGTCGTGGGGCTGTGGACGGTGTGGCGTCTGGCGCTGCAGTGAAGGGACGATCTACCAACTCCGTGGTCATCGGACCCGTTGACCACAGGGTGTCTCTCCCCGGTCTCCTCCCCGCCGCTGCACCCATCAGGCACGCTCTGACCGGCCGTGCCGCTGGACATGCAGGACCTGGTAACCGGGGACCTCGCCGTTCCACCATCTACCGAAGTGTTCCTGGTAGAGGTTGCCTGCGTCCTCATATGGCTCGAACGTGACGGGACCGCCGGCCATCCAGATGTCGTACAGCGGGAGGCTGAAGTGGAAAGCCCGGCCCGGCACGAATACCCAGCTCCCCGATGGCAGGCTCTCCTGGCTTGCCCCTATGGATACCGGCGTTGCCACGCTGACGCTCCCGCTGCGCTTGGCACGGAGTGCTTCCAGTTCGGATCGGAACGTAGGGCCGGCATCCGAAAGAGGTTGTTCCCAGGTCAGAATGCGCAGAGTTGCGTCGACCGGCACCTCCAGCAGAAGCTGCATGGCGATGATAGAGAAGCCTCCGTCGGCGATGGCGACCACATCTTTCGCCAAACCGAGCACACGACGCACGAGTTCCTGAGTCCGTTCCCGCTCGCCTGCAGGGATGGTAACCTTCTGTGAGAGCTTATCGTCGGATGGAGGCAACGCGAATATGGGGTTGCCTAACTGCTCAACGATCAGGTCGGTCTGTACGCTAAGTGCCGACAGTTGATCGAGGCGACGCTCCCACACTGCCTCGTCAGCGCCACCATAGACGTTCCGTATCAGCAGCGCACGGACGTCATCGAGCGTAGCCACGTGAAGCCGTGCGCACCAATCGGAGAGCGCCTCCCGGAGGTGCGGGCGAAACTCGGGATGCTCGAAATACTTGTTCACCTTGGCGTGCCAATGGTTGAGGAGCGTCTGACGCAACTGTTTGTCTGGCAGAAGTTTGCGACGCAGACCAGCCGTTAGCCCGGTGGTGAGTGCCCCTGGAATCACTACCATCCATTGCGCTCCGGGAACAAGCAGAGCGATTGCGCTTAGTACTAACAGCGTTCCGCCGCCAACAATCGTGGCTCTCTCAACATCGAACTCCTGCAACCCCATGACAATGGGGTTCTCGGCGGACATCGCGGGGGCATCACGTGTAGCGTCGGGAAAACCCATGCGTTCGGCTTCCCGAGCCGTAGCGAGGCCCGTCGGACCGTCGTAACGCTCCAGGGGGGTAAGGGCGGTCGACAGACTCAAGCCGGACTGGGCAAGCACGTGCCGAAGCCGCTGCTCGATCCCAGCCTGCCGTTCCGTAAGGTAAGTTTGCAGGAAGCCGACAAGAGCGCCGCCGGCCAGCTCATTCCGAAGGCGCTCTTCAGTTCGCGTCGAGTCGCGGAGGATCTCGCCTGGTAGGTCAGCGACAATCTGCGCGCCCGCATCGTGTAGATGCTGTCTGAGGGCGAGCACGCATCCGTTTTCCAGGTCGCGCCCGATGCCGTCCAGTTCGTGCTGCAAGAGCTGCTCCGCCTTCTCGAGCTCGCTTTGATAGAGGTACCGACGGCGCTTGACGTCCAGGGCCGCGGCCCCGAGATCATCGCGCATCGCACCGACGATCGCACGAAGATCCCCTGCCGCCGCCCTGCCGGTAAGCCTGCCCGGCGAAGAGAGGATCACCTCCCGGATGACGTCCAGCAAGCGCTGGAGGTTGCCCGACGCATCCACCGCCCAGTCGAGACAGCCGTCGCGGTCACTCTCCGGCTGCAGCGCGAGAAGGGCGCTCATTGGCACGAACTCGGCGGCCCTCATCGGGGGGTATGCGCGGCGCAGCACGTCGACCACACGCAGCACCTCGTCTGCTGTCATGTATTCACACTTGTTTACTATCCCAATCAGAGTCTTCCCGTGCTGCTCCAAGCTCGTGATCATGGGCGAAAGACCGCTCTGGCCTGAATACGCCGCATCGAATACCCATAGGGCAGCGTCCACCGTCTCGGCGAAGCGCCGTGCCGTTTCGGCGTTTTCGTCGGAGCCGCCCAGACCCGGTGAGTCCCAGATGTCCATCGCCTGAAGCATGGGGGCCGGCAAGCCCACTTCGGTGCGAGCAATGTCCATCAGCTTGCCGGACGTGTACGCCTCACGAAATATGGCCATGAGCGCATCAACGCTC
>JBBIQU010000004.1:21008-33883 GCA_037442185.1 Chthonomonadales bacterium | reverse complement strand
CCGTCCCGGCGCACGAGCGAGGCCTCCGGCGTGTCGGCGTAGTAGAAGCGTTGAGGCGCGAAGGTGCACTCCATCTCCGCAACCAGAGCGACCTCCTGTCCAACAAGCGCATTGACCAAGGAGGACTTGCCGGCGCGGAACTCACCGATAACGCCCAACCGGAACGGCTGCTGCAGGCGCTTCAGTACTGCGCCGATTCGCTCGACGTAGGGCGGGTTCCATTCCGGTTCCATCAGATGGGCAGCGTCAGCGAGCACGCCCATGGCGGACGCCGCCGCCTGCTCCACATACTCGGTGCCAAGCCACAGCTTCTCGCGGTAGCCCTTCTGTTGGGGAGCATTGCGGACAGGGACAGGCAGTTTTCCGACTGCGTCCTCCTGCAAGGCTACGCTGAAATCGGCCTCTGCCTCCAACCCTTGCGCCGCCTCAGTTATGGCGTGATCCGGCTTCGCGCGGGCAACCGGGCGAAGAGCGTTGGCGAACGCTAGGAAGTCCACTCTGGAATGGACGAAGCCCGACGTGGTCGTGGCGCCCCATAGGGGATGATCGGCAATCCACTGAAGGCGCTCGCGGAAGCAGACGATGCCCCCGGCGACATCGTCGGCAAAGACCATCGAAAGGTCGTAATCCTTGGGAAAGGAATTGGCGTCCCAATGCTGTTGCCACTCATCGCGGAAGATGAGTGGCCATGCAGCAGTAGAGGCGATCTTCGGCGCCCGAACATCGGCGTTCCGCAGGTAGTCTTTGAGACTAAACACGGCAGACCGTGCCTGTGATACTGGACTTTGCCCCCAGCCACGATCGGCGATCTCAATGCTGGTGTCGTCGAAGTGTCGAATCGCCTCCATTCGAACGGCCTTGGTCTCCATAACGAAGACGCCGACGGTTTCGTCCCAGACGACCACATCGAGGTTGAGTACCCCGGGAAGTGCAAGATCAAACCAGAGATGTAGCTTCCCGTCGTCTATCGCCGCAAGAGATTCTGCCAGACGACCCTCGCCGACATGGTGTGGCATGGATGTGTAAACAGGCATTCGACTAGTACCTCCACCGGAAATGACGCATCAGCCGAACCGGCACCGCAATCAGCACCGGCTCCACAATGGTTCGTCCGAGGACAGAATCGATCCGCTCAATGGCGACCCTGTGCGCCACGTCCCCTCCAGAGCGCTCGTATTGGGCGCTGAAGTCAGTGCTAAACTGATTGAAGAGCGACGAGATCTGAGACTCGTAATGCGACCTGGCCTCTTCGCCGGCTCTCTCCAGTTCCGGAATCCAAGCATCACGGATTTCTTGCTTCAGTTCCCCAACCACCCTTTCTCGATATGCCGAATCGAAGGACGCCTGAATCCGGTCCCAAACGTTCTTAAGAGAGCCAATAATCAGATCCAGCAACGAGCTTGGTGGCTCCGGGCTGAATCGCTTCAGACTAAGTGCCATGACACTTCGCACTACTTCCGGCGATCCCACGCTTGCCGTAAGCGCGACGTCTTCGACGTCGCCTGTGGGACCGAACTCCGAGGTTCTATAGCAACGATCTGAGGAAGCCGCCCACCGTACCACTTCCGCGAAACGCTTCTCTATCTCCTCAGCGACCTTCGCCTGCAAGTGCCTGAACTCGCCGTCAATCGTGTCTGTTCCCATCAGCGAATCTACGGCGTGCCTGTTACTGAAGTTGATCTTCTTGAGTTTCTTCTTAACGCTCTTATTCCAACGGGCTGACGCCTTATTGAATGTTCGCTGAACAAGGCCCAGGGTATCGTCTCTAGCCTGCTTCAGCTCCTTGACAAGGTCTTCGTGAAGCGTGATATTCGCATGTGCGTCATCACGCACTTGGAGCGCGACCTGCCGGAATTCGCGGCCCTTCTGTCTTAGGGCCGAATACATCTGCGAATGGCGGATCGCAAGATGCCGCCCATCGAGGAACTGCTGTAGCGCGTTTCTCAGCGGGTCGAAGCCGCTTAGCCGGTGCAACTCATCGGCGCCCAGCTTTCCATGGCGCGCCAGGAATGCTCGCTCATTCGATGCCGTCTGCTCCAGCAGGCCCTGTGCAGCGAGTTCCGCCAGCGCCGACACAGGTAGTATTGCGGTACACAGACTTCCGTAGAGATCCTGGGCTCTGGCCAGAAGATTCTCCTTGTCATTTGCGAGGTCCCAGCGCGTGATGAGCAGATAGACAACCTTTGAGTAACGGCGCGCCTCCTGAAGTTGCGCTCTGGTTGCCGCTGCGTTAAGCCGATCGAAGGACACGAGCCACAACACCGCGTCGGCCCGCTCGTATTGCCATCGCAGATAGTGCAGATGTGCCTTCGGAGCTGCGACGTCCTGGTTGATGCCCATCGTGTCCACAAGGCGTATCCCAGGCACAATTGCGCCGTCAGGCGGCACGGTCCACTCCATCTCCATGACCGGCGACCAGTAGGCATCAGATCGGTTGAAGGTTGCCTTCACCCTTTGCTCTTCCGTGTCGGCAAGCTCTTCGGCATCCTGCGGAGGCACGTGGTACTCCGTCAGAGACCGGAAGCTGCCCTGAGGCCGTCGCAGCCAGCGGTGTAAGTGCTCGGCATCCTGTCTCTGGCGTAGGTCCTCCGAGACGAAAACACGGACGTACGGTGGCGGCGATGTCGTGGCCACATAGCGGTTGAAGCACCATGTCTTGGGAGTGAAGTCTGTCGGCGCGATTCGATAGGCGAGGAGAGCATTCACCAGCGTGGACTTGCCGAACTTGCCTTCGCCGAGCACGAACAGCTCGAAGGGCTCGTCGGCCCGACGGCGATCCGCAACGATGCTACTTAGCAGATGGGGCAGCTTGCCCGCCAGTCCCGCTTGGTCAATGGCGCTCTCGAGCCGCCGCTGTTGCTCCTGGATGTACGGAGGCAGACCTCCCTCCACACTGAATACGGCCCGCGCGTGTGCGCGCATGGCGGGCATGCACGCCGTCATCGGTTCCATGCTACTGCCCTGTGACGTTCAGCACCGGGGACTGAAGCATCCACAAGACCAGGCCGAACACCACGAACGCAAGAGTTCCGATCGAAATGTACGTCAGACGGCGCACATCCCCTCTAATCAACGCGGTGTTCTGTGCGTCCTGCTCTTGAATCTGCCGGGCCGCGTCGCCGATTGCCTTCGCCAGGCTCTCTGCCGCTGCGGCATGTTCCCTGCGCGCTGCCGTGACTGTCGCGTCTATGCCGGAAGCTGCACTCTCCAGATGTTCGTGAGCTTCTGTGGCTGCGTGGCCAATGGCCTGCTCCACCCGGGTCAAATAGGTTACATACTCTTGATGAGTAGTGGCGAGCATCGTGTTGATCCGGGCGACAGCGCCTTCCAGGTGCCGCCGATCTTGCGCCTCAAGCTCGACGATAGCCTTCTCCAGTCGAGCCGCCAGACTGGTATATAGCTCCGTGTGCGCACCCTTCAGCGTTGACAGGATGCTTGCCGCAACATCACGAAGCCGTTCACCATTCTGTCGGTTCGCCTCCATAATCGCCTGTTCGAGCAACTGAATGGCCGGCGCAAGAGATGCCTCGTACGAAACTCGTATCTGCTCCGCGATACCCGAGACATCCTTGTCATCGAGCGTCACCGGCACGCGGAGGGCTTTGGCTACCGCATCCTCCACTCGGGCGATCGCCGGGGCGAAGAGGTCAGCGTATGCCTCCCTGCTCTTCTGCACGGTCGCCGCGAGATCCCGGACGTTTTCCTCGACCTGGTCGGCGGCCTCAGCCAGCCTCGATTCCATGATGCTGGCTTTCGCCTCCAGCATCTGGACGGCTCCTGAGGTGGCCGCGGTATAGACGGATCGGACGTAGGACTGGAACTCTCGGAACAGCTCCTGTTCTTCAATGGGGATAGAGTCGTCCACAAAGTTGGCGGTTCGGTCGTCATTCACTTCGGCACATTCTCCTGAATCTGGTCTTCTACGCTAATCTTCTGCGGAAGCGGATGGTTGTCCTTCATGCGGGGCGAAAAGTCCCGATCGAGAAATCGGCAATCCGGGGGTCACCCACCGCTTGTCAGGATCTCATAGGCACTGCCGAAGCTGTATAATGGGTTTGCGGGACCGTCTGCTCCGAACGGCTCGGGGTTGGCAATCGGGACCCGTGCGATGCGGAAGCCACGCGGCCTGATCAGGAAACCGAGGGCACGATATGAGCACAGTGGCATTGCCCGGCACGACTGCCTACCGTCCAAATGCGGCGATAGCCGCGCGATTAGCTCGAGATCTGCGCGCGGCCTGTATAGGGATGCGAAGCTTCGACTGGACGTTGCTTGTCGCTCGCTCCTTAGCCGACGCTGGTAAGACCACCGCCCAGGTTCGGTGGCGCTCCGCACGGTCGGTACTGTCTCGAGTGGCGGACACCGTACGCCACACCGCCACCGTCGGACCCTTGCAGGCTGCTCAGGACGCCTTCGAGACCGCCCGCGCGGCGATCGAAGGTCTGCCAGCTAGGACACGCTCCGCGTGGGATCGGTTCCGGGCAATGACTCGTGGTCGGCAGGCCGATGAGATCGCCCAGATGTTGCTAACTTGGATGGTCTTCTATGGTGCCTCAGGTGGTTCCGATCTCGAGGGCGGGCTGCCCGATCTGGACCTTGCCCTCGATGTGGGCAGTCACCGATCAGTCTTCACTCACTCGGTTTTACTTGGCCTGGAAATCGAGGTCGGCCTCCGGTTCGGCCTTTACATGCTGGACGGCCTGATTGATCGAATGCCTGATGATCGGCATCCTGTCTGGGGGAGAATCTCGGATGCCCTTAGTCGCTATGGAGAACGAACGCTCACCGGAGTCTGGCTAGGAATAGGGGCGCATCTGGTGAAGGATGCCGGCCTGCTCCATCTTGGAGCGACGAAGCCGGTCGTCCATTTACCCGTGTCCATGCCGATGGAAGCTCATCAAGCGTTCCTCGCTGCCAACGGTATTGCGTGTGCAGCCGTGGCGGCGTCGAAGCCTGATGGCGCACCCGCTCGACAGCGCCGCGCCGGACAAGGATAGATCGGTCAGCCTGCGCGTCAGTGACTCGTTAGGGCTCGTCGCTCTGGCCGTCGTCGGGCTGTGGCCAGTTTGGCGTATGGCTCTACAGTGACTCCGGTAGGGCGTTGCGGCGATGCACTTATGCGCGGATTCGAGTTATGATACACGCATGGCCACCAAGACCATCACCCCTGAGCTGGATGCTTACGAGAAGCTGCGCCGCGCGAAGCGACGACCCAACGAGTCGTTCTCTTCGGTAATTCGGCGTGCCCGGTTCCATGACGGCCCTAGGACTGCGGGTGAGTTGCTCGAACGCTTGTTGGTCGAGATGGAAACGGGCAACCGAGCAGTACCGACGGTGGTACTCGATGCGCTTGATCGTGCGCAGGAAGAGCCGCGCGTATCGGACTGCGAATGGTCCTGAACGGCGTTACTCGACACGACGGTCCTCAGCGACCTTCAACGCGAGGTCGCAGCCGGATCGCCAGGTCCAGCCTGTTGAGTACTCGAGGCGCACGATCTCACGCTCGTGACCCGAGACTCGCGCCACATGGCCCGCATCGCGGGTCTGGATATTCTGACCTACTGACTTCCTGAAACCGTCCGCTCGCCGGTTCGTCTACCCGGTATGCGAACCGAATGTGCGGCCTCGAGCGGACCGCGAATGTTGTGCGCCGGCTCCTGATCATTTGCGCCGCCCTGGTCGCGGCATCGGCAACACGCGCTCAGGAGAGGCCTGACGCGAAGGATGGCGCATACGGTCGCCCGATCGCCGCCGTCCGAGCTTCGTCTCCGCCCGTCATTGACGGCGATCTCGGCGATGCCGTCTGGAATGAGACGCCCCGCGCCGAGGGCTTCACCGACACCATGGCCCGACGCCCGGCCGATGACCGGACCGGGGCAATGATCTGCTATGACGACGAAGCGATCTATGTGGCCTTCCGATGTTTCGATGCGGTTCCGTCGGCCATTGTCGCCAGAGAGACCGTACGCGATAGCCAGCTGTCCAACAACGGAGGCGAAGCGGGCGAAGATTCGGTGGACTTCATGCTCGACCCGTTCCTCAGCCACAAGTGGGACGATCTCAGCCGCTTCCGGGTGAATCCCATCGGCACCCGCTCGGCGCGCATCGGAGGAGGCCGCGGCGCGAAGGCCGAGTGGTCGGGCGACTGGGCGGCGGCAGCGAAGCGAACCAATGACGGCTGGACAGCCGAGATGCGCATACCCTGGCGGCTGCTGAGCTACCCCCAGAGCCGCGAACCGGTCACGATGGGCGTCAACTTCGCGCGCACTCAGTACCGCACGCGAATCCGCTCGATCTGGAGCGACCTCGGGCCTCTCGATTACCTCGAGCGGCAGGGCCGCTGGACCGGCGTCAAGCCGCCCGTCGTGTTCAAGCCCTCCCTGTCGGTTCTCCAGTACGGCATCGCCGGCCTCGGCCAGGACGGAACCGGCCTTCGGACGGGACTCGACGCTCGGGCCGCGTTGACGCCGGAGCTGACCGCCGTCGCCTCGGTGAATCCGGATTTCGCCACAGTCGAGGGAGCCGTCGAGAGCATTACGTTCACGCGTGGGGAACGCTTCGTCGCCGAGAGGAGGCCCTTCTTCCTCGAAGGCGGCCAGTACGTGAACATGAACACCATCAGCGTGGCCGGAATGCCCTTCCACTCCATGCGCATACCGGGTTTCGATCTGGGCGCCAAGCTGTACGGCAAGGTGGGCAAGGCCGACACCATCGGACTGCTCGCCGCCGCGTCGCTCGGCGGTCGGACCGATGTTGTGGGACGCCTCCGACACGACCTGTCGCCGGTCTCGAATCTCAGCGCGATGGTCCAGATGCGCCACGCCGACGGCCGCGACAACGCTGCCATGCTCCTCGTCGGAGAACAGCGGACCGGCAACTGGATGCTGAACCTTCAGGGCGGCTTCACGGGAGGCCACGAGAGCGGCGGTCGCATGGTCCAGGCAGCCGCCATCTTTCTCGCCAGGACATCGGTGGCCGGCCTGATCGGTTTCAGCCTGGACGAGCGCTACCTCATGCCGCACGGCTTCATCCCGTTCACGGGGCTGAAGGGCGGCGTCGCCATCCTGCAGCACTTTGCCGAGTGGCGCAAGGGGACGTTCCGCAACTTCTCGCTCGAGGGCGAGGGCGGCTATCAGATGCATTCGGACGGCAGGCCGTTTCAGCGCGGCTTCGGGCTTCGCGCCAACCTCGTTGCGCGAAGCGACTATGCCGTGAACCTGGGCATCAACCGGTGGAAGTTCGAAGACGAATGGGACAGCACGGTGAGCCTCGGGCTCGGGATGCGAGTGTCGGACCGGTTCAACCAGGCGGGTTGCCACATCAGCACGGGAACGGCAGGCGGACACCGGCAGACGCTCATCGGCCCGAGTTTCAACGTCAGGGTATTCAAGCGGCTCGACATCGGGTTTTCCGGGGCCTATCAGCGGCTCGGCAGCACCAGCCAGCAGTACATCACGACGCTGAGCTACGAGCTTTCTCCCACGCGTTCGGTCGGCGGCAGGGTTGTGGTCACCAACGGCAAGACAAACGGCTACGTGTCCTATCGGAACAGCGGCGGCAAGGGACTGGAGACGTACATCGTGGTCGGCGATCCCAACGCGGCCACATTCCGGTCGCAGGCGCTCCTGAAGCTCGTCAAGCCCTGGTGACCGGTACCATTGGGTGCCGCCCTTCGCCAGGAGGCGCCTCAAATCCTGTGATCCATGCGCCCGCAAACCGTGGTCACATGATCGCGAGCGAAGCAATGTGATGCCGATGCGGTCGCGCACATCGCCCAGGCGAGGTAGGGACCCGGCCCAATGCTGCATGGTGTATATTACCGGTGTATACCTGGGAGGGCAACGGCATGGTCAGAACGCAGATATACCTTTCGGAGTCCGAGCGCGAGGGGCTCGCCGCCCTGGCGCGGCGCACAGGGCGCACGAGAAGCGACCTCATCCGGGCTGCCGTACAGCAGTTCCTGACGGCACGCCGGGTCCTGAACTGCCGAGCGGTGCTGGAATCGAAGGCGGGCATATGGGCCGAGCGTACCGATTTGCCCGATTTCGCCCGGCTCAGGGACGAATGGGATCGGGCTTCGGACGCATGAAGCCGCGCTTGCTGCTCGACACCGATGTACTCGTGGACTACCTTCGCGGCTACCTGCCCGCGCGCGACCTCGTAGTACGCGAAGCGGAGACGATAGCCGTTTCGGCGATCACCGTTGCCGAGCTGTTCGCGGGGGCGCGCACGCCTGAGGAGGAGCGCGATCTCGACGAGGTGTTCGAGGCGGTCCCCGTAATCCCGGTCACAGCCGCGATCGCCAGGCAGGCAGGGAGACTGAAGCGCCGGTTTGGCCGCTCGCACGGCGTCGGGATCGCGGACGCCGTCATCGCGGCAACGGCTCAGTTGCACACCATGGACCTGTGTACGCTCAACGTGCGCCTTATCCCGATGTTCGGGCCACCCGAACCGCCGTACGTGAAGACGTGATCGAGGTCACTTTGGACGGGCAAGGGTGGACGTTGACCGTTAGGCCAACGCGTACTATACCGGCATTGCGGGCTGGCCACACGCAATACCCACCGCGCTCGGACTTGCTGACCGGAGTGGACTATGGCGATGGGGTAACGCAGAGCTATTCCTTCGACAACATGGGGAACCGCCTGACGAAGACGGAGGGCGGGACCACGGATACGTATGCCTACAATGCGGCCAACATGCTCGTTAGCCGCAACGGGCAAGCGTACGTCAACGACCTGAACGGCAACACGCTCTCGGGCGGCGGGCGGGTCAACACGTGGGACAGCCAGAACCGGCTGGTCCAGTGCGTGTTCGGCGGCAACACGAGCCAGTTCGTCTACGGCGCCGACGGTCTTCGGCGGACGAGCATCGTCAACGGCAATCCCGTCCACTACGTCCTGGATTCGGGGATGATGGTCCGCGAGATGGCCCCATCGTGCCAGACGCTCATCCCGAAGGCCACCTACCTCATCGGCCCCCGCGGCCCCGAGTACCGCTACGACCATCAGACGCAGGCGATCCGGTGGTACCTCTACGACGGCCTGGGCTCCGTCCTCGCCGAAGTGGACCCCGGCGGCAACCTGACCGCATCCCGCAAGTACGACGTCCATGGCCTCGTCCGCGCCGGCGACAACGGCACCAGCCGCCACAAGTTCGTCGGCTCTCTCGGCCACACGTCCGAGGACGAAACCGGCCTGATCTACATGCGCGCCAGATGGATGGACCCGGCCCTGGGCCGCGTCAAGTCGGAGGACCCGGCGCGGGACGGGGCGAACTGGTTGGAGTATTGCCGGGGGAATCCGGTCAATGCGGTGGATCCGGATGTGCAGTCCGGAATCGGCCTGGCGAACCTGGAATACGTGCTATACGCCATGCAGTATGTCGGGGGCCTGTCGTTCGCTCAGCGCATCGCACTCCTGACCGGGAGCCCGGCGCGCATCTACCTCATGCTCATGGATATGAGCAGCCTGCTGGCGGCACGGTCGAAGGGCAGCGTCCAGATGGCCGCTCTCTTGGAGGGAATGGCCGCCGAGGGCGAGTTCATTGGCGGGTCCTTCAACGGTCAACCACCTGCAGGCTAAGGGCTATCTTCGCGAAGCGGTGCACTGCGCGTTCGCCAGTGCGGGGCTCCGGGTCCTCGCCGCGATCATCGAGATCCAAGCAGGAGGTTTCCCGTGGTGAACGGATCAAACGGAATGAGTGCATCCGCGGGGGGCTCGCCCGCTCGCGCCGACCTGGCTCCAACCTTCCGACGTTGGCGCGGGCGCCACCTTTCGCAACCGTGGGTCAGTTCCGAGTATCGTTCAGACCCGCTATTCGTCGCGGTGGCGCGCGCCGACGTCGCCGCGGTCCGTGAGTGCATTGCTTCGGGTAATGCTCAAGTTGCCATCGGAGACCAAGCTCCCGGCCTCGTGACTTGGGCTGCGGCAAGCGGGAATGTGGAGATTGTTGGGTTGGTGCTTGAAGCCGGCGCCGACCCGAATGCCGCAGGGAACTGCAGCCCATCGGCACTCCACATTGCCGCCGCTCGGGGCGACGTAAAGGTCGCCTCGATGTTGCTGGACCACGGGGCCGACCCCAACGCGCGCGTGGGTCGCGGCGGTCCCACCCCGCTTGAGTATGCGCTGTTGCTCTCCGGTAACGCAGATATGGCGCGCCTCTTGGTGAGCCGCGGCGCACGTTTTCCGCCCGATGGACCCGTTCCTATGCCGGCGCAGTTGGGCCGCGAACTGGCACGAATCGCGGCGGAGCGGCGAGCGTCGTGAACCAGGGGGCCTGGGAATGGTGACGCTCTTGGATAGCTCTTGCGGACCCGAGTGTCGGCGCGACGACGCGACCGGCGCGATCCGCTGGTACCTCTACGATGGCTTCGGCTCCATCCTCGCCGAAGTGGACCCGCTGGGCAACCTTACCGCATCGCGCAAGTACGACGCCTGCGGCCTCGTTCGCGCGGGCGACAGCGGAACCATGTTTGAGGAATGGGATGCCCCCTCACTGGGACGGGGCGACGTTGGAGGCCTGTGAGGTGTTGGAACGCGCCCGGCAAGGGCTTTGAGGCGGCTGCTGGTGCCGTAAGGCGGCAAGGTGCCGTGTGTTACAATGCTGATGTAGGCGAACAGAACGAATACCTCTGTGCGCGGGAGGCACACGCCGGTGAAGGTAAAGGTCATCATTCACGACGCCGAAGAAGGGGGCTATTGGGCCGAGGTCCCCGCCATACCCGGATGCGCCACGCAGGGCGAGACGTTTGGTGAGCTGCTGACCAACCTGTATGAGGCGGTTGAAGGCTGCCTGTCGGTGGACGTGACGGCGCCCAGGGCGTCAGACACAGCGCGGGAGATGGTCATTGCCGTATGAAGGCCGTGACCGGTCCGGAGCTGTGCCGGGTCCTCGAACGACATGGCTGGAGTCTGCTTCGCGTCCAGGGGAGCCACCACATCTACGGCAAAGAGGGCAGTGTCGTTCGCCTCTCTGTGCCGGTCCATGGGGGCCGTGACCTGAAGGCAGGTCTCCTGCGCCACCTGCTCAACATGGCGGGCCTTGGGGAGCATGATCTGTGATCCGCGTCCCGCGTGCGGGCGTTCTCGTCGGCTCCCTCGGCCACACGTCCGAAGACGAGACCGGCCTCGTCTACATACGAGCGAGATGGATGGACCCGTCGCTCGGTCGCTTCATCTCGGAGGACCGTGTCCGCGATGGCCACAACTGGTTTGTGTACGCGGGCAACACCCCTGCCAATAAGCTTGACAGCAACGGGAAGGAAGACTACTGGAACTGGGAGTTCCAGATGTGGCGAACGGAGTGGAGGTATGTCCTGCACCACGCGCCGGAGTTTCGATTGGTCGCCGCCGCGTTCTTGGCTGGCTGGTGGTCGCTGTTTGCCGCACAGGCCCTGGGAGGAGGTGCGGGCGACCAGATCAACTCGATGCTGTCGCTCAACATCCTGACCACGGATGCGGCCTCGGTCGCAGGTCGTCCGCCGTCGCCGGCCCCGCCGGGCGAGCGCGTCAAGGCGTTCTATGCAGGCTACAGCGCCTGTCTATCGCTGACCGTCATGTTCCTGTTTCCCGACGAGTTCAGGGCCAGCGGCCCGCTGGATCCGACACGGTGGTTTTGACAGGGCAGGCATGCGGACAATACCATGATCGTTGAAGGCACAGTCGCGTCCAGAGCATTTCAGTATGGACGCCGGGCAGCGGGGGTGGTGAACGGACGTGAGCGACTATCAGTCACTTATCGACCAGCAAGCGCGGCAGCTGTTGGACCTACTCGAATCGGCCCTTGCTGTGGCGAGGAGCATGCGATACCATGCGGAGGCGGCAGAGCGGACACTATTGCCGGGCGACTCTGCGTCAGTTAAGGTACCCCATTTTCCGGAGTTGCCTGATGACGCCACCGACGAGGACCGACTTGGGGCGGTTAAGCACATGCTTCAAGAGGCGGGGCTTGAGCTACCTCCCCCGATGACGAGCACGACCGCTGGAACGGAGCAGGCTGCAGCGCTGAAGGACTGGGTACAGCGGGCTAGTGTCGCGTGTGCGCACGTCAATCGCCGACTTCGTCCCCCTCGGTCAGCGCAGACAGCGGACTACATTGACCTGGACGAGTCCCTCACCAGACTCGTAGCGCTCGTGCTCCGGATGATTTCCTGATGCGACCGCGTGACATGAACCCGGTGGGCGCGATTAGGCGGCAGTCCGGAGGCTCCTCCTTGATCAGGACCGCGCACATCCGCCCGTTTCCCATAAACTCGATGCCGATCAGTGACCGTGGCAACCACCTTCTGATGACGAAAGGCGGGACCACGCGGACGCACCTCTACGACGGCCTCGGCTCGGTCCCCGGCGAGGTGGACCCGCTCGGCAACCTGACCGCATCCCGCAAGTACGACGTCTACGGCCTCGTACGCGCCGGCGACAACTGAACCAGTCGCCACAAGTTCGTCGGCTCCCTCGGCCACACGTCCGAAGACGAAACCGGCCTGATCTACATGAGAGCACGATGGGTGGACCCATCGCTCGGTCGCTTCATCTCGGAGGACCCGGCACGGGACGGGGCGAACTGGTTGGGGTATTGCCGTGGGAATCCGGTCAATGTCGTAGACAAGGACGGGAACGAGGGTCTCAGCTTTTGGAGCGTTGCGGTAGCAGTATGGCTCTATGTGCTCGACCGGTTGACCGGGAAGGTGTCCGACGCGGTCATGCGGCGGCTCGCCACGATCATAGCGGCGTGGGGCGAGGCCTTGATGCGTTCGGGTCAGAGGGAGATGGGTACGGGAGCGGTTGCCATGATCGAGGGCGAGGCAATGGAGTCGGCCGTGTCCGACTTCGGAGTGACCGCACGCATTATGCAGCTCGAGGCGAGCGCAATGC
>JBBIQU010000004.1:7124-20987 GCA_037442185.1 Chthonomonadales bacterium | reverse complement strand
CGCGCTTGGGATCATGTTGCGGGTCATCGGTCGGTGTGTTGAATGGCTGCACCAACGAGACCGGACGGCGCGCGATCTCAGCCCCATTCCAGGCTGCGTCGGTTAAGGGGGCGCTGGTTACTCGCCAAGGGGCGCGCCAGGTTCATGATGGGCCGCAGCCTGCTGCGTATTGGCGCACGCTTGGAGCGTTGCACCGGAAAGGGTACCCGATCCGCACGCTACATCCGCTCTACGTTGATCCTCGCTCTAGGCTTCGCAGCGGTGGCGTGGTCAGACCTGGCAATCCTCCCGCGGCGTGAGGTGCTGACCCCTCGATTTGTGGGCGCATTCCTGTGCACGGCTGTCCTCCTGTATGCGGCTGACGCGTTAGCCGTGTACGGGTGGGCACGCCTGCGTGGGGTCCATCCGGCGAAAGGACGGACCTGATGCCGCATCCGGCCATATGGGCATCCGCAGATGGCCTCGGCTCGGTCCTGGGCGAGGTGGACCCCTTCGGCAACCTGACCGCTTCGCGCAAGTACGACGTCTACGGTCTCGTCCGCGCCGTGGAGAGCGGTACCAGCCGCCACAAGTTCGTCGGCTCCCTCGGCCACGCGGGCAAAGATGAAACCGGCCTGGTCTACATGCGCAGGACAGATGGGCGGAGCGTTATCCGTCCTGTCCAGCCTGACGCACCGATCTTGGCGGGCGCCGGACATTTCTGCGTTGGCGGGACAGGGGACCGTCCGCGCCATTGACAACCGAGCGGCGGCGCGGTAACATGCAATGGACGTTGCCGGATAGCTCAATTGGCAGAGCGGCTGACTCTGGATCAGCAGGTTCTAGGTTCGAGCCCTAGTCCGGCAGCCACCCTTTTGATCGCCTCCTCACTGCTTCGCTCTCCCCGCTGCGTTCCGCCATCAATGCCGTTCATTCAGGCCGGCACGACAATGCGCCGTCGGTCGGGGCGCTTTGCGACTGCATCGGCACCGCACGCTCGCATGCCGCCTGATCCCGCTTTGGGTGTGCGTGTCGCATCTTGAGTCTGGCCACCGACAACCGGTGGCGCACAAGCGCCATCAAGAGCGAAGCCAAACGATCCCGCCCATGATCGGCCCCTTTCGCAACAAACGACACACATCCCGTTTTCGTCCGGCTGCAGGATGCCCGCTTGCGCGCGCGGAATCCTGGCCATAGCCGCACGGAAACGCCAGTCACTGGGATAAGGGGACCGATTGCCATGGAAGACACCGTCGGGATTGCCATGCTGTCGTTCGCGCATGTGCATGCGCCGGGTTACGCCGATCAGGTTGAACGGAATGCGAGGGCGAGAGTCGTTGCGATATGGGACGAGGATGCCGCGCGCGGTTCGCGCGAGGCCGCCAAGCGTTCGGTTCCGTTCGAGCCGAACCTCAGCGACGTGCTTGGCCGCGAGGATGTGGTCGGGGTTGTCGTTGACGCTCCGACGTCCATGCACACCGAGATACTCATCGCCGCAGCCGAAGCAGGAAAGCATATCTTCACCGAGAAGGCGCTCACGATCACCGTCCCGGAGGCCGATAGAGTTCGCGATGCGGTGCGCGCGTCCGGCGTGAAGTTCATGATCTCGCTGCCGTCGCGGACGCGCCCCGAGATACTCTTCGCCAAGCAGGTACTTGAGCAAGGGCTTCTGGGTCAGGTGACGGAGATGCGGGCGCGCGTTGCCCATACGGCCGCGTTGGATCGCTGGTTTGGACCCGGCGACGGGCACTCGGGCACCGTATGGTTCGGCGACGAAGCGGCCGCGGGCGGCGGCGCTTTCTTCGATCTCGGCTGCCACCGAGTGGACATCATGCGCTGGATGCTGGGCGAGCCCAGCAGCGTGGTCGCGCGAATGAACAACTTGAGCGGAGCCTACCCCATTGATGACAACATGGTCGCAGTTGTCGAGTTCAAGAACAAGGCGCTCGGCATCCTGGACGTGTCATGGGTGCATCGGTGCGGCCCGAACCCGCTGGAGATCTACGGAACCGAAGGCTTTCTGTCCATCGGCATGGGGCCGGGGCCGAACATATGGCTCGAGGGACGAGGGATCGAAGCCGCAGGCATCAAAGGGGCGCTTGCGCCAACCTCGCTGCCGGATGCCCTGCCTATGCCGATGGACCAGTGGATATCGGCCATCGTGGACGGCACGGCCATGACCATCGGCATTGATGACGGTTGGAACCTTACGCAGCTCATGGACGGATGTTACAGAGCGGCGCGCACGGGTCAGGCGGTGGAGTTCTGATGGGCGTGCGCGAAGGCGTCTTCGCAGTGGTCAGGAGGATTCCTCGCGGAATGGTCCTATCGTACGGGCAGGTCGCCGACATGCTCGACATGGCGGCCGTACCCGCCCGAACCGTTGGGCAGATCATGGCGCAAGCCCCGGCCGGGGTTCCGTGGCAGCGTGTCGTAGCTCGCGACGGCACGCTCGTGATCGCCAAGCGCGACCCGGCCATGGCTGCGCTTCAGAGACGCCTGCTGGAGGCCGAAGGCGTGACGTTCGATGCGATCGGACGGGTGAACATGGATCGGCACTGCTGGCACAATACATCGGTAATGGGAAGTCTGTTCGATGATCTGTGACGCCTTCGCCGGACCGAAGGTCTGAGGAATCGCCGTGGCGACGTGGTCGTTTGCTGGGTTCGACTGGGTCCGATTTCGGGCCATTGCGCCGGACCTGAGGCGCGCGGTATCGGTGCGCGACCTTCGCGCGTCGGTGAACACGCAGATAGCCGAGGTGGCCGGGGCCTTCGACGACACAGCGTCCACTGCGGAAGTCTGCAACGTCGTCATTGCCGAGGTATGCACGCGCGGGCGCTGGGTATTCGTCCGCCCGTCGCTTCCGGAACTGATCCGTGATCTCCGGCGACGCGATCCGGGAGAGGACGCAGCCGAAATGATCACGGACCTCGCGCTTTCGGCTCACAACATCGAGTCATGGTTCAAGGTCGATTCGGGCATTATGGGCCTTGCCACGCGCGCCGAGGTTGACCATCTTGCCTCGCATCTCGCGGCTTACGATCGAGACGCGCCCAGATCCGGCGATCATCGGGCGGGCATCGCCGGATGGGCCCGACGCTTTGCCCCGACAGGCGGCCAGGGCGATGTGGTCGCCGAGCTGGCCGAGCTCGTGCGCGAGGCCCGGCAGGATGAACTGGGGCTGGCAGCGATTCTGGAGGACTGACGGGTTCAGGAACCGGCAGGGCCTTCCGGAGAGGACGGCTTCGTGACCGGCCTGGCCGAGCGGAAGAACGGCGCTCGCACGGCCTCGGTGATGCGAGTGGGCCGCCCTGTGCGCGCATCAATGGCCGCCCAAACGCTGCGCGCGCGAGCCACCGGCGTGCCGTCGCTTCGCACAATCTCCACATGGCGCTCGAAACGCGCGCCGCTCGACGCTCCAACGTGCGTTCGAGCCACTAGACGCTCGCCGACGAAGACTTCCTTCAGATAGTCAATCTCGTGCCTGACGACGTACCACAGAAGCCTCGGGTCGGCGCCTTCAGGAATGGCGGCGCGCCAATGGGCCATGGCCACACGCTGCACCCAGTCCACATACACGACGTTATTAACGTGGTGTCCGGGCGCGTCCACATGCTCCTCGGTGACCTCAATGGGCATCTCGAAGACGATCGCCTCCGCCTCCGAGTCCGGTTCGGATGCGGCTGTCCCGCGCGCTCTGTCGTTCATTGTCTCGGACCTGCCTGCCTGACGTCGCTCCGCGCTCCGAGGCGGCCGTAGTAGCCGCGCCGACCGGAGAGCGAGCGCCCAGAAGGTACCGTGTGCGAGCGCAGCAGTCAAGTCGCGCCGGTCGCGTGCATTGATAGTGTGAAGGACCTTCGCCAGAGTCGCGCTCCGCGATTGTTGCAGGAGACAGCCGTGCGCCTCCCGACCATAGGCGCGGGAGGCGCATCCGATCACTGGCGGTGACCCAACGGGCGCTATGGGCGCGTGGTATCCCACAGGTTCCTATCAAGCATGGCCGGATCGCTGTCGTAGAGCCATCCCGGGTTGGTGGCGATGGGCTTCATCGCCTTGCTGTGGCCGTCACAGAAGGTGACGTTAGCGTTGCCGGAGTGGACGTCGGGCATGCCGCCGTTCGGCCCGTACGGGAAGTCCGCCGGTGGCCGCTTGCCTTCAGGGATGTAGCCGCTTCCCCACCAGTAGCCCCATCCATAGCCGTCGCTATTGTAGAAGTACGTGGCGTTGGGACCGTAGTACAGGGTGGTGCTAGCCTCGTGCTTCTCGGCGAGCATGATCGATTCGGCCGGGCGGCCGACGCGAGCGATGGTCGCCACGTTGTTCCGGATTTGGCCATGCGTCGTGCTCCCCGCGGCGCCGATGACTCCGATGAGCTCAAGCGCTCCGAGTGAGCCATTCCACTTCAGCAGTCCGTTGGATGCCCACGAGATGCGTGGCCCCTCCCATCCCTGTACGGGGAACAGAGATGACGGCCCTCTGGCGTCGCTTGGACACCTCAGGATATTCAGGTTCTTGATGTAGGGCTGCGTGGTCATCGCCCAGCCGCCCTGCCACCATGTATCATCGCATCCCATCGGATAGGTTTCGTCGTTGTCCTGCGCATACATTAGAACGGCAAGTCCGAGCTGCTTGGCGTTGCTGAGACAGGAAACTGCGCGGGCCTTCTCCCGAGCTTGCGCAAAGACGGGGAACAGGATCGCCGCCAGGATGGCGATGATCGCGATCACTACCAGCAGTTCGATCAGCGTGAAGCCACTGGTGCGTTGGCTCATTTCCTTGCTCCTTTGCTGTGAAGTGTGAATCCCCGGGTGCCGGAGAACTTTCGTAACTTCAGCGTCATGGCTGTATGAGCTGACCGTCTTTCCTCCTTCTGCAGTCGGTTGGTGCGGCTGCCGGCGCTTCACGGACGCCCTGGCTGCGGGGGCGCCATGGGGCCCAGTTTTGGCCCGGGCTGACCGACATCAGGCGGCGGGGGTCCCGGCTTCATACGTCCCGCTGCGATGTCCTCCATCATCTTGCGCCCTTCAGGGGGCATCTCCGTGCGCTTGCCCTGCTGTGCCTGCTTCAGTTGTTCGAGCTCCTCTTTGCTGAACTCTGAGCTCTTGCTGCATCCCTGAAGCACAGCCAGCATGCCGAGTGTCACACAGGTTGCAGCAACCATGCCGACGCGATTCCACATGGTGATCCTCCGTATGCGTCCCATTGACTGAAGCCTAGCTCCCTCTAGCGACGTGGTCGCCTTCGCCGCGAACAAGTATCGGGACGTCCAAGACATACACACGGGGAAGCGGCGATGGGCTTTCGATCTCGTCGAGGAGTGTCCCGAGCGCCAGCTCTCCCATATGCACGAAGTCAGGCGAAGTCGTTGGGAAAGCCGGTCGGAAGCGGCGGCAGGCATCAAGGTTGTCGAATCCCACCACCTGAATGTCGGCGGGCACCCGAAGTCCGCGGCGCTCGAGGATGCCTATGATCTCCACGGCGGTGGAGTCTTCCAGGGCGATGATGCCCGTCGGTGGATCGGCCAAGCTGAGCCACCGATCAATGAGAGCCGTCAGGTGCAGCCCCGCTTCGGTCGCGCCGTCGCGCCCGGCATAATCCTCTACGCTAATAGAGCCGACCAGGTCGGGATCGAACGGCAATCCGGCTCCCGCGAGCGCCAACCGGTACCCTGCACGGCGCTGAGCGACGGGCGTATGCAACAGGTCTTTGGGAAGGGTAATCAGTGCGATCCGTTGGTGTCCCTGTTCCAGGAGCCAGGCTGTGGCCCTGATGCCGGCGCGCCGATTGTCAAACACTATCTGAGTGTGGGGCTGACTCGGCCGTGTTGTGTCGAGCAGGACCACCGGAACACCGAGTTCGCGGGTCTTCAGATAGTCCGTCTCGACCTCGTCGGCGCGCCGTGGACACGGCCATATGACCAGGCCCGAGACACCCGCCGTGACCAGATCGTGAGCGGCCGCCCGTTCGCTCGCAACCGTCGGTCCGGCAGACCCCATCAACACACGGCAGTCGGCAAGTTGGGCATACGCATTCATGCCGGCGAACACGCGGTGAGCCAACTCGGCGCTGGCGACCCCCACCTTGGACAGGTCGCCTGTCACGAGACCGATCCGATGACCGCGACGCTCGACGGAGAGACGAGCCGCTACGTCGGTTGCCACCACATGGCGACGACATCCGGGGGGTTTGACCAACAAGCCTTCGGCGGCCAACCCGGCGAGCGCCTTGCTGACTGTCGGCCGACTCACCCGATATCTGGATTCGAGCTCGCGCTCCGTCGGCAGTCGGTACCGTGCCCCACTGGTAGCCGCAGCGGCGATCTCGCTACGGATTCTGTCCCTGATACGCTGATATGCGGTCTGTCGTGTCATTTCGTCTGCTTGGTCGTTTGGCATAGCCAAAGTTTATGAGTGAGGCATATTGTAATGCCATACTGTCGCAGTGTCAAGCCCCAATCTTACGAGTGTGTCCCGCCAATGTAGACATGTCCTGTGCTCACCAAGCTTGAAATGGGCACATCTGGATCGTTCGCCGTGTCAGGCAGCCTGCGCGGCGGAGGATCGGAATGCAGACGTTGTTGTCAATGAGCAAGAAGGTGCGGGAGCGTGTGAGGCCGGTTCGAAAGGGCTCGGCAGGTGGGATAGCTTGAGGGGTGCGATGTCCGGGCGCATCTGCCGGACGTCGAGAGACATCAGCTTCGCCTCCGAGCCCTGCGCCCTGAGCGATATGCTCGAGCAGTCTGGCCGGCCCGTGCAGACACGAACGGCAGCGCACTGGCGGCCGTTACCGTTAATCGGGAGACCCTGAACGCACTTTCAGTAGCTACTGGTCATCGAACAGGCCAAACACAGGCTGGCGTGTGGCCGGCGCTGGGCCGCCATCACATGATGAGCCGGCGAGGCGACGAAGCTCATCAATGGCCGCCATGGAGCCCGACGGAGTCTTGTAGTACCAGTGCTCCCATCCGTTGCATGGGCTCCCTGCCGTAAACAACCGCGCAATCTGGTGGATGGAGCCCTCTTGACCCTCGTACCGCAGAAGGCCGGCAGGTGTCACGGTGGCAACGCGCGAAACATCGCGACGAAAGTACAGTCGGTCCCCAGCGGATAGGGCCCCGATCTCAACCAGCCTGCGGAACGGCACCCTCGAAGCCCGACGTTTGCCGGATGCTTCAACGCTGTCATCAGCGAGGAGAGCAGTGACAACCGCTGCGACACGCTCGCGGGCGTGAGTCACGTACTCGGCAGACTGCTCGATGCCTATCCAGCGGCGTCCGAGACGCTTCGCCACGGCAGCCGTAGTTCCGGTTCCCGCGAACGGATCCAGGACGACCTGTCCAGGAACTGAGGATACGATGAGCACGCGTTCGAGGAGCGCTTCAGGTTTCTGAGTCGAGTGCACCTTGCGGCCACCAACTCTAAGCCGCTCACTTCCGGTGCAAAGCGGCATCACCCAGTCGCTCCGCAGCTGTTTCCCGCCATTGAATGCCTTGGCGGCGTGATAGTTGAACGTGTATTTCGACCGGTTCGTCTTTGCTGCCCAGATCAACGTTTCGTGTGCGTTGGTTAGGCGCACACCTCGGAAGTTCGGCATCGGGTTGGTCTTGATCCACACAACGTCATTCAGTATCCAGAACCCAAGATCCTGCATGATGGCGCCGACCCTGAAGATATTGTGGTACGTTCCGATCACCCAGATCGCTCCGTCCCGTTTCAGCACTCGGCGACACTCGGACAGCCACGCCCGAGTGAAGCGGTCGTAGTCGGCGAAGCCGGCAAACTGGTCCCACTTGTCCGTCACGGCATCCACCAATGTGGCGTTGGGACGGCGGAGCTCTTGTCGCAGCTGGAGATTGTACGGCGGATCGGCAAAGACCAGATCAACCGACTGGGCGGGCAACGCAGCCAGCGCTTCGATACAGTCGCCGATCAGGATCGTGTCCAACGGCATCGCGCCCCCGGGTTGGATTTCCGGCGTCACTTCGGCGTTCGCGGTCATGATCACGCTCCTCCCGCGCTCGCTGCGGCCGAGTATCGCTTCTCAATGCAATCGTCCAGCAGGTTCCTGAGCGAGCGACTCGGGATATCGTCGTATTCAGCGAGCCGCTGTGCGAACGCCCGTAGCGCCTCACCGGTTGGGAAGAGAACAGGCAGTACCCCTTCGTTCCATAGAGCCTCGTTCTGCAGGGCTCTGCGCCAGACCCGCCGATCCGCTTGACACATTATCTCGCAGCTCTTCGCCGGGTCGTAGTCGAAGTTCAGCTCAGGAAGATCAGGCAATGAGGCCTTCCACTCACCCAACCACTTGATGATCAGGTCCCAGGCGTGGCCGGAGTCCAGGTACGTGGAGAGACCGATGGGCGTTTCCACTCGCCTACCCCGGCCAGATTGGGCGCATCTGCCAGACGTCGAGGGAGATCAGCTTCGCCTCGGAGCCCTGCGCCCTGAGCGATATGCCCGAGCTGTCGAGCCGGCCGGGATAGACCCGAGCGGCAACGCACTGTCGGCCGTTGGCGAAAACCTCGACGACGCTCTTGTCAACGAACACACGCAGCTTGAGGGTCTCGCCCGGAGGCAGGCAGAACGGTCCCATCTCGGGAGCGCGCGGCTCGACATCGGGCAGTTCCGACGCATAGGCGCTATCAAGAACGATGAGGCTATCACGCGATTCGGCATGCCGCGTCCAGCCGTCGCTCCGGTCCCAATCCACATAACCTCGGTTGCGGTAGAAGGCGATGCGTGTGAACTCGGCCCTATCGGGCGACCGCAGAACGCACATCTCGACCACCTGGGCGGCGAGGGGGTCAATCTCGACGGCGATCTCGGATGAGTAGGCCACGAGCCCATCGAGCACGACCTCGCGATTGGCAGGCAGCATCTGCGCTTCGACGTGCCGGTGTTCGCGCCGCAGCGATTCGATGTCGCCGGCCGGGTCCTGCCCGATCTCGTTGCGACCGATGAGCGTCAACCGCCTCGGCAGGCTCATGATCATGTTCCAGCCCTTGGTTGGCTTGGCCGCATTGATGTTGAACATGGCAATCAGTCCGCCCTTGCCGTCGGGCGTGGCTGTCGGCGCATGGATGCCGCCGGGATACCACGGGCCGAACGTGAACCTGCCGCCGTTCGTGACGACGAACCTGTCCCGCTCGGTGTCGTAGTCGCCGAGCAGATAGTGCGCGCCGCTCATGTGGCTGAAGTGGAGCAGCATGTGGCGGTTGCCCATGGGCCAGAAGTAGGGGCAGCCGCAATCGTCGCCCGGCAGGCCGAAGATATCGCCCTCGAGGAACGGCTGGAGGTACTCCCACCTGACGAGATCGGGCGACCGGTAGAGAAACGCCGACCGCAGGCGCTTGCCGCTCGGGCCGTGGGGCAGCGTTCCGCCGGAGAGCGAATAATAGAAGTCGCCCTTCTTCCAGATGCACGGGTCGTACACAACGTTGATCGCGCCCGGCGGAACGGGATTGCCGCCGACGCCGGCCATCGTCTCGCCGCCGCGTGTCTTCGTCCAGATCGGGCAAGGGTTGGGGATGATGGCTGTTCCGTCGAGCTTGTCCCACCGGAGGAGCATGGGATCGCTCGAGACCGCCACCATGTTGCCCAGCTCGTGGCCATGGTACATGGCGATGACCCGGTCGTCCTCCACCCAGGTGGAACCCGACCAGCAAGAGCGCTCCGGCCCGGGCGAGATGGCATAGGGCAGGTCCTGCCAGCGAATGAGATCGTCGCTGACCGCATGTCCCCAGTGGGGAACAGGGTTCGCAGGCGGGAAAGCCTGATAGAAGAGGTGCCACTTCCCCTGCCAGAAGCAGAGACCGTTCGGGTCATTGAAGCCGCCCTCGGGGCTCACGAAGTGGTACAGCGGCCTGTAGAGCTCGGTTGACAGCTCACGCCGCGATGCGGCGAACCGGCGCAGAACATCGCGATCCTCGCGTGTCAGATCAGGGTGCATGGCATACCTCCCGCATTGCCGATAGGTTCGGCGCGGAGGACGAGGGGTTCCTGCGCGAACCTGCGGTACACTCCGACTGGAAGGGAACGCCATGAGTTGTACTTCAGGATTATCTGTTTCCGGCGCTGCCGCCGCTGTGTTTGCCGCGGCGCTTGCGCCGGTCGTCATCGCGTCCGTCGGAGACCGCGCGCCGTTGCCTGCGCTGCGGTGGCCGGTGGCCGTCATCGCGCATCGCGGCGGCGCCGGCATCGCCCCGGAGAACACGCTCGCGGCCATCAGGCAGGCGATCCGCCTGAAGGCGGACTACGTCGAGGTTGACGTGCGCACCACGAAGGACGGCGAGCTGGTGATCATGCACGACTCGGCCGTGGATCGAACCACGAACGGCACGGGCAACGTCCGTGATCTCACGCTTGCGGAGATCCGCGCCCTCAAGGTCAAGAACGCATTCGGCGCGTCCTTCAAGGACCAGAGCGTGCCGACCTTCGATGAGGTCCTCGCGCTCTGTCGGGGCAAGGTCAACGTCTACCTCGATCACAAGGACGGCGACACGGCTCGGATTCTCGATGCCCTCCGCAAGCGGCGCATGGAACGGAGCGTGGTGGTGTATGGCGGAGTGGATGGCCTGAGGAAGTGGAAGGAGCTGGCGCCGGCCATACCGATCATGCCAAGCCTCCCGGGCGACTACCGGCGTCCCGGAGGCATTGCCGAGTTCGCCTCGGTCTGCCCGGCCGAGGTCCTTGACGGCCACGTCACGGCTTGGACGAAAGAACTCGTGGCAGACGCCCACGCGGCCGGGATCAAGGTCTACGTTGACATCATGGGACCGACCGATACGCCCGGAGGCTACGCCGCCGCACTTGCTCTGGGCGTTGACGGCATCCAGACCGATCATCCGGACGCCCTGATCGCGTACCTGCGGGCGCGCGGCAGAACGCGGTGACCGGAGAGGCAGGCGAGACGCCTGCGCTACGGCCAGGCGATGCAGGCGGGACGCCTGCGCTACGACGGAACGATGCAGGCGGGACGCCAGCGCTACGATTGAACGATGCAGGCGAGACGCCTGCGGTGCGGTTGGACTACGGAGCCGGGCGCATCAATCGCCGGCGCCGGGCGGCTACTTGCCCGTCCAACCCTCCTTCAGCCACGCCAGGTTGAACCGATAGTGCAGGCGGCTTGAGATGAGATGGATGATGCCGTCGGGGGTCTGCGTCGCGGCGAGGTAGCCGCCGTGCTCGGCGCGGGTCGGCGTTGCGACGAACTTCCCGGTGTGCGCGCCGCCGTCCCATTCGCCCTCGCCGGGCGTCAGCAGCTTACGGATCGGCCAGGTCTTGCCGTCATCGAACGATAGCGCCGCATACATGCCGTATCCGATGAACTCCTTGCCCTCGGCGTCCGTGAATGCCATGCCGTTGGCTTCGGGTTCGCGGATGCTCGAGGTGAACCCCACGAACAGCAACGGCCCCTCGATGAGTCGCCTCAGCACCAGCCTCTGGCCGCCGCTGATGGGCGGGAACGGGCTCGCGCAATAGGTCCACGTCACGCCCAGGTCATCGCTCAGGCTCATGGGCATGCGCCCGCTGATGGTGTCGCCGCGCCCGAGCGCCATGAGACGACCGTCCTCCAGTTCGACGACCTGCGCGTGGATGCCGGCGATGGTGCCCTGTCCCATGCTTCCCTCGGCAAACGTCGGCGCAGGCTTGCCGAGGCCGGGATCGGTCCACGTCAGACCACGGTCCTTGCTGACGTGCAGCGCGGTTCCGCCGTTGCCTCCCGGCACGGCGTCGCAGTTCTGGATGAGCGCGCCTCGGCGCGTCATGATCGTGCCGGAGATCACCTGATGTCGGCCTTCGATCTTCGGCGCAATGGCGCGGATGGGTGTCCACGTTACGCCATTGTCCCGACTAGTGCGCATGAGCAGCGCAAGCTTGGCCCATCCCCGTCCACCGTCGGGTCCCATGCCGTTGAAGTGGTAGATTGTGCCCTTCCCGTCATGGAAGATGCTCGACCCGTGCATGTTGCGGTTGGGGGCTTTGAGGAACTCGCTGGAGGGGTCCCAGCCGTCCGCTCCGGCGCGGAGGCGGCTTGCCAGCACCGTGAGCTCGGTCCCGGATTCGGCCTCCGTCGAGTACCAGATAGCCAGCAAGTCGCCGTTGGCCAGCCACGTGATCGAGGGCTGATGGTTGTGGGGATGGAAGGGTTCGCCTGAGTCGCTCGGCGGGATGACGTATGGGATCGGCCGGGCGAAGAAGGAACGTTCAGACGGCTTCGGCCAGCGGAACCGCTTCTGCGACACCTCCCACGCCCAACGAGGCGGCAGCTTGTTGGGAACAACCTCGATCGAGACGACGGTCTCATCCGCCTCGACGACACGGATGTGACGGTAAGTGATGGGCCTGTCCGGCTCCATCGGTGCCACAGTCATGACGCTGCCCATGATGCCTCCTAGCGCTGAGACCATCGCAACAAGACTGACCATCGAAACGATACCTACCTCGGTAATGGCTTGACGCCCCAGAACTTGAACCCAGTGTACCGCCCAGACCGCCGGAACGAGCGTCGGTCAACCACCAACCCGAGCGCCTACGGGCGATGTCACAATCCGCCAACCGGGAGTGTCATAATGACATGGTGAGGTGATCGAATATGACAGACTATCTGCCACGAGAGCTGACCGGGCGCATCACGCGCGCCATGCGAACCATGCCGGTGGTAGTGCTGTCCGGCATGCGGCAGACCGGCAAGAGCACGATGCTGCAATGTGAGGATAGTCTGAGCGCCGGCCGTGTCTACCACACGCTCGATGACTTCGCAACGCTCGCCGCTGCGCGATCCAGCCCGCATAGCCTCCTGGGGACGTCCTGCATCGTTGACGAAGTCCAACGCTGCCCGGAACTGCTCCTTGCCATCAAACAGGAAGTGGACCGTGATCGGCTTCCGGGGCGGTTCCTGCTCTCAGGCTCCGCCAACCTATCGCTTCTTAGCTCCGTGGCCGAGACCCTCGCGGGCCGCGCGCTCTATGTCGCTCTGCATCCCATGACCCGCCGTGAGATTCGGGGCCGTACCAACGCAGAGCCTTTCATCGTCCGGTGGCTTGCCGACCAGAGCATGCCCGGCGAACCGGCTGAGCCCATCACTCCGGTCGAAGTCCTGTCCGGAGGATTGCCGCCGGCCTGCCTCAGCGACAACGCCGGCCGCGACGACTGGTTTCGCGGCTACGTACAGACCTACATAGAACGCGACGTGCGACAGATCGCAGCCGTGGGAGATGCGGTGGCGTTCCATCGGGTGGCGCAGCTCGCGGCTTTGCGGACGGGACAGGTGTTGGTGGTGAGTTCGCTGGGCCGAGACGCCGGTCTGAAAGCGGCTACGACGGGGCGCTACCTCGATCTGCTCGAAACGTCGTTTGTTGTCCGGCGCCTCCCCCCTTTCGTGCGAAGTCGTTCCGCCAGACTGATCAAGTCGCCGAAACTTCACTACACGGACTCGGGGCTTGCCGCCCATATGGCCGGCGTTCGCGATCTCAGCGCCGAGGCCAGCGATTCCATGCGCGGCCACCTGTTCGAGACCTACGTCCTGCAGAATCTGAGCGCGATACTTGAGACTCATGCCCCGGATGCACGCTTGAGCTACTGGCATGAGCAGGGCAGACACGAGGTTGACATCGTCGTCGAGGCAGGACGAGAGGTCATGGCAATCGAGGTCAAAACCGCCGAACGATGGGACGAGCGCGATCTATCGAGCCTTCGAGCCTTTCTGCGAGCCACACCCCAGTGTACGTCTGCCGTGCTGGCCTATAATGGGACCCGCGCGGTCCCGCTCGGTGACCGACTCTATGCCATACCGATGGGCCACCTGATCGCATAGTCTACCGGCAGATCGGCAGTTGCGTCCCCAGCGTCTCGGTTCCTTCAGCGATCGGCGTTGCCGGGC
>JBBIQU010000004.1:0-7111 GCA_037442185.1 Chthonomonadales bacterium | reverse complement strand
GGCCCGCAGCGTATCCAGATCAATGGCTATCTGAATGCGTTCCTTCGGGGTTCCAGGATAACATACGGCCGACGCAACGCAGGCACGGATCGCCCGGGCCCCCGCGGTCGGAAACACGCCGAAACTGGTTCGATTGGCCCTACATGACCGTGAGCCGCGCATGCGTCGAAACACGCGCGGCTCCGGCCGTTCGGTCACTTGCCCTGCTTGGCGTGCTTCTCGGCTTGTTCGAGCTCCTTGCGCAGCAGCCCGAGCACCATGCCTTTGACGTTGGCCGGCATCTTGGTGTCGGCCTCGACCTTGCGGATCTCGGCTTTCACCTCATCGGGTGTCTTGACTTTCACCTCGGGCTCTCGGCGACAGCCGACTGCGAAAAGGCAGGCAACCGCGCCGAGCATTACGCCGAGTCTGTGCCTACCGCTGCGCCGCAAGGCAGAAGTGTCGTGCATGGTCCTTACGGCTGCTGGCCGCGGCATGGCGAATCCCAGTTGGGATCGTACAGCCAGTCCTGCGGGCCGCTGTCGTACCACTTGATCATGCCGGGGAACAGCACGTTGCGGCAGTAGTTCAGCTGACCCTTGACGATCGCTTTGGCATGTCCGTCGGCAAAGGCCATGTTGGCGGAACCGGTGTGGCGATAGCGCGGAAGGTAGGTGTTGCACTGTGGCCATCCGGCCGCGTTGCAGTTGGCATTGGAGCCGTCGCCGTCGAACTTGGCTCCGGAGTTGGCTCCCTGGAAGATGGGCGGCCAGGTCGCGCCGCCGTGCCACCAGAAGTCCTCGGTCATTCCCTCGAGGCTGCCGTTGCCGTCCGTGCCGTAGCCGACTTCCGTAACCAGGATAATCTCAGCCGGCCGGTTCAGCGCGCCGAGGCCCACGGGCGACCAGACCGCATTGTTCGACATGGTGGGATAGTGGATGATGGCGCCGTGCGCTCCATATATCCGCTTGGAGCTTGATGTGCTCGGGCAGCTGAAGATACCGCCCACAACCGTTCCGTCACCGGTCTGCGCCACGCCCAGCGACCCGTTCTTGATGTAGGGCAGGATCACCATGCGCCAGTCAGTCCGCGTCCCGTCCGAGTACAGCGTCGCGGCGAGCGGATAGAGTTCGTCGTAGTCCTGAACGTACATCATGATGGCTGTGCCCATCTGCTTCAGGTTCGAGAGGCACGAGATCGCGCGGGCCTTTTCGCGAGCCTGGGCAAACACCGGGAACAGGATGGCTGCTAGGATCGCGATGATCGCGATCACCACGAGCAGTTCGATCAGGGTGAACCCTGACGGTTTCCTTACCATTGCACTACTCCCTTCGTTGGGTTGTTGGCGCTGACGCACGCAGCGCCGGGTGGCGTGATGTGCATTCGTATGCAGCAACAGGAAAAACAGCGCAAAGCGCAACGCAGCCGATGGTTCAGGTCGTCTCTCCTATCCTCAGCGACACAGGAATGACGGTCTCGCGCGGGACGGGTTCGCCAGTCATCTTCGTCCGCAGCACTCCGAGGGCCGCTTTGGTCACTTCCGGCCAGTGGGCCGAAACCGTCGTCAGCCGCTGCCAGACCAGCCGCTGATCGAGAAGACCATCGAAACCCACCACAGCCAGGTCCTCGGGCACTCGCAGGCCGGACCTGCGGCAAGCGTCGGTCAGGATCAGAGCCGTCGCATCATTCCAGCAGCACACTGCAGTCGGCGGGTCCGGCGACTCGCGGATCAGGTCCAGGACCGGCGCGACAGCCTCGTAATGGACTTCAACCGGCACGGGCGTCAGGCCGAGGACCGTCATTGCGGCTCGATAGGCCTCAACACGATCCCGAACCGAGGCGAGCACGACCGGCGCGTGCGCGAACCAGATGCGCTCGTGCCCCCGACCGGCCAAGTGCTGGATCGCCAGCGCGATCCCCGCGCGATCATCGCAGACGACCGACGGCACTGCGGCAATGCGGTCGGCAATGGCCACCATCGGCAACGTCGTCTGAGCAAGGCGCTGGATCAGCGGATCGGTGTCATCGGCGTGGAGGATGAGGCCGTCAATGCGCCCGGATACGAGCTCGTCAAACGCATCGTCATCGCTTGCGTCCGGGCCGAAGTTGTAGAGGAGCAGGAACTCGCCCTCGTCGGAACAGGCCCTCTGCAAGCTGCCGATGATCTCGGCTAGAAACAGATTGCGCGCATCGAGATCGCCGTGGCGGCTGCAGAATCCGATAACGCGCGTGCGCCGTTCGCGCAAAGACCGGGCGACTGCGTGCGGGCGATAGCCGAGGCGCTCGGCGCCTTCCAGGATGCGGCGGCGCGTCTCCTCGGAGAACCTGTAGTTCGGCGCACCGCTGAGCACGCGCGAAACTGTGGACTGGGATAAGCCCAGGTCCTTCGCGATGTCGCGGGCAGTCACCCGGCGCTTCGAAGCGTGCTTCACCGAATGCATACGAATGCATTATAACATCGGAAGCCAACCGCGTCAAGAGTTCTGGACGACATACTGGCGCGAATGCACCGAGAATCGCTCGGCTCAGACGTTCCTCAGGTCTACCATTTCCAGGCGCATGTTGGCGTCAGGATGGCGAGGCGAAGGTCCGGCAGCGAGCATGTAGACATCGCCCTTTACGAGCCGGCCGCTGATATGCTTTCGAATGTACCGACTCCAGTCGTCAACATCCCCTTGCTCGCATATCGGGTGGACGCCGGCCGAGAACTGCAGGCCATTGCAGGTTGCGTCGCACGGGCTCACCGCAATGATCCACGGTGTCGGTCGAAATCTGGCGATGCTTCGGGCGGTCCCTCCGGTCTTGCTCGGGACCACGATGGCCGCCGGCTGGAAGCGCTCAAGCATGGCTCCAACGCTTACGCCGATGAGATCGCGCAGGTCCGGGTCGGGCACGCTCGCGCGCCGTTCGAGCGCCCCGCGAATGCCCCCCGGCCTAATGGCCTCAATCGTGGCGGCAATACGCGCCAGCATGGCGACGCTCTCCACTGGGAACGCCCCGACGGCGCTCTCGCCCGAGAGCATCAGGCAGTCGGCGCCGTCAAGCACGGCATTGGCCACATCAGTGGCTTCGGCTCGCGTGGGAATGCGGCTGGAGGTCATCGATTCGAGGAGTTGGGTGGCGGCGATCACCGGACAACCGCGCAGGTTTGCCTTGCGAACGAGATCCTTCTGTACCAGGGCAATCCTCTCGATGGGAATCTCGACGCCAAGGTCACCGCGAGCCACCATGATGCCGTCCGCGGCCTCGATGATCTCCTCGGCATGCTCAAGCGCCGCGGCGCGCTCGATCTTGGCGATGACGAAGGGCTCGTGCCCCATCTCTCTCGCGGCGGCGCGAAGGGCCTCGATATCGGCCGCGCTCTCGACGAACGATTGACTTACGGCATCCACGCCCTCTTGGAGCGCGAAGATCAGTAGCTCCCGGTCGCGCTCCGTGAACGCCGACACTCCAAGGTTCAGGCCCGGCAAGTTGAGCCCCTTGCGCGAGCGAAGCTCGCCGCCGACCTCCACGACACAGCGAACGTCGCAACCCTCAACCGCCTCGACTCTGAGATGCACCAGCCCGTCGTTCAGGTATAGCGGGTCCCCCGGCCGAACGACGCTCGGCAGACGCTCGAACGTCACCGATGCGTGCGTCCGGCTGCCCGTCGTCTCGCGTGTGGTGAGGGTGAACCGGTCTCCGGCGCTGAGAGTGATGATCTCCGGTTCCAGGGGACCGATGCGCATCTTGGGTCCAGGCAGGTCCGCCATTATGGCGACACGGCGTCCGGCTTCGTGGGCGACGCCCCGCACCAGCGCGATCCGACGGCGGTGGTCGTCGAGCGACCCGTGCGAGAAGTTCAGGCGGGCAACATCCATTCCCGCCTCGATCATCGCACGCATGACCGAGGGATCGTCGCACGCGGGTCCGACGGTGGCGATGATCTTGGTTCGGCATTCAGGCAGGGTCATGGTCCAGCGCTCCCCATCAGGCAGTTGATCTCAGACGCGTTGTTGAACTGAAGGCACATTCCGGCGCATCAGCGGCCGCAGACTCGCGATGTCCATTGGGTGGTCCATCCAAGCAGAGGTCGCGCGCGCCCGGCTACGTCCATTCTGCGCTCAATCCGCCGGATCGGCCACGTAGGCCTCGTCGGGCCCGAGGGCGTCCGGGAAATGGGGCCGCAGGAACTTGCGGGCCTCCCAGCACAGGCCGCACTTCTGCGGGTACCCGACTCGCGGCTCATATCCCAGGCTCTGCGCGAGCCTCAGCAAGCCCATCGGTCCCTCGTGGTACACCGTATCCACGACCGGGCTGCGCCCCAGGAAGCCGTCGCGCATCCACTCGGGCAACGGACGCTCGTGGACGCTGCCAACGACAATGAGGCAGCAGGTCTGAAGATTACCGTACGGGTCAATGTGGATCTCCCACATCGTCTCCGGGTCGAACTCCAGCCGACACGAAGGATCGTCGGCTCCGCCGTGCCACATGGCATCGGTCAGTTCATGTGCGGGACGATCGGCGAAGTAGGCTGCCAGCTCATCGCCTGCGCGCCCCGAGAGAAGCGGCGGATGGCGGCGCGTCCAGTCACCAAGGCGCTCGGGGTCACGGCCGATCGCCCGGAAGTCCTGCAGCTCGGCCTCGGTGTGGTTGCCGGCCGACACGTTCCGCTCCCCGAAAACCTCGACGGCGATATCGCGACACCGCTTCCGATTGGCGGGCGGACACAGCCGCTGATGGTAGGGATCCGCGCTGATGAGCAGCCCCTGCACACCCGCATCGCGGAGGCGCACGAGTCGGTCGCGTGTCACGGCATCCGTCCGAGCGAAGGTTGCGTTGGTCTCGATGAAGTGCGGTGACACTCCAACGCGATTGGCCGCGACACATATGGCCAGCAGATCGTCATAGAACATCATCGCCTCGCCGCCGGCAATGTGGATCACCCGATCTGACTCATGAAGCTGCCTCAGCCACTCGACAGCTTGTTCGGTCGAGGGCCGCGTCGCAGGCCGTCGGGGACTGCAGTAGAAGCAGCAGTGCTTGCAGGAGAGCGTGCATCGGTACGTATAGAGCAGGCTGGCGACGTGCTTCATGCCGATGGCAGCCGCCACGCCGTGCTCGCTGATGACTTCTGCGACCGGACGGGGATCTCTCATATTACGTCCACAATCGCCTCGGCAATGTCGCCGAGAGCGCGGCGCTCGATGCTCACCGACAGCCCTACCACCACGCGCCCTACGGCCTTCTCAGCCGAGAGCGCCGAGACGGCAGCCCTGCCCTGCGCCCGTCCGGGCACGGTGAGCGTGGCCTTTCCCGCGATAGCGCGCCAACCGGTCGGCACATGCAGCTCCACTGTGAAGCGCCGCGCGACCGGCGCATGGTTGAACACGCACACATCCCAGTCCACCTGCTTCGCTGCCGGCTCTCGCCTGTAGTAGGGATCGAGGCGCACCCACAGCGGGTCGAGCCCGAAGTTCGGATCGTCCCAATCCAGAAGCTCCCCGAACAGCCTCCGGCGCTCGTCCAGAGTTCGGCGCATATCGCGCACTTCGGCCCGCGAGAAGACGAACGCGCCGGGAACGTGCTGATTGACCAGCAGCACGTCCGGGCCGAGGGATTCCAACAGGGCGAGGCTGCGGTCAAACCCGATGCCTTTCCCGAGGAGGTTCCGATTCTGGGCGCAGTAGTCATCAAGACCGCCCGGAGTGAAGGAGTCGCCCACGAATTGGACGCGCTCCGAGCCTTGTTCCACAAGCAGAGCGGCATCGTAATACGTCTGGCCCTGCAAGTCGTAGGCAGTGAACTTCATGCCATGCCAGGTCCACGTGTCGGCATGCTCGGTGACTCGGTCAGGGACGATGGGATTCGGGTCCAGACACGGCAGGAAGTGCGACTCCGGCGAGATCAGGATCTCGTCCATCGTGTGATGCGCGACCACCGAACAGCGTTCCCGCGCGCGGAACGCGTTGACATGCTGGACATGGTCGTCATGGTAGTGCGTGATCCAGAGATCCTCGACACGACCGAGCCGGCCATCGGCGCGCATGGCCGAGATGCGCTCAGGTACGTCTCCGGCGCAGTCAATCAGGACACCGGCACGATCATGGGCCAGGATCAGCCTCGACGTCCCTCCGACTTCGACGACCCACTCCGGCAGCGGGCGGCAGCGCTTCCTCAGGTCGGAGAGCACATCAGGCACGTCCGGCCACGCGCCGGGGAAATGCCATCGGCACGCGCTGATGGAATGGTAGTTGCGCATACAGGCTTCCACCCGGCTGCGCAACAGGGACACCGAGTGGCCAGGTCGGCGGACAATCGCGCCAACCGATGGCACCATCAACGATGGCTTCCGAGCCTGTACGGTCTCCAGCGATCGGACGACATCCGATGCGCGCTCGCCGAATCCGTGGTACTCCATGAGCTCGCCGCCGGAAAACGGGCGTCGCCCCTGCAGCAAATGGAAGTCGTGCAGTCTCCCGTCGCCGCTCATGAGCTCACCGATGAACGCATGCGTGACATCGCTGTCTTCGATCAGGAAGCTCATTCCTCCCGCCGATGGCCCCGGCGTCGCCAGACACTCGATTGCCGTGCCTCGCCAACGGAAGCGTTCGCCGTGGGTCAGACCGTGTGCAACCGGCACGTTCTCGCGCAGCGTGCGGTTGGACGGATGGTAGTGGTAGGCGTGAATGCGGAAGGCGTCATTGGCCCAACGGTCGCGCGCCCGTTCGAACAGGGCTCGTTCGGATTCCGGTACGGCCAGCTTGACGCCCTGCGCGACCAGTTCGCCGATTCCATCGGCGACGTTGCGGTGGTGGTGCGTGAGCATGACCCACTCGACGTCGCCGGGGCTGATACCCATGCGCGCCAGCTCGTCCGGTCGAGCGCATCCGATCAGCAGCGCGCGGCCGTCGCGCTGTAGCGCTCCGACATTCACGCCGCTCGTGGTGGTACAGAGCCTGAGAGTGCCTGCCATATCGCTCCCAGAGTTCTGCACGCGCATGAGGTCATCCTTCCGGGCAGCCGCCGAGGGTGTGTCTCGCATCGCGTAATCATGGCGTCCACCAACCGGTCGGAGGGTGATGTCCGTTGATCGGTAGGTGGTCCGTCCGGCTGATACGCCCCTACAGGCACGCGCGCAACCGCCGTTGTA
>JBBIQU010000003.1:58140-60498 GCA_037442185.1 Chthonomonadales bacterium | reverse complement strand
AACGAAACTGGTTGTGATCGGGGGCGTCGCCGGAGGCGCAAGCGCCGCCGCGCGAGCGAGGAGGCTATCCGAGTCGGCCGAGATCTTCGTTGTTGAGCGCGGGCCGCATGTTTCGTTTGCCAACTGCGGCTTGCCTTACTATGTGGGCCGCGAGATCGCCGATGAGGCCGATCTCCTCGTCCAGACCCCCGAGAAACTGAAGGCGCGTTTCAACCTCGATGTAAGGGTCAACACCGAGGCTGTCGGCATTGATACGGCGCGTAAGACGATCACATTGAAGCAGGCGGACGGCAGTTCCTCCGAAGAGACATACGATGCGCTGATTCTCTCCACCGGGGCAACGCCGTTGAAGCCGCCGATCCCGGGCATTGATCGCCCCGGGCATTTCGTGGTTCGTTCGGTGCCCGACGCCGTTGTCATAGAGCGATGGGCGTCTGCTCACCCCGACGGTCGAGCGACCGTCATCGGTGGCGGCTACATTGGTCTCGAGATGGCCGAGCAGCTCGCCCACCGGGGCATGCGGGTCACGGTGGTCGAGGCCCTTCCCCAGGTTGCGGCCTTCGTGGATCCCGAGATGGCCGCCGTAATCCACCAAACGCTTCGAGCCAACGGTGTTGCATTGCACCTCTCCGATCCGGTAGCCCAGTTTGAGGCTCCGTTCTCGGCGGCAGACGGCGCCGCCTCCGTGGTGGTCTTGAATTCGGGTGCGCGCATATCTTCCGACCTCGTCATCCTGGGCATGGGGGTCAAACCCGAGACAGGGCTTGCGCGGTCAGCCGGACTTCGCCTAGGCACAACCGGCGGCATCCTCGTGGACAGCGGAATGCGCACGAGCGACCCCAGTATATGGGCCGTCGGTGACGCAGTGGAGGTGCGCCACGCCGTAACCGATCAGCCGATGTTGCTGCCGCTCGCGGGTCCCGCCAACCGCCAGGGACGAATCGCCGCGGAGAACGCGCTTGGCGGCAACGCCGTGTATCGCGGCACATTCGGCACCGGCATCATGCGCGTCTTTGACCTTGTTGTCGGCGGCACCGGCGCCAACACCAGGATGTTGAACGCCGCGGGAATGCCGTTTGAGGCCGTTCATCTGCATCCCGGCAGCCACGCCGGCTACTATCCTGGCGCATCCCCCATCACGCTAAAGGTGTTCTACTCGCCCGACACGGGCCGACTGCTCGGCGCTCAGGCCATCGGACGCTCGGGAGTGGACAAACGGATAGACGTGCTCGCGACTGCCATTCAGGCAGGTTGGACCGTCGAGCAACTTGCCGAAATCGAGCTGGCCTACGCGCCCCCATTCGGTTCCGCGAAGGATCCCGTTAACCTGGCCGGCATGATTGCCACCAACGTCAGAAGGGGACTCGTCAGGATGGCATTCTGCGATGAGATTCAGAACCTGGACCCTGCCAAGACCGTGCTCCTGGATGTCCGCGAGGACGACGAGTGGAGCGAAGGCTTCATACCGGGGGCGGTTCACATCCCGCTCAACTGCCTCCGAAGCCGGCTGGGCGAGCTGCCGAGGGAGCGCGAAATCGTGGCCTACTGCAGGTCGGGTCAGCGATCATACTACGCGTGCAGAATACTCACCCAGAACGGTTTCCGGGCGAGGAATCTCTCGGGGGCATACCTGACCTGGATCACAGGTCGGGAGAAGGTCGCGTAGCCCCGGCCTTCATTCAGTCCGTCCCCGAACGATGACGCGATTCTCGGCAACGCTCACGGACGAGAATCGCACTCCCTTTCTGCTGACCTTCTCGGTGATCAGCCTTCCGATCTCTTCGGCCAGTCGCTCGGCCATCGCGCGCGGCGCTCCGATCCTGCCCACGGATATGTCCGATATCCGCGCGCGAATGGAGTTGTCCTCGCCTATCTCCGGCTCCAGGGTAGCCTTGACCTGAACAGTGAGGGTGCCGACCGACCGGAGCACCGTCGCGTGCATGGCGCCGTCGTGGATGCTGACCCAAGCATCCTCCACGCGTCGCGCGGTCAGCGCTCTGCGCACCGCCGCGTCTTCCGTCAACCAGTGGTTCAGTTGGTAATCCGTCACCGTCACCTCGAAGTCGCGCTTGACTCCCGATCGGGCATCGGCGGCGATTGTCTCGATCTCCCGCTGGACTTCCCGAAGCTCTGCAGCCGCCTTGTCGCGATCGGCGCCGGTTACCACAGGCGCCCCATCGCGGCCAGACACCGCATAGAGGCCGCCGAGGACAACCGCAAGGATCACAACTGCCAGGCCAATCAGACAGCCGCATACCGGGCTGCGCTTCCGTCGCCTCCGCGGTCTCTCCAGCCTCTCATAGCGGCTCCAGCTCATTGATGAACACTCACCCTTCAGCCGTCGTACATCTCATACAG
>JBBIQU010000003.1:29921-58113 GCA_037442185.1 Chthonomonadales bacterium | reverse complement strand
CGAAGTCCGCGACAGCTCACGGAGACGCACTCGACCCCGAGCCGCACCAGCGTTCGTTCCAAGATGATCGCTCCAGCGGCGATCACGTCGGCGCGCGCCGGATCAAGTCCCGGGGTGCGTCGGCGCTCATCAAGACATACCGACGCGAAAGCCTCGACCTGCCGCGCGACATCCGACACCTGAAGCTGCGTTCCGTGGAGGCTCGCGTTGGGCGTCCTGCGGCGCGCGAGATGGACGGCGCCGAGATTGGTCACTGTGCCGCCGACGCCGACCGCCATTACGGTATCTGGCGGCCAGACGCATCTCACCTCCTCCAGAGCGACATCGCACGAGCGTCTGGCCCCGGCAAGTTCCTCGGCAGTCGGCGGATCCGTATGCATGCAGGCTTCCGTGAGCCGAACAGCCCCGAGCTGCAGGCTTACTCGGCCGCTCAGGGCAGCATTGTCGCGCCCATCGCAGATGACCTCGGTGCTGCCGCCTCCAATATCCACCACAGCCAGCCTGTCTGCGCCCCGCCACAGGGGGTCGGACCGCACCGCCAGCGCCGACAGCCTTGCCTCATCATCTCCGGAAAGGACGTTTATCGGTAGCCCGATGGCCTGCGCACGCTCAAGGAACTCGGCGCTGTTCCGTGCATCGCGTATGGCCGAGGTCCCAACAGCTCGTACCCGATCCACCGCATGCTCGGCACAGACCGCCATACACCGTTCGAGAGCCTCCAGCGTGCGGCGCATCGGTTCTTCGGCGAGACGCCTGTGCCGGATTCCCTCTCCGATTCGTGTGGTAACCCCAGCATCCAGCACGGGCACCAACCCGCCGTCCACGCCCCGGTCAACGATCGTGAGCTTAACGGTGTTGGAACCTATGTCAATGGCCGCAAAGCGCGGGGCGCCTGTGCCTGATGGCTCTGACTGCAAAGCGCGATCCGCTTGTCACGACGGAACGCGGCAGCACGACGCGCACGCAGAGTCGCCTGCGCCGATGCCGCAGCTGGGTGGCGCCTCGGCAGCGCGCGTGCCGCACGGCGTAAGACCGTGATTGACGGCAAATGCCGACACCAGTCGCGCGACGCGTTCGCTGCCGCACGAAGGACATTTGGTTTCCGAAATGCGCGTAGTCCGATGCAGGACGTCGAACGTCTTCGAGCATTCGGAGCATCGGTACTCGTATATGGGCATGGTTGCAGGCAGCTCCTTCGTGTACTTCCCCTGACGGGAGCTATCGTATTCTAGCATATGCCTGCATAGAGCCTCGGGACGCGCGACGTGAGGCACGTGGTGATCTCGTGCTCGGTGGCTCCGATCAGTCTTGCGAGTTCTTCAGCCCGGATGCATTCGTCCCCGTCTCGCCCAATGAGCGTTACGACGTCGTCGGCTGCTGCGTCCGGCACGTTGCTCACATCAACCATCAACTGGTCCATGCACACGCGTCCGACAATCGGAGCAAGCCGTCCACGGATGATCGTCGCGCCCCGGTTACTGAGCGCCCGCGGGTATCCGTCGCCATACCCGATGCTGACAGTGGCGATCCGAGCATCGTGCTGCAGTACATGGGTCCCGCCATAGCTTACGGCGTGTCCCTTCGGCAGGCCGCGGACCAGCGATGCGGTCGCGTATAGCGACAGCGCCGGTCGAAAGTCGGACATACTGACATCTGCGGAACGACCCGGCTCCTTCCCAGACGGCATAGCATGGGTCTGGGACGCCATTGAAAGCGCGGGCAACATACCGTACAGGGCCATGCCCGGCCTCACCATGTCGAACCACGTGCCGGGCAGGCTGATCGCCGCCGCGCTGTTGGCGGCATGCAGCATGACACGCACACCGAAACGCGCCGTCAGACGTTCGGCATGCATCCGCAGTGCTTCGGCCTGAGCTTCTGCCTGTTGCGGGCATCCATCAGCGTTCGGAAAGTGGGTCATCAGCCCCTCAAGGGTCAGGCTCTCATTGTCGAGCGCTTCCTCGACAATGCCATCGAGCCGGTTTGGCAGTACGCCAGAGCGGCCCATACCGGTGTCAACCTCGATGTGGACAGGCAGGCGGACGCCGGCCTTCGCGGCGGCACGGGCCAGAGACGACACTCCCGAAGCATCGCTCAGGACAGGGGTGGCCCGACATGAGACGATCTCTCCCGCATCCTCGGGCAGCGTCGCTGTCAGGATCACAATCCGGGCTTCGGGAGCAGCCTCACGCACGGCCCACGCTTCAGCGATAGTCGCGACACCGAACCATCCCTGAGGCTCCGATCGGGCCAGTGCGCGACAGACCGGGCCAATGCCGTGACCGTAGGCATCGGCTTTGACGACCGCCATCACCCGCGTGTCGGGCCCGACAGCCTTCGCCAGTATGGACCGATTGTGTTCAATGGCCGCAAGGTCAACTTCGGCCCACGCGCGGCGCGTGTTCGTAGTGCAACTCCCTGGGAATTCTGGCATTGAGATTCCACAAATCATGGGCACAGGGTGTTACCGTGCCGGAGGCGATCCGTCTATGAGGGTGCAGCTCGGTTAGGGGGAAACCCCATGCCTCCCCTCTTCGTGTTGGGGCTTCTCCGGAGTGTTGTAGGCCGGAGAACTCAGAGGGAGCGGGCCGGACGCGTGGACACACGCTCCGGCCCACTTTTTTCTCTCGTCCTCGCTGCCTTACAGCTCCTCGCCGCCTGCGTCCACGTTGTCCGCTGTGAAGATGCGGGTACCCAACGTGATGGTCTTCTCCACCTGCTCGCCCTTGAGTATCTTCAGGGCCGTGTCAATCGCTTCCTTGCCGCCGGTCGGGTACTGGAACGTAGCCGTCAGAACGCCGTCCTTGACGTACCTGACACCCTCGTGCGGAAGCGCATCAATCCCGATGAACTTGATGGTCTTCTCGCGCCCCTTACCTTCCTGACGCGCCGCAAGGTAGGCGCCATGCGCGCTCGGGTCATTGTGACCGTAGACGGCGTCAATGTTCGGGAACCGCGAGAGCGCCGACTTCATCTCACGCTGCGCGTTTGGCTCCAGCCACTGACAATCCGCCTCGAAGATGACCTTGATCTGCGAACCTGCGATGCCCTCCATGAAGCCGTTGTGACGCTCCTGACCGGGCGTTGAGGTCATCAATCCCTTGAGCTCCACGATCTCGCCCTTGCCGCCGAGGAGCTTGACGAGGTACTTGCCCGCCTCGCGCCCGATCTTGACGTTGTCGGCCCCGATGAAGCAAGTGAACTTGTCGCCCTCGACCTTCCGATCGAGCACGATCACCGGAATGCCCGCATCCATCGCCTCTGCGACCGGTTTCGTCAACGGCCGAGCTTCCTTCGGGCTGATGATGATCAGGTCCACTTTCTGCTGTACAAACTCGCGGACGTGGCTCTGCTGCATCTCGGCCTTGTTCTGGGCATCCTTGAAGAGCACCGTCAGCTCCGGATGGGCTTTCGCCGCCTCAGCGACGTCTGTGTCCATCTGGACGCGCCATGGTTCGCCTCTGTTGCACTGCGACATGCCGATGACGTACTTCTTGGACTCGCCGCCGGGGGTCTCCGGCTTGGTTGCGGTATCAGGTTTCTGCGCCTGACAACCGGCCAGCATGACGGCTCCGGCGCAAAGCAGGATCGTGATACGTTTCATGCCTACCCTCTCTTCTGACGCTGGATCAGGACCGCCACCACGATGATGACGGCCTGGATGATCATGCGGCGGTCAATGGCCACCGCGTTGAGACTGAGTATCTTGTTGATGTATGCCATGATGAGCACGCCGATCAGCGTGAACATCATGCCGCCGCGCCCGCCCGTCAGCGCGGTACCGCCGATCACCGTTGCCGCAATGGCGTCGAGTTCGAACGTGAACCCCGCCTCAGGGTCACCGATGTCCTGCCGACAGCAGTTGACGATGCCCGCGACAGCCGCGAACATGCTGCAGAGCGCATAGGTCTGGAGCTTCACGCGCGATACGGGAATGCCGGCAAGGCGCGCGGCTTCCTCGTTGCCGCCGATGGCGTACAGCTTCCGCCCGTAGCTCGACCTCTTTACAACAACGGCCATGACGATGATGCTGATGAGGAACAGCAGTGTCGCAGGCTGCACCCCCAATCCGGGTATGGCCGTCGTCATCCACCGAAAGAACTCCGGCGTATCCTGTGTGAGCTTGTACCAGGGCTGTGCCGCAGGCTGGACCTTGATGCCTCCCGACACGAGCTTGGCTGCACCGCGTGCTGCGGTCATCATTGCCAGCGTAGCGACGAACGGTTGGATGCGGAATCGTGCGGCGAGCGTTCCGTTGACCAATCCGGCGACAGCGCCGCTCGCGACAACCGCGGCGATGGCGGGGCCCACGCCCCATCCATAGCCGACGGTAAGCAGCGCGAATAGCGTAGCCGAAAAGCCCAGGACCGAGCTAACGGAGAGGTCAATGCCGCCGCTCAGAATGACCAGGGTCATGCCCGTCGCAAGCAGCCCGTATTCGCAATACTCGAAGAGGATGTCGAGCTGCGTCCGCATGGACAGGAAGATCGGCAGGCCAGTATCGCGCGCGACCGGAGTGTAGAAGCACCCGAGCACAAATACGACCAGGAGCGCAACAACGCCCCGGTAGTTGCTGAGACTGCCGGCGAAGGCGAGTCCGCGAGCGAGGCGCGCCGCCCCGCCCGACGATGGCAGATGCGCGTCGCTCAGACCAGCACCTCTTCGACCGGCGTCAGCGCGTACCCAAACTGCTCCGCAATGTCAGGGAATACCACCTTGCCTTCGACGACGTTCAGTCCATGCCGCAGCGGCAGATGCTCGCTTGCAGCACGCTTCCATCCATCCCTGGCAAGCCGCTTTACGTACTGGAGCGTCTCGTTCGTCAACGCATACGTGGAGGTCCCGGCAACGGCGCCCGGCATGTTGGCGACACAGTAATGAACCACGCCATCAACGATGTAGGTTGGGTTGCTGTGCGTCGTCGGTCGGGTGGTTTCGAAACAGCCCCCCTGATCCACGGCGACATCAACCACGACGGCGCCCTTGCGCATCGTTGAGATCATCTCGCGCGTGACGAGGACGGGAGCCCTGGCCCCGCGCCTTAGCACGCTTCCGATCACCAGATCGGCCTCACGGATTGCCTGCCGTACGTTGTGCTTGTTCGAGAACACGGTCGTGACGTTTGGCGGCATGACGTCATCAAGGTACCGCAGACGTTCGAGATTGATGTCAAGCACGATCACGTCCGCGCCGAATCCGGCTGCGATCTTTGCGGCGTTCGCTCCAACGATGCCGCCGCCGAGGATCACAACGCGAGCGGGTGGCACCCCCGGCACTCCGCTGAGCAGGATGCCGCGCCCCTCCATGGGCCTCTCGAGAAACTTGGCTCCCTCCTGGACTGCCATGCGACCCGCCACTTCGCTCATCGGGGTCAGGAGCGGCAGGCTGCGATCCGGTAGCTGGATCGTCTCGTAAGCGAGGCAGACACATCCCGCATCCACCATCGCCCTGGTGAGCTTCTCGCTGGCCGCAAAGTGGAAGTACGTGAACAGCGTTTGGCCGGGACGAACCAGCGCGTACTCCTGCTCGAGCGGTTCCTTGACCTTCACGATGAGATCGGCAGCGGCATAGACATCGGCAGGCGCAGCCGCAATCGTGGCTCCGCAGGCAACGTACTCGGCATCCGTGATCCCTGTACCGAGACCGGCGTTCGCTTCGACGACAACGGAGTGCCCGGCCTCGACGAGCGTCTCGACGCCTGCCGGGGTCATAGCGACCCTGTATTCGTCCGGTTTGATCTCCTTCGGTACGCCGATCACCATAGCTATCCTCTCCCTCAAGGGCGCGCGCTTCGGTGGGCGCGCCTCGCGTTAGGTTTCGATGTATGCTGCTTGGCTTCCTGCAGGATCATGACGATTCTGGTTCGACGGACGATCCGGACGCCGAGGTGCTACAATCCCCTCGGACAGAAGGTCGGGTGGCCGCTCCGGTCGTGTGATCGGGGAGGAAAGTCCGGGCTCCACAGGGCACGATGCCGGATAACGTCCGGGCGGGGCGACCCGACGGAAAGTGGCACAGAAAACACACGGCCGTTCTGAAGGCTGAAGGCTGAAGGTCGAAGGCTGAAGGCTGAAGGTCGAAGGCTGAAGGCTGAAGGTCGAAGGCTGAAGGTCGAAGGCTGAAGGCTGAAGGCTGAAGGCTGAAGGTCGAAGGCTGAAGAACGGCAAAGGTGAAAAGGCGCGGTAAGAGCGCACCGGCGGCCGGGAGACCGGTCGGCCTGTCAAACCCCATCGGGAGCAAGGCTCGAGCAGGAGGGGATGAGGCGGCCCGCGGACCCTCCGGGTAGAGCCGCTTGAGGTCACGAGCGATCGTGATCCCAGATAGATGGCCACACAAACACAGAACCCGGCTTACAGACCTTCTGTCCCTATCAGTGACGCCTGCAACCAACGGCGGCGCCGTTCGTAGTACGTGCACGGAGGCTTCCATGCTCATACCTACCGTTTCGGGGCTATTGGCGCTGGTCTCGCTGGGCTGCTGGCTTGTGGTTCTCGTCCACGCGTTCGGCAACTCGGTCTGGAAAGGCATCGGCGCACTGTTGTGCGGTCTCTACTGGTTGTTCTACGCGATCTTTGAGTTCGAGCACGAGTACAAACTGGCGATCGTCCTCCTTGCGATATTCGGAGGAGGAGCTGCCACCGCCGCGAGGTTACTGGGATAGCCGATAGCGAACGAGACCGACGCGTCGGTGATCAGAACGTCGCATGGATCGGGGCCGTCGCAGCTGCGGCGCTCCTGCTGTCGCTCTTGCTGACTCACTCGAGTCTGCACGGCCCGCCCTGCCTCTTTCGCGCGGCATTCGGCGTTCCATGTCCCGGATGCGGTCTCACTCGCTCGCTCGGTTCGCTCTGGCTGGGCCGTTTCGACCTGGCTGTCCGGTATCATCCTCTGGGTCCTATCACGTTCGCGTTCCTCGCCGGCACAGCCCTGTGGTGCGCCCTCTACACGGTTCGTCCCGGCCTGAGGCCCGCGCTTCGTCGGTGGACCCGGTTTCTACGCCATCGCGCTGCCGGTTGGATCGTCTTTGCCGTCCTGATTGCGATATGGGTGATTCGGCTCGCGGATGCGTATCTGCATGGAGGTGTCTTCCTATGGTGAAGCGGTCTCTCGTCATTCGGAATGTGTGGGTGCCCGCGCTGTGTCTGTTCGCTGCTGCCACGGGATGCTCGCATCGTTCGGAGAGCCGCACTCCCGACGGCCGGACCCTGATTTCCGTCTGGCACCCGTGGGGCGGAGCCATGACTCCGCGCATCGAGAAGGTCATGGCAGCCTACGAGAAGCTGAATCCCGACATCAAGCTGCGCGTCTTGTTCACGCCCAACGACCTATCGAACAATCAGAAGTTCTTCACCAGCGTCGCTGCCGGACGACCGCCCGATGTGATCTTCGTTGACGGTCCCCAGGTTGCCGAGTGGGCAGAGCGCGGGGCGCTTCAGCCGCTCGATCCCTACGTCGCCCAGTCAGGGATCCTGCCAACGGACTACTTCGACCCGTGCTGGCGTCAGAACAGCTATCGCGGCAAGACATGGGCGATGACCTTCTGCGCCGACCCAAACTTCGCGTTTGTCTGGAACAAGGCCGACTTTCGCTCGGTGGGGCTTGACCCCGATCGGCCGCCGACAACGATTGCCGACCTTGATCAAGCCTGCGAGCGTCTTACCAAGCTCGAGGGCGGGAACATCAAGCGCATCGGCTTCATCCCATGGGCTCAGTACGGCGGCACGAACTCGCTGTTCACATGGGGATGGGCCTTCGGCGGCTCGTTCTACGACGACTCGGCGCACCGCATCACGGCGAACCACCCGCGCGTGGTCAAGGCGCTCGAGTGGATGGTCTCATACGCCAAGCGCTACGACGTGACACGGATCACGAGCCTGCAGCAGGGCTTCGGTACCGCGCAGCTCGATCCGTTCTACATTGGCCAGATGTCCATGCGCTGTCTCCACATCAGCGGCATAGAGGACATCAAGCGATACGCGCCGGACCTGGACTACGGCATGACGTTCATCCCGGCTCCTCCGGACGGCGAGCAGCACTCGTCATGGGTCGGAGGCTGGTGCATGGCGCTTCCGAGCGGCTCGAAGCACCCCGACGAGGGGTGGAAGCTGATCCGGTGGCTCTGCGCCGACGATGCCGGAACATCCCTGATCGGGAGCGAGATGGGCCTCATGCCGGGAGCGCGACGTTCGCCCGCGTTCAAGTCGCTGCGATCGGCGCGGGGCTTTGACCAGTTCTACAGGATCCTCCTCGAAACGCGCCATCAGAGGCCCGTCATGCCGGTTCAGGCATACTACATGGGTGCGCTGCAGCGAGCCGTAGATGCGGCAATCTACGGCAAGAAGACCCCGAAGCAGGCCCTCGACGACGCCACGGCCGAGACGCAGGCAGAGCTGGACGTAGTGCTTCGAGCGCGCAAGTGACCGGCATGCCGTCCCCGGAACGCCCGCAGATGCAGGGGTACAATACGTGTCCATGACTGCCGGCATTGCCGAACCCCAGGTTAGCGAATGGCCATTTGCGGCTCCTGCAACATCCGAGCCGGATGGCGTTGAAGTCATTCCGCTCGGAGGCGCTGCTGAAATCGGCAAGAACATGATCGCCGTCCGCAGCGGCGACGACATCATTGTCATAGATGCCGGCGTCACGTTCCCGGGGGCCGACCTGCCGGGCGTTGATCTCATCATCCCGGACTTCACCTATCTCGTCGAAAACGCCGAACGGGTTCGTGGAATCGTGTTGACCCACGGTCACGAGGACCACATTGGCGCTCTGTCGTTCCTGCTCCGACGCATCGCGGCTCCAGTGTACGGCACGGCGCTCACCATCGGTCTCGCGCGCGAGAGGCTCGATGAGCATGATCTCCTCGCTGCGGCAAGCCTGCACGTTTTCTCGCCCGGCGAGCGCGTGAGGCTGGGCAGCATCGCTGTTGAGCCCATTCAGGTTACGCATTCCATCCCTGGCACCGTGAGCCTCGCCATCCACACCCCTGTCGGTGTCATCGTTCACACCGGCGACTTCAAGGTGGATCACACTCCGGTAGACGGGCGTTCCTTCGATGCCGCTCGATTTGCTCAGTTGGGCGACGAGGGCGTCATGCTGCTCATCAGCGACACGGTGAACGCCGAGAAGAAGGGCTGGGTGCCGTCCGAGCGGGTTGTGGGCGCTGTCTTCGATGAGCACTTCGGAGATGCCGAAGGGCGCGTTCTTGTCACGACATTCGCGTCCAACATCCACAGGATTCAGCAGTTTCTGGATGTCACGGAACGCCATGGCCGCAAGGCAGTGATCGCCGGACGCTCGATGGTTCGCAACATCCGCGTTGCGCGCGAACTGGGCTATCTGAGCTACCGCGATGACCTCCAGATCACCGTTGACGAGATGGATGAGTATCCGCCGCGTGAGATCGCCATCCTTACGACGGGCAGTCAGGGCGAGCCGCTCGCCGCCTTGTCGCAGATCGCAAGGGACAGCCACCGGATTCGCATCCGACCCGGAGACACGGTCATCATGTCCTCGACGCCCATCCCGGGCAACGAGGACGCCATATGGCGCACGGTCAATCGCCTCATCAGATTGGGCGCCCGCGTTTACTACGATCTGCTTACGCCGGTTCACGTTTCCGGCCACGCCAACCAGGAGGAGCTCAAGCTCATCCTGAGCCTGACGCGACCGCTCTATGTGATCCCGTTCCACGGCGAGCCCCGCATGATGCAGGCATACACGGATATGGTCGCAGCGATGGGCTACGACGTAGACCGCATCCTCTGGCTCGACAACGGAGACCGGCTGTGGCTCGACGGTGTGGATGCTGCCATGCGCGAACCGGTTACTGCCGGACGCGTCCTAGTGGACGGCATGTCCGCCGGCACGGTAAGCGACGCGATCTTGCGTGATCGCCGGCATCTAGCCACCGGAGGCACGGTCGTCGTAACCGTCGCGCTGGACGAGAGCACGGGCGAGATACTCGACGGTCCCCAGATCGTCTCGCGAGGATTCCTGCAACCGCAGGACACAGACGGCCTGTTCGAGGAAGCCGCCGAGCTGGTCGTGCAGGCCCTTGACGAACTGCGTGCCTCCGACGCAGTGGACGACGAGAGCGCCGGCGCCGTTGCCAGAGACACCGTATCCCGATTCCTGCGTCGCCGGACCGGCAGGCGTCCCGTTGTCGTTCCGGTCGTGCTGGAGGTATAGCAGTGTTTGACATCGAAGCGTATGGCCGCAGGTTGGGGCACATGGCGTTTGTTACGGGTGCATTGGCCGCTGCCGGCGTTGCCGTTGCCGAGCCCCACACCGTTGCGAGAGGAGCCACCGTCATGAAGCTCAGGGCCGTGCCTTTCACCAGGGTTCGGATCGCCGATCGTTTCTGGGCGCCGCGAGTGGAGATCAACCGAGAGGTCTCCATCCCCTACAGCCTCGATCAACTCGAGAAGGCCGGCAATATGCGGAACTTCGACCGCGCAGCTCAGGGGAAGCGTGAGGGCTACGAAGGGCCGGTTTTCATGGACTCCGACGCCTATAAGGCGCTCGAAGCCGCGTCCTACTCGCTTGCCCAGCACCCCGATCCGAAGCTCGAGGCGCGTGTCGACAGCTTCATCGCACGCATTGCGGCGGCTCAAATGCCGGACGGCTACCTGAACACCTGGTACCAGGTCAACGCGCCGGACAAGCGTTTCACCAACCTGCGTGACAACCACGAAATCTACTGCGCAGGCCACCTATTTGAGGCCGCCGTCGCGCACTTCATGGCAACCGGCAAGCGCTCCCTCCTCGACGTGGCCGTCAAGTACGCAGACCATCTGGATCGAACGTTCGGCGATGCCGACAGCAAGCGCCTTGGTTACTGCGGCCATCCGGAGGCCGAGCTGGCGCTCGTGAAGCTCGCTGACGCAACCGGCGAGAAGCGCTACTTTGCCCTGGCCCGCCACATGGCCGAAAACAGGGGCGCGAAGCTCTTCGCCAGAGAGCACAACACGCCCCTCGATCGCTATGACGGCACCTACTGGCAGGACGATGTGCCGATCCGCGAACATCGGAGCATCAAGGGGCATGCCGTTCGCGCCGCCTACCTCATGTCGGGCGTGACGGACATCGTTGCGCGCACCGACGACGAAGGGCTGCGCAAGATGCTCGGGCGCGTATGGCGCAACACGACCGAAAAGAACATGTACATCACGGGAGGCATAGGGCCTTCCGCCCACAACGAAGGCTTCACCACAGACTACGACCTGCCCAACCTGACGGCCTATCAGGAAACCTGCGCCTCCATCGCGCTCGCCCAGTGGAACCACCGTATGGCCCTGCTCTACGGCGATGCCAAGTACGCCGATCTGGTTGAGCGCTCGCTCTACAACGGCATTCTGGCCGGGGTCTCGCTTGATGGCAAGCGCTACTTCTATGTGAATCCGCTCGAGAGCAAGGGAAACCATCATCGCCTCGAGTGGTACGGCTGCGCATGCTGTCCGCCGAATGTGACTCGGACGCTCGCATCGCTCGGCCAATACGCATACGCAGTCTCGCAGGACGCGCTGTGGGTGAACCTCTACATCGCCGGATCGGTCTCGTCCGAAGTCGGCGGCGTGCCCGTCAACCTCAATGTCAAGACGGATTATCCGTGGGACGGCAAGGTCACGATCGCCGTTTCGCTGCCGGACCGCAAGGCGGACGCCGCGTTCGAGCTCCGCCTTCGCAAGGCGGGGTGGTGCCAGACCGCCCGCCTGAGCGTCAACGGGCGCAAGAGCACGCGCATGGATACCGACCGCGGCTATCTGGTGTTGCAGCGCAAGTGGCGGAACGGTGACAAGGTCGAACTTGAGATGGACATGCCCGTTGAGCGCATCGAAGCGCACCCGGCAGTCAAGCCGAATATCGGACACACGGCGCTTCAGCGCGGCCCGCTGGTCTATTGCGTGGAACAATGCGACCACGAGGCCCGGGTGACGGACTTCGCGCTCCCGCCGGATGCCGCGTTCAAAGTCGAGAGGAAGGCGAAGCTGCTCGGGGGTGTCGTGGTCCTGAAGTCCGAAGGCATCGCCGCCGATCCGCTGGCATGGGAGCATGAACTGTACCGTCCCGTGCAGGAGCCGCAGAGAGTCGGCCTGACCGCCATCCCCTACTACGCGTGGGACAATCGAGCAGCCGGCCCCATGCGCGTGTGGCTTCCGGTGACGCCGCCGGTTGCCCCGGCGGGAGGCCCGGAGATGTCGGCCAAGGTCTCCGTCTCGTTCCAGAACTCCAACTCACAGCCGGAAGGGATCCATGACGGCATCGAGCAGCTCAAGTCACGCGATCGGGCGATGCAGCTCTGCCATTGGTGGCCCCACGAAGGCACCGAGGAGTGGGCGCAGTACACCTGGAAGAAGCCGCTCACGTTGACCGCCTCTCGCGTGTTCTGGTTCGACGACACCGGCAGCGGCGCGTGCCGTCTCCCGGAGCGCTGGCAGATCCAGTACCGTGATGGCGACAGGTGGGTGCCCGTCAAGGTCAAGGGCGACTATCCCGTGAAGCTCGACGCGTGGTGCGAGGTCGAGTTCGAGCCCGCAACTTCCGACGCGTTCCGACTTGTGGTGCAACTCCAGAAGGGCTGGGCAGCCGGCGTACACGAGTGGCAGGTGACGGAGCAGGATGACGACGCCTGACCTAACGGGCCGGGTAGCCGTCGTCACCGGCGCAGGTCGGGGAATCGGTCGCGCCATTGCGATCTCGCTGGCCAAGCACGGCGCCGACGTGGCCATCATCGCCCGCAGTAAGAAGGAACTCGTCCAGACGCGCTTGGAGATCAAACAGGCCGACCGACGTTGTTGCCTGATCCCGGCCGACCTGACCCAGACCGAAGCGTGCGCACACGCGGTAGCCCCGGCGGTATCCGAACTGGGGACGCCGGACATCCTGGTCAACAACGTCGGGGCAGCCTCGTTCAAACCGGTCTGGCAGTACTCGGCAGAGGAGCTTGACTGGCATTACCGCGTCAACTACCGGGCGATGCACCTCTGCAGCGCCGCCGTGCTTCAGCACATGATGCCCCGCCGCAGCGGCACGATCATCAACATCGCCTCAAGCTCCGGCAAGAAGCCTTACAAACACCAGGGTCCCTACTGCGCCATGAAGGCCGCGGTCATCTCCCTGAGCAAGGTCATGGCCCTGGAGCTTCGGGACCACGGCATCCGCGTCCATGTCGTCTGCCCCGGCGCGGTTGACACGAAGATGGCTGACATGGTCCATCCCGAGCGCGACCGCACCGGATGGATGCAGCCCGAAGACGTCGCTCAGGTCGTTCTCGACTTGCTCGCGCTACCCGATCGCTTGACGGTGGACGAGGTTGTCATGCGCAGGTACCTCGCAGAGCCGATGTAGCGGCGGGCCATGTGCGCCGGTCGCGTCACAGTACACAGATTTGGTTGCGGGGTATCCTCGGGTATGGGAGCCGGTCAGAAGCGCCTCGTAGACGTCGTTGCCTTCATCGTGTCGGCTGCGGCCAGCCCGTTCCTGACTATCTCGGCGTGTGCGACGGCGGTGATCATATCCCACACAACGTCGCTCGCGGAGATTGCCCGCTACGCCATCCCGTTCTTCGCCCTGGTGATCGTCCTCCCCGGCGCGTGGATCGCGATCGGCGTGCGCACGGGCCGCTTCACCGACCCGCACGTGATGGTGCGTGAGCAGAGGGCTGAGCCGTTCGTGGTCGCCAACGTCGGCTCATTGGCCCTCGTACTCCTTTACGAAGCCCTGCACGCGCCCGTGGCGCTGCAGGCGTCAGCAGTCAACATGCTGGCGAACGGCATCCTGTTCATGGTGATCACCCGGTTCTGGAAGGTGAGCATTCACGCCGCAGCCTATGCCACGTCCGTGCTCACGGCGAGCGCGCTGGTGCATCCAGCGGTCGCGTGGCTCGGACTGGGATTCCCATTGGTCGTTTGGGCGCGTCTCCACCGGCAACGGCACAGCCTTGCGCAGGCTCTGGCGGCGGCCGCAGTGGTGCTCGTAAGCACCATAGCCGTGCTTGCCGCATTCGGTCTGCTGCATATGGCGCCAACGTAGGGACCTAACGAACCGACAGAGGCTGCCCATCCCCGGCGGCGCTCCGATTTCACAGCACCCAGCGCTGCCCGTTACTGGCATCCCGGAATCCAATTGGTGTGCCCGTCCAGGTACACCACTCAGTTCTGGCGGAGTACAAGTTGCGGTTCACACTATGAGAATCGCTCCGGCCCGCGCGATTCTTGCGGCCGTCTCGCGATTCACGCTCTGTGCTCTCCTTTCGGGCGCAAGGCATCGTGCCACGAGACGCGCACGACGGGATGATCGGACCGATCGGACCGATCGGACCGATCCGACTGATCGGACTAATCCGTCCGATAGCCGGCCTCTGCAACGAAGCGCCGCCACTGCTCATTCGTCACCGGGGTCACATATCGGCCCGCTCGAGTCGGATCGCCTTGAGGTTCAGTACCGCCTGCCGGGCCAGTGACAGACACCGCAACTGCAGCGTGGCAGGGCCGGCATTGAGACGAACGACGCCGACGGCGAGGGGACGGTAGTCCACCCAATCCGATGTGGCGCGGGTCACGACGCGCCTCTCGGTTCGCCCCACGGCCACCGCAACCGTACTGCCCTCCTGTCCGGGCGGCAGGCCACAATCGAGGACGATGCGGTACTGGCCGGCCATCGGCACAGTGAAGCTCCACTCGGCCCAATCGGTCGGGGTCATCCAGGCCCCGAGGTCGTCGTACTGCGGCTGATAGCAGAGCTGGACTCCATGGACGTGAGCGGCACCTGCCGGGAGCGTGATGGCGCCGTCGGCTTCGACGCGCGCCCCAGGCATCCCAACCCTGATTCCGTCCGTCTCAAGTGCGATGACGGTCACATCGGCCGCCCATCGTGACGCCTCGACTTCCACTACCACGTGGCCGTTCTCCTGCCGCCATGCGACCGGCCTGCCGTCGCGCAGGAGCCGCGCTGATCGAACCGTGGTCTCGCCGAGCCGGACGCGGACCGGCACCGCGGGAGTGCCGAAAACCATCACGTAGGCGCGCTTGCCCTTGACCGTGACGGCTCCCGGTGGGTAAGCGCCCCTTGGGCCGGCCTTCGTTCCGTAGATGGCCTCGCCGTTCACGCGCAGCCAGGCTCCCATGGCGTCGAGCCGCTCGAGGGACTCGGGCGGCACGGAGCCGTCGGCCCTGGGACCGACATTGAGCAGGTAGTTCCCGCCGCCGCCCGCCGTGCGGCAGAGGTTGCGGATGAGTTCCGCGGCCGGTTTGTGGGCATGGTCTTTGGGGTTGTAGCCCCACGTGTTGTTGATCGTCATGCACGTTTCCCATGGCCGCGCCATGCCGCCCGCGGGTATGGTCTGCTCCGGCGTGGCATAGTCGCCCTGCCCGGGCAGGCGATCGTTGACGATGATGTCCGGCTGCAGCCTGCGAATCATGGCGATCAGGCCGCACGCGTCCCACTCATCGGCTGAGTGCTCCCACCCCCCATCGAACCACAGCACATCCACCTTGCCGTAGTTCGTCAGCAGCTCGCGCACCTGCCCGTGCATGAACTCCACGAACTCCTGCCACCGCGCCGGATCAGGCACGATCTTGCCGAACGGCCACGCGCCGGTCTTGGGCCACGCCGCATAGCGCTCGTCGTGCCAGTCGCACAGCGAGAAGTAGAAGCCCACCTTCAGGCCGGCCCGCCGGCAGGCATCCACCACCTCACGCACCAGATCGCGCTTCAGGGGGCCGTGCATCACGCCGAAGTCCGAGAGCTTGGTGTCGAACATGGCGAAGCCGTCGTGGTGCTTCGTTGTCAGGACCAGGTACTTCATCCCTGCCCGCTTCGCCGCCCCCACAAGGTCGTCTGCGCGGAACGACGCCGGGTTGAAGCGCTGCATCTGCCCCTCGTATTCCGCGCGAGAGTACTGCCCGCTATGCAGCGGCCACGACGCCTCCATGCCGATCACCGAGTAGAAACCCCAGTGGACGAACATACCAAATCGCGCGTCCTCCCACCATTTCAGGCGGCTCGCAGCTGAGAGACGAGAGCGGAGAGCAGGCGGACGGCGCTGCCCTGCCCAGGGCGTGGCAACGACGTCGGGCAGACCGATCTTCCGCAACGGGATCGCCTTGAAACTCAACTTTCTCAGCGGCGAGTCGGGTCGGAGTCTGAAGTCCAAGGCGTCGGCGTCCACAAACCACGCATCGCCTTCTGTGTGATTACCTTCGAAGCGCACCTCTTTGTCGGTCAGGCCGTCGAGCATGTCAATCCACTTGCCCCCGATGGACACGTTTCGGGCAATCACGTTGCCCTTGGCCCGCCCGGGCTGGTCCTTCAGCAGGTTCACGAGTTGCGGATAGCGCGTCGAATAGGGCGGCTGATCGTGATTCACTTCCTTGAGGCCGTTCATGACGAAGGGATCGCGGCCATCGAACCAGAAGCTCGCCCAGCCTGTGCCTCGCGAGTCGACGTGAACCGACGGGTTGCAGTCCACAAAGACGTTGTTTTCGATCGTGTTGTCGCGTCCTCCGCCGATCATCGCCGCGCGACCGGCGCGAACGAAGACGTTGCCGAAGATCGTCGTCCCGCAGAAACAGTCGTCGAGGTAGACCGACATGACATCAACGAAGTGTTGACTGTCGCCGATGACCCGCGTGATGTCGTGGAAGTAGTTCCAGCGGATCACCGTGCCGCGCATGGTCATGTTCCGGCCGGCGTAAATCGCGCCGGCGTCGCCGGTCTGAAGGCAGACGCGGCTGATGTCGTTCAGCTCGATCACGTGGTCATTGCCGCCGAACAGGATGGCGTTGTGGGGGGCGTCGTGGATCACGTTGTTGGCGATCCGATGCCCCACGCCGTCCATGCCGATGGCCGGCCTGTAGGTTCGGCACCAGAGGCTGTAGTCGTGGATATGGTTGCGCAGGACATGGTGGCCACCGGGCGTCAGCGTCTTCCGATCGCCGCCGCTGATGCGAATGCCGGCCTCGCCGATGTCGTGAACGTGGCAGTCGCTCACCACGTGCTTCGATCCGCCGGTTACGTGCACCGCATCGTTGCCCAGACAGCGGAACTCGCAGTTCCGAATGACATTGGCTGAGCCGCCCGTGATGATCACCGCCGAACCGCGGGCGGCCTCGAAGCACAGCCCCTCGATGGTAACATTGGCGGCATCGCGGACCACTATGAGGGGCTCCTCCAGCAGCGACACCACTACGTCGCCAGGTTTCGGCGGAGCCGGCGGCCAGAAATACAGAATGCCCGTCTTTCGGTCGAGATACCACTCGCCGGCCTCGTCCAGCTCCTCGAGAACGTTCAGAAAGTAGAAACGTTTGCCGGCCGTATAGCCGTATTGCCCGTGCGGCGGGACGGTGGTAACGGTTCGTGAGCTGACGTCAAGTGAGGCGACCCTCTCGTACGTGTCGGCCCAGTCGTAGGTCCAGTAGCCGTGGACCCAGATGTCCGAGAGGTCTTGCCATCGCTCCGGCGTTCCGCCCTCAAATGTGAACTTGCCGCCCTGCTGGCCATCAGGAACAGCCTTGATGGAAGCCCATTCGCGATTGGGCCACCTCGCCAGCGTCATGGGCTTCGATCGAAAGAACAACTCCAATCCTGCAGGATCTGAGGGTCTTCCGAAGCCTCGCGGCCTGATCTTGCCGAAGTCGGAGATGCCCAGCGCCTTCAGATCGGCCGAGATCACGCGCGACCGAGCTGCTTCAGAAAGGCGCGCGAGCACAGCCGGGTCGGTGACCCCGCGCCACGCGTTCACTGCCTTGCCGCCGCGCAGCACCGCCGTCTCGCCACGCCTGCTGCGAATCGTCAGCGCGGCTCCACGCGCGTCGTCGGGACCTATTGTGAACGACGTTGCCAGTTCGTACACGCCGCCGCGAAGCGTGATCGTTACCGGAACGCCCTGAGGTGTCGCCCGTACTGCCTCACGTGCCCGTTCGAGCGTCCGGAACGGTCCGTCTCTTCTTATGGCGACCGCCTGCCGCCCGGACCACGTGTCACTCCCGTCCGGCGACACGAAAAACTCCACTGAGACCGCGTTCGCGGCGCACGCCATGGCCGCCGTAACCATCATCATCGCCAACGCTTGCTTCATGCCGCTCCCCCATTACCGCCTGGCATCGGCCCGGCGCACCCACGCCTCATCGAAGATGGCGCGGCGAATGACCGTGCGCTCGTCGGTTGTGAACACAAGATGGATGCTCCCGTCGCTTGTCTGGATCGTGAACGGATACGCGAAGTCGCCCGACCCTTCGGCGACATTCCGCTTGTATGGCCATGTCTTGCCGCCATCCTCGGAGATCGCCGCGGTCAACGGGGTCCGCTCGTTCATGCTGTGGTTGTAGACCAGCATGAGATGGCCGTTGCGCAGCCTGATGAGATCAACGGCGGCGTTCGGGTTCGGCAGCGAGCTGTCCCTGCCCTCTGCCCACGTGCGCCCGCCGTCCTGCGATTCGGAGACCACGATGTAGCCGTCCGTCACCGCCTCGTAGCCTCCGCCGCGTCTGCAGAACGCCACAATGCGACCCGGCGCCACTTCGGCTATAGCGGGCTGGATGTTCCCTCTTGGCGACTTGATGATCCCGCTCGGCAGCCACCGGCGCTTGCCCGTGTCCCACCTCAGGAACCGAGACGTGCTGTCGGCACCGACTTTCTCGGTGTCGTGACCGGTCTCGTGATAGACCGGCAGCAAGTATTCGCCGGACGAGAGAACGATGGGAGCCCCGCGCACCATCATGCCCTCGATATCGGACACGACGAAGCTGTCCGACCACGTCCGCGCCCCATCGCGCGATACCTTGGCCTGTATGCGGGACGTGGACCACGTGTCTCCCCAGCGCACAACGTAGAAGAGCCACACCAATCCATCCGGAGCCTGCCACACAACGCTATTGCCCAGCGACCGAAACGGGTCGTGGGCAATCCGAACCGGCCGGCTCCATCTTGTTGCTCCTTTGCGCAGGCGTGAGCCGAACACGCCGGTGTTCACGGCGTACTCGCCGGCGCCTCCATAATAGGTCAGGTACAGGTCGCCGTTGGCAAGCTGCGCAATGGAGGCAGGGTGCTTGTAGATGCCTGTGGGTATCTCCGGTCCCAATACGCGCTCGATCTTGATGCCGCCCGCCTGGGCGATTGCCGCAAGACCGATGCTGATGGCAGTGCAGGGCCACATGGTCACTCCTCCGACGCGGCCGAATCGTGCCGCACCCAACCGATTCGCTCGGACGCACGTCCGCTCCTCCGTACATCGCGCCGCCGTAGCGCAGGATGAAAGCCAAGTAACAAAGTAGAGTAGTCTAACGACAGGAGCTCGGGAGGACCCACGTGAAGAGAGCCATGCGGGCCGGGTGCATCGCGATCGTGTGCCTCGCGATCAGGGGAGGCGCACAAGTGAGTTACAGCATCGAAGCTATGCCGTCCACACACAACTTGCTTGCCTACGACGACTGCGGCATTCGGGCCCGTCAGCCGCATGTGCAGTGCGAGGGGGTCTACGTATTCCCTCCCCAGTACGTCAATGCAGATCTCCGCGACCGGTCCGTCGCATGGGGATGGCGAGAGGTCCGCGCCGTATACGAAGGACTTCGTCCAGAGGTCGAATACGTGCTGGCGATCACATACGCCAACGAGGGACACAACAATCGCGCCCAGAGCCTGTGGGCCGGCGGCATCCGGCTGCACGGTCCGCGACCGTTGCCCCGTGGAGGGCGTGAGAGACTCCTTTTCCGCGTTCCACCCGAGGCGATCCGATCCGGTCGCCTCGAGTTGGAGTTTCGACTTGAGGCCGAGGTGAACGTCGTAGTCTCGGCCATCGAGCTGTGGGCTCCTCTGCCGGCGCCCAGGGAACTCCACCTCAGCGAGGTTTCGGCTCTCTACAAGGATCTCGAAGGGTATGTGCTCGATTACGCTTGGCGACCTGTCGCCGGAGCCCTTGTACGGCTGGAGGGTCTCGAATCCCCGGACGCGCGCGCACAGACGCGAGAGGACGGCAGCTTCCGCTTTCCGAGGTCGGCATTTGCCGGCCAGGCCGCCGACGCGGGCCTTGTGGTTGTCGCATCGCACGACGGCATCGAGACGCGCCATCAGGTCCCGCCTGAGGACCTCAACTTCGAACCGGTCCGCTACCGTCCTATGCCGAGCACGGTTTCAGGCATCAAGAATCCGACGGTCAAGCTCGACGGTTTGTGGCGCATCGGCACAGACGATCCCAGCATTGCGCGGCAGGATTCGCTGAGTTCGGTGAGGTGGCGGACGTTTCGAGTTCCGGGCCAATGGCTACAGCAGGGCTTCGATGTCGCCCAGGACAAGGCGGTGAGTGTCGCCACCGAGTTCACCGTTCCTCCCGCGTGGGAAGGACGTCGGGTAATCCTTCGGTTCGATGCCGTACACGCGGGCACGCGTTACTGGATCAACGGAGTCGAGATCGGTAGGAGTGAGAACCTGTTCACGCCCGTCGAGTGGGACATCACCGACCATGTTCGTTTCGGCGCACCCAATCGGCTCGACATGGAGATGGTGGTTCAGACCGAGTCCGAACGCCTGGCTCATGCGTCCGGCTACGCATTCCACAGCCTTGGCGGCATACCGCGCTCGGTTCGAATCTTCGCTCTGCCTGAGACGCACATTCGGGCATTGCGCATACAGGCCGGGCTAACGCCCGACCATGGCAGCGGAACACTCGACGTCAAGGCTGATCTGGCAGGCCCCATGGCCGATAGGGCGGCGGTCAGAGTCACCGTGCATGGGACGAATGGGACGAACGGGACGAGTACGCGAGCACCGGCTCATGTGTCACAAGTGCCACATTCGTCTCATTCCCTTACGCTCACTCTACCGAGAGTCCGCCCCTGGTCTCCGGAGAAGCCGCACCGCTACCTTCTTGATGTCGAGCTTCTCCTCGACGGGAGGCCCCTGGAGCGCATCACGCGCTCGATCGGATTCCGCACGGTGGAGGTACGGGGTTCGGAGTTGCTTGTGAATGGGCGTCCAGTGAAACTCGCAGGCGCATGCCGCCACGAGACGCACCCGCTCACCGGCCGCGCGGACACCGCGCGATGGGCCGAAGAGGACGTTCGACTGATAAAGGAGGCGAACCTCAACTATATCCGCACCGCCCATTACCCACCAACTGAGGAGTTCATGAACGAGTGCGACAGGCAGGGCGTCTTCGTCGAAGTCGAAGCGCCGTTCTGCTGGGTCGGGGAAGAAGGTTACGAGAGCCTTCGGGCCATCCTGACGCCTACATCCGCCATGGTGGACTACCACCACATGCATCCGAGCGCCATCATATGGTCGCTCGCGAACGAGTCAACGTTCAATCCCTGCTTCGAGGTGTCGAATCGCCTGGTGAAGGACCTCGATCCCACGCGCCCAACAACCTTCAACAACCCGGATCCGAAGCGCATATGCGACATCGCCAATGTCCACTACCCTCGCATGCCGTTCGACGACTACGATAAGGACGACCCGAGGCCTCTGCTGCTGGGCGAGTACTTCTTCCCGGTCTGCCACGAACAGACCGATGTTCGCCGGAACCCCGGTCTCAGGGAGCTGTGGGGCGCCGGCCACAGCGATCCGGAATCCGAGTACGGACGAGCGATGGCCCGCGAGTTCGAATGGCCTTATATGCAGCCCGGCGAACCGCCTGGAGCATGGACCCACATCGTTCGCTCCCGGCGTGTCATCGGCGGCGCCATCTGGGCGGCCCTTGACGAACCGTTCTACCTGCCGGGCGGCAAGAATGCAGGCTATGCGTGGGTCCACGGCTTCTGGGGGATCATTGACGGGTGGAGGCGCCCCAAGCCCGAGCACTGGCTGGCCCGCCAGATTTTCAGTCCCGTCTGGTTTCCGGTTCGGCGCTTGCCGTTCGTAGCGGGTCAGACGACCGTGACCATTCCGGTGGAGAACCGGTTCGCGTTCACCGACCTCAGCGAGCTAAGGTTCCGCGTCAAGGTCGGCAACCGCAGCCAAGCGGTTCGCGCCCGTGGCGTCCCGGGCAGTCATGCGACCATCTCAGTACCGCTTCCGCCCGAGACAGCTGTCGGCGCTCCGATGGTGTGCGAAGTCAGCGACAAGAAAGGCCGCCAGGTCGCCGCTTGCACCATGTGGCTGGGGGAGCCCGCGAGAACTGCCCAACGCCCCGAACGGGCCGCTCAGACCCCGGTCCGTCTCCAGGCGCCTGCGGACTTGGGTGGTGCCGCCGGTTGGCCCACATTCCACGCCACCCGTTTCGATTTCGCCGATCTCTGGCCTGCACAGCCCCCGTTCGCAGTCCTGCCGACAGACCGCGCGGCGGCGACTTCGCGCGATTCATTGCCCCCGCATACGGTCTCCCGCACAGGCGGCGGCGTGACCATACACGAGAAGTGGGCCGACTTCGAGGGCGACGTGACCCTCACACCCGGGTCTGACGGCAGCGTTACGGTCGCCTATGACTTCGCCTACACGGGACCGGACTTTCACGCGCGCGAGATCGGCCTGCGTATCCCATTCCCGGGCCACGGCTGGACAGTCGCGTGGGATCGCCGGTCGGAATGGGGCGATGCGCCTGACGACACGATAATGCGCCCACGCGGTTCTGCGCGTCCGTGGAGGGGCTCGCGACGCTCGAGCGTACCTGAGAGCGTGCGCCCCCGATGGCCTTGGGCGCTCGACGAGACCGAGGAGGGCACAGCCGGCTTCCGAGCCGTCAAGTTGAACGTACATGAGGCCTCGCTGACTTCCAAGAAAGGAGACGGCGTGGCCGTCCTCGCCGCAGGCGACATTCACATTAGGGCTGCAGTCGAAGGCCCCGAGACTGCGTTCTACCTCCTGACGAGGTGCGGCCTCGCACCAAGATTAGTGCGTCAAGGGGATCGTTTGACCGGGGAGTTCGTTGTGTTACCGAAACAGCCGACCAAAACCCGCTTGACAATCGGCAATGACGGTCCTAAACTTACCCTAGCACGATGAGTGCTGAATGATGGCAATGCGGTGCTGGCTCGCCGCGTCTAGCGCTCCAAAGGAGGAGTAACATGCAACATCTCTCAGGACGAAGCCGAAGAGGCTTCACGCTCATCGAGTTGCTGGTGGTGATCGCCATTATTGCGATCCTCGCCGCGATCTTGTTCCCCGTATTCGCGCGCGCCAGAGAGAAAGCGCGCCAGATCTCGTGCATCAGCAACCTGAAGCAGCTTGCGCTGGCTGCCATAATGTACGCGCAGGACTACGACCAGATGAACTTCTGGTTCCGTGGCCGCCCCAACACGACTGTCTACGCCGACAACGCGCAGACGATCCCGGTACCGCCGGCCAGCATGGGCCTCAACAACTACAATCAGGTACTGGCGCTTGTGTTCAACCCGTACACCAAGAATACCGAGATGTACTATTGCCCGTCGGATCGGTTCAAGAAGACCCATACGTGGGTCTATCCGACGCCCCCCGACACCGGCTATGGAAGCTCGGTGACCATTGACCCCGGCATCCAGGACGCTCCGCCGCCTGATGGGATTCGATGGCGCGACCAGATGAAGTACGACCACTTCTACGGCAGCTACAGGTTCTACAAGAGGAACAGCGGCGACCCGAGCTGCAACAGAGACGATGCGCCTCCGCCTTCATTCTGGGATGTGGAGTACGATCGCGTCATTGACGGCGTCCTCTATCGCATGTCGCCGGTCAACCTCCTCGCTTGGCTCGAGGAGCACCCCGTCCACTCCGGGACGATGAACTACCAGAGTTCGTACGGACGCAACACCTCGTATCGCGACGGCCATGCGAAGTGGATGCCCGGCAACGAACTGAAGATCTAGCCATCCGTTCATAGCGCCGTACACGACGGACCCTCTTCCTTGGGCGTGTGCCTGGAGGGAGAGGGTTCTTCATGTTGCGCACAATGCCGCTCAGGAGGTGCTGCTGCCCCGTGAAAACCCTTGACTTCGTTCTTAGATCTCTCCTTGTGGGCCTTGCCCCTGTCTGCTTGGCATCTCCAACCGCTCGAAATCCCGTGCCGCCAATGGACATGAGTGTTGCCACCGTTGTCGTGAGTCAGCGCCCCTCCCCGGTTGAACGCCAGGCTGCCAAGATGCTCGTCGAAGAGGCCGAGAAACGGGGCGCGAAGTGGCGGTCCGCTGAGAAGGCCCCGAAGTCAGGCGCATGCGTGTTCCTTGGTTCCGCGGCTCGGCGGCCGGTGGGTTGTCCTCCCACGCCTCAGGCAAGGGCTCGTCCTGCCGAAGGCTACATCCTGTCCGCCGCTCGAATCGGCGGCAGACCACAGGTCGCCGCCATAGGCAATGACGAACGCGGGTGCATGTTCGCTGCCGGCCACCTGCTCCGCGAACTGCTGTGGGGACAAGGTGCCGTCCGTCTGCCCGCAATGAGCGTCCAATCGGCTCCGCGACAGCGACTTCGAGGCCACCAACTCGGTTGGCGTCCGACAGCCAACAGCTACGATCGCTGGGACCTTAAGCAGTTCGAGCAGTACATCCGTGAGAACATCGTATGGGGAACCAACGCAATCGAGTTGATCCCGTTCGACGATACCTATGACAGGGAGAAGAACACCCGCTTCACTTGCGCTCTGGCAGACCTGATTGCATCGTACGGCCTTGATGTCTGGCTCTGGTACCCCGTCGGCGACGAAGTTCCGCCCGGCATGACCGGACCCGGCCTCGTGCCCGGCGAGATGGCATGTCCGTCGCAGTCAGGCGGTCGCGCCTACCTCCTGGACCGTCGCCGCGAGCTGTTTGCCCGCATCAAACACCTCGACGGCGTCCTGATACCGGGCGGAGACCCTGCAGGCTGCCGGTGCGAGCGCTGTACGCCATGGGTTGACACGATCTTGCCGCTGGCGGAGGAAGTGGCGGCCATCCTGCATCGGTACCACCCGAAGGCCGGGCTGTGGCTCTCGAACCAGGGGTTCCTTGAAGAACATAACCAGAAGTTCTACCGCTACCTGCACGAGAAGCAGCCCCGCTGGCTTGCCGGCGTTGTCCATGCGCCATGGGTCGAAGAGACGGTCGAGTCCATGCGCGCCCGAACTCCTGCCCGGTACCCCGTGCGCCTCTATCCAGACATCTGCCACTGCGTCAGATGCCAGTATCCGGTCCCGGATTGGGATCAGGCCTTTGCCGCCACGCTCGGGCGCGAACCGGCAATCTACCGACCGACCGAGCATGCGCACATTGCCCGCATGTACCAGAAGGAATCGTGGGGCGCCATCACCTACTCCGATGGCGTTACCGACGACCTGAACAAGGTCATCTGGGCTGCCATGCTGTGGGATCCCACGCGGTCCGACGAGTCGGTGCTAAACGAGTACGCGCGTTTCTTCTTCGGCGAGTCGTCGCGGGCCGAGATCGTGAAGGGGCTGCGCGGCCTTGAAGCCAACTGGCGGGGTCCCCTCAAGACCAACCCAAGCCCTGCCGCCACGTTGCGGCTGTGGCAAGGCCTGGAACGCAAGCACGCGGACCTTGCCCGGAGCAACTGGCGTTTCCAGATGGCGCTGATGCGCGCCTACTATGACCGGTATGTTCAGCTACGACTCCTTGACGATCTCCGAAGCGAGGCCGAAACCATACGAATGCTCGCCTCCAGTCCAGATCCGGTCGCAACCGCGCGCAAGGTGATCGCCTCACCGCCCGTGCGCGTGACCGGCCAGGCATTGACGCTGCGAAGCCGGCTGCTGGACTTCGGGCAACGTCTGTTCGACAGCATCGGAATGCAGCTCAGCGTTGCGCGGTGGGGAGCATCGGGCAGCGAACGTGGCGCCGTGATGGACTTCCTCGATGTTCCGCTCGCCAATCAGGAGTGGATTCGTTCCGAGCTTGCGGCCGCCCTAGCCAAGAATGACGCAAGCGCGTCAGTAGTTGAGGCAATCCGACGCATCGTGAACTGGGAGGATCCTGGACCCGGCGGCTATTACGATGATCTTGGGAACCCAACCCGCCAGCCGCACCTTGTGCGACCCAAGCCCTGGCGTGCCGACCCGGGGTACGTCGAGTCCACGCGCACCGACTTCGCCATCCCGCAGCCCGGCTACCGGCAGTCGTGGGTCCACTACGCAGAATCGCTCTACGGAGCGCCCATCACAATGCGCTACACTGGACTCGATCCAAGAGCCGAGTACATCCTGCGCGCGACGTATTCGGGCCGGTACCGACCTACGATGACCCTCGTTGCCGACGGCATCTACGAGATACATGGTCCAGTGGCAACGGAAGTCCCGGCCCGGACCAGAGAGTGGCCCGTCCCCCGCGAGGCAACCGCAGACGGGACACTGACGCTGCAATGGAAACGCCTTTCGGGCCGAGGCGCGCAGGTGTCCGAGGTGTGGCTGATCCGGGAACGCTCAGGCGAGTGAGGGCAAACGAGACATGGAGCTGAAGGGCATCTATACAGCGCTGATCACGCCGTTCGACCGTAGCGGCAAGATGGACACGTCGCCCCTGCCCGATATCATCGAGTTTCAGCGATCTGCCGGTGTTGACGGTCTGGTTGTGTGCGGCACAAACGGCGAAGGCCCTTCGCTCAGTCTCAACGAACGGATGCGCCTTCTGGAAACCGTGATGGGCCTTGGTTCCGGACTGAGGATCATCGCGGGGACCGGCGCTTCGGCTCTGCCGGACACGCTGACGCTGACCCGCCACGCGTCCGATGTCGGTTGCGATGCGGTTCTCGTGCTGCCGCCGTTTTTCTGGAAGTGCGCCGGTCCGGTTGGTTTGGCGCGAGCATTCGAAGAGGTAGCGGCGGTCACCAGGGTTCCGATGATCCTCTACAGCATCCCACAGCTCTCGGGGGTGGCGATCGGTTCGGAGGTGCTTCGGCTGCTCCGAGATTGTCCCATAATCGCCGGCGTCAAGGAGAGCTCGGGTGACCGAGCCGCCTCGGTTGAGATCCTGACGGAGAACCCCGGCTGCAGTCTGTACATCGGGAGCGATGACCTGGCCGCCGAGCTGTTGACCATGGGGGCCTCCGGTATCATTTCCGGCACTGCCAATGCATTTCCGGAGCTTCTGGTTCAGGTGTGGCGCGCCCATCTCGCAGGCACAGGTCTTTCGGAGGCACAGGACAGGCTGAACGCAGCCATTCGAATCGTCACGCGCTTTCCGATCGTCGCGAACATGAAGGCAGTTCTCGCCATTCGTGGGGTGGCCGATGTGGGATTGCGGCTGCCCCTGGTTGAGCTGATGCCTTCAGAGCGTGACGCGATCCGCGACGCGCTCGTCGCCTTCGGTCTCATCTAGACAGAAAAACCGCTTGACGTCCGCGCCACTTCCGGCGATAATGTCATTAGACTAGGGAAGGAGGTGGTGACTAAGGATGGATCATAGTCAACGGAGGTGCGGCGACGGCTAAGGCCGTTTTAGCCCTTGCGGTTATGAACGGCGTGGCGTCGCCGTTCCTCAAGAAGGCCGGGCAGCGTGAAACCGCTGCCCGGTTTCATTTCTCTGGTTGCGGCCTATCTGGCCACGAACTTGGCGATCGGGCTAACTGAGAGCGCGTACTCTCCGTCATCCGCTGCAATGACGACCCAATAGTAGGTCTGACCCGATTGCAGATACGGCCCCGAGTACGTCAGGCTCGTCGTAGGCGCCGAGACCTTGCTGGCTCCGGGATTGTTGATGTCGGCCGGCCACAGGGGCAGGGCGCCCTGCGGATCGTTGTTGTTCTGAAGGTCAGGGAATCTGCTCCAGACCACGATCTGATATGTCCTGGCCCCGAATACGGGCGTCCAGCGGAAGATCGGGTCGCCGAGCACGGACGCTCCCTGACCGGGCGATGTCGTCGCAATCGGCTGCAGCGGATTGGCCGACACCGTATCGCTTGCGGGACCTACTCGACCGTCCGCAGGGAACCCGATGGTGTCAAGGCTATGGATGGTGTAATAGTAGGTGACGTTCGGCGTCAACCGATCGTCCGTGTCGAAGAACGATGACGCAAGGGGGTCGCGCAGGACTGCAGTCACGACTGTGGGGTTTGGGCTCTGCCCGCGCTTGATGGCATACCCCAACAGGTCCTCCCAGGAACGATAGTCCCAGAACAAGTCCACCTCGATCACCGATCCCTCCGGTGTCACTCGGGTCGGGGCGGAGTTCGTCGCGACGGCCGCGCGGGGCTCGAGCGGCAGTTGTCGGCGGGCCCTGTAGACCCGCTTCAAGAACTCGATGTGCCCCATCTTTCCCGCAGCGCGGGTGACCGTGTCGGCGATGGTCCAGGCTTGCGCCGC
>JBBIQU010000003.1:0-29911 GCA_037442185.1 Chthonomonadales bacterium | reverse complement strand
GGTTCTCGGGAGCCGGAATGGCCCCCTGATAGGACCCGCTCCCCAGCGCGAACGATAGAGCACGGTTCTCGTTGGCGCTCAGGGACACCGTGCGCTCATCGTTGATGTAGCCGGCAAGTGAGCAGGACACCGTATACGTCACGCCCGGCGTCAGCTTGCGCACCTCGTAGTATCCCGCCGAGTCCGTGACGGCCATCGTCGAGCCCCACGGCCCTCCGACGAACACTTTCGCCATCTGAAGCGGAAAGCCTCCGGGATCAATGACGGTGCCGCTGAGCGTGGCATGGTAGCGATTGTCCGAGACCATGATGTTGACGCTTCGGTTCTTCTCCTCCGGGACGATATCCACAACGGTCTCGCCGCTCCACGTGCGCCCCTGAATGCTTATTGAAGCGCCGACTGTTCGCAGGCCAGTTCCGACGCCGGTGATCACGAACGTGCCGTTGCTCAGCGAGGTTGTCGCTCCCCCTGAGACCGTCACTCTCGCGCCAGCCACCGGCTTGCCGTCAACATCGGTGACGACTCCCGCCAGAGAGGTGTTGGGGTTGCCGCCGCCGCCGCACCCTGCCAGGCCGGCGACAAGACACGTGGCAGCGACAACGTACCATCCGTTCCTCACATGCTCGCTTTTCATCGTCCTTTTGGTCCTTTCACGGGTTGCTCGGCAGCCGTCCTCAACGGACGCCTCGCCCTCCCATACCCGGAACGATCCGGTCACCATAGTGTGACACGAGGTACAATCCGGCCTGACATCCGTTCGGAGGAATCGGCACAGTGAGAACCATAAACGTCGGCATCGTCGGCTGCGGCAACATCAGCGGAGTCTACTTCACCAACATCTCAACCTTCAGGGGCACCAGAGTCGTTGCCTGCGCCGACCTTGATACGGCCAAAGCCGAGGCGGCTGCGGCCCGCCATGGAGTGCGATGCGAACCCACGGTATCCGACCTGCTGAACGCGCCGGATGTTGACGTTGTGGTGAACCTCACCGTTCCGAAGGCACACGCACAGGTTACCCTCGACGCGCTTCGCGCCGGCAAGCATGTCTACGGCGAGAAGCCCCTGGCGGCGACGCGCGCCGATGGGCAGGCGATCATTGACGAAGCCGCCGAACGAGGGCTTCGCGTCGGATCGGCGCCCGATACGTTTCTCGGCGGAGGACATCAAACCTGCCGCAAGCTGATTGACGCCGGCGCCATCGGAGAGCCTGTCGGGGCTAGCGCGTTCATGCTGTGCCATGGTCACGAAACGTGGCATCCGAGCCCCGAGTTCTACTACGAGGTTGGCGGCGGTCCCATGATGGACATGGGTCCGTACTACCTCACCGCCCTTGTGAACCTTCTGGGACCCGTTCGGCGTCTCACGGGCGCGACGCGCATCACGTTCCCGGAGCGAACGATTACCAGCGAGCCGAAACGGGGCAAGGTCATCCAGGTCGAGACCCCCACCCACATCGCGGGCATCATGGAGTTCCGCAATGGGCCCATCGGCACCATCCTCACCACGTTCGATGTGTGGCACAGCACGTTGCCGCGGATAGAGGTCTACGGCACCAAAGGATCGCTCCTCATTCCGGATCCCAACGGTTTCGGCGGCACACCAATGGTCCGGGGCAAGACCGATGCCGAGTGGCGTCCCGTCGAGCTGACACATGGCTTTACCGAGAACGCGCGCGGCATCGGCGTCACCGACATGGTCAAGGCAGCCCTATCTGGGCGTCCCCATCGCGCTTCGGGTGATCTCGCCTTCCATGTGCTCGACGTGATGATCGGGTTCAACGATTCGGCTGCGGCGGGACGCCATTACGAGCCGGTCAGCGCCTGTGAGCGCCCGGCCGCCCTTCCGGTCGGGTTACCAGACGACGACGTTGACTGATGGATCGTTCCACACTCAACCGGCCATGCACCGGCACCACTGAGGCAACGAGCGTATGCGCTTCATTCTGTCCGCTCTCCTGGTGACGGTTCTCATGGGACTCGACCCGGCTGTGCCCGGCATCGGGAGGCTGATGGACATTCCCATGCGCGACCCGTCCATCTGCCGGGGTCCCGGTGGCGTGTACTATCTGACCGGCACGAGCGAGCCGTTCTGGGGACACAACTGGGAATCAGGCATCCGCGTCTGGAGATCCACCGACCTCAAGGACTGGAAGCCGCTCGGCACCGTCTGGCGTCCGGGCAACAGCCCCTGGCACAAACCGTACCGCGACGCCAGAAAGCCCCTCTGGGCGCCCGAGATCCACTATCTGAAACGGACGTTCTGGCTGACGTACAGCATGCCTGGTTGGGACGGCACCGCTCGCACATCGGGCTCGGGGCTGCTTCGGAGCCAATCCGGCAAGACGGAAGGCCCCTACGCCGATGTCCAACCCGCCGAGCGCCTTGGCGATGAGATTGACGCGTCGTTGTTCGAGGACGATGACGGCACCGTCTACTTCATCTGGCACAGCGGCAAGATCGCCCGAATGAAGCCGGACATGTCCGGACTCGCCGAGCCCTACCGTTGGCTCCGGACGACCGATCCGGACCCCGACCCTCGCCACCATTCAAGCCTGTGCGCGGGCATCTTCGGCAAGGACTCCTTCGATCACGTCGGCTACGAAGGCATGTTCATGGTCAAGGCGCGAGGCATGTACCACCTTCTGTGCGCCGAGAGCTACGAAGGGCGCTACAGCTGCATGGTGTCGTCGGCCAAGGCCATCTACGGTCCCTACGGCCGTCGTTACGAAGCGATCCCGCACGGCGGCCACAACACGCTGTTCTGCGACGCGCGGGGCCGGTGGTGGTCCACGTTCTTCGGTCCGCCGTGGTACGAGAGACCGGCGATCCTGCCCGTGGAGTTTGGACGCGACGCCGTACTCAGGCCGGCGTCAACGCCCAGGCCCGCCTTGCAGTAGCTTGGCGTGCCCGAACGGGGTTTGACCCCGGGGCCGCTGACATTCGGGGAAACGCGAAGTCACCGTATGAAGGTGACCCAACGTCCGTGCGGGTCCGTGGTGACCTCAGCGACAAGCTGGGGCGGAACGCCAGGGTGCTTTGGGTCACGCGCCACGAACCGCAGCCGATCGAACCCCAGGTCGGCTGCGCCGAGCTGAATCGCTCGGTCGCGAAGCAATGACACTGAGTCCGCCGTAGCTGGCTGGAGGGTTACCACGAGCTCAGTCAGATCCTCCTCGACCGCGACTGTCGCGCCGACGCTTCGAGCGGTATTACCAAGCCGGTCCATGAACAGCGCGCGGGCCTGCCGATAGCGCTCCCGTTGCCGGTCTTCGGCGGACTGCGGCACAGGAAGCTCCGCACGAGCAGATCTCGGCGGCTCGATCACATCGTTGCTTTTCCGAGGGGTTTCGCGCCCCGCCGACATCGGGCGCCAGACCATCCAGCCCAACGCAAGCGCAATCGCGACGCCGATGACGACGGCAGCGAATGCCCTCACCGCGCTACGTCCCCTCGCGAATCAGGCTCCGAAGAAGAGCGACATTTTCTCGGTGCATTGTCTCGGCCTCAGGCGTCTCAACGATCAATGGGACGTGCGCCAGACGCGCGTCGTCCGCGAGACGCTCGAACGCCTCGATACCGATCTCTCCCTGCCCCAGGTGAGCGTGTCGGTCAACGCGGCTTCCCACGGGCTTCTTGGCGTCGTTGCAGTGGATCACCTTTACCCGCTCCAGACCGATGAGCGACTCGATTCGGCCTACGGCTGCCTCGTACCCGTCCTCCGAGCGGATGTCGTAACCGGCGGCGAATATGTGGCATGTGTCAACGCATACTCCGAGACGCTCCGACGGGCCAACACCGTCCAGCACTCGCGCGAGCTGCTCAAACGTGTACCCGAGCCCGGTGCCCTGACCGGCGGTGGTCTCAAGGGCGATCCCCGAACTCTTGTCCGCACTCTCGTCGAGGAGCCGTCTGACACTCGTCACCAACCGTTCGAGCCCCTCGTCCTCGCCGGTGTTCAGGTGCGCTCCCATGTGGGTAACGACCCAGGGAATGCCCAACTGATCGGCACGCGTCAGCTCCTGTGCGAACGCCTTGAGTGACGGTCCAAGAACCCTGGGGTTCGGAGCCGCCAGGTTCACAAGATACGAGTCGTGCGCACAAAGGAACCGAACCGAGGAGGCCGCCAGCGTCTCACGGAACGTTGCCACGGCTGCATCCTCAAGCGGCGGACTGCTCCACACTTTCGGGTTGGCTGTGAAGAGCTGAACCGCCGTGCAGCCGATCTCCTCGCCGCCCGTGATCGCTGTGTGCAGCCCGCCGTTCACGGGCATATGGGCGCCGATGAGTCGCTCGGAGGCCATCACCCTCGCCCAGCCGAACGCGACCCGCGCAACGGCCGTCGCACCGGCATTCCTTCCTCGGGAGTGCGGCCGTCGAGGGTCTCTGCCTTCGAGCGATCCAATCGAACCTCCGTGATGCGGACGCGGCCCACAACCGTCTCTTCGGTCCAAACGGGATCGCCGGCTTTGTCCCGTATGTGCGAGACGCTCAGGAGCTCCAGCGTATCACCGGCACGCAACCCATCACGCTGCCCAAGGCTGACCACCGCCGTTCCGTCTTCGGCAACCGCCAGCACACGCCCGGCAGCGCCAGGCGAGCTTCCGAGAAGCTCCTTCAGGACATTGTCCACGGCCTTGCGAGCCGCGCGCCCGAGGAGACTTTCGGACCATTCGCGACTGTTCACGTCAACGCCGCCAAGCGCGATGGACCCTCCCACCCACGAGCCTCCGATCAGCGAACCGCCGTAGTTGACGATCTTGCCTTCGCCGGTCGCCGTGGCGAGCACCTCGCCGGTCCGAACGTCCAGTATGCGCGCATCCAGCACTACGCGCGCGGTGCTGGTGCGCAGCTGGACTCCGCCGAAGGGTCCGAGCCCGAACAGCCCGCCATGCCGTGTGTCCCTGATGCCGAACTCGGTCGCCTTGGCCCCGACGAGGTATTCCGCACCCACGATCTTGCCGGGCTCGACGGCTGTCTGCGGATCCAAATGACCACTTCGCGCCAGGTTCTGCTCGCGGAGGACCGCATCGAGTTCCTGCCGTTCCAGCACTCTGAGGCCCATGTTGCGGAATGCCGTCGTCAGCATGTCGGCCACAACCGTATCCACCTGGCTTCCGCCGCGTGAGTTCATAGCGACGACCGCAACTCGCGCGCCGCTCGGCAGGTCAACTGCCCGGTCCTTCTGCCTCTGCCCGCCCGCGCCGATCTGGGCGGCCGAAGCAAATGCTATCACCCATAGCGTTCGGTGCATTCGCAGGATCATTCTGGACCTCCTCCCGCCCGCGGCAATGCCGTGCAGGCCACGCCGATTCTACAGCACCCAGGGCCATGGGTCAAACGGAACTCGCGCCGCCGACGCTGATCGCGCTGATCCGCGCCGCCACCTGACCGGCTATCTTCCGGAACGCCTCCGCTTGCGGCGACTCGGGATCCAGCAGAATGGCAGGATGGCCGGTATCGCCCGCGATGGTGACGGTTGGGTCCATCGGCACAACGCCGAGCAACGGAACTCCGAGGCGCGTGGCAGCATCCTGCGCGCCTGCGCTCCCCAGCGGATGGGTAACCGTGCCGCACTTGGGGCACGCGAAGCCGCTCATGTTTTCGACAATGCCGAGGATCGGGAGGGGCCGTCCGGCACTCTCCCCCAACACCTCGAACATCAACACGGCCTTGTAAGCGATTCTCTGGGCCACATCTTGAGGGGTCATTACAACCACTACGCCGGTAATCGGGATGAGCTGCGCCAGCGACATGGGGGCGTCGCCGGTTCCCGGCGGGAGGTCTACCACCAGATAGTCCAGTTCGCCCCAGGCGACGTCATTGAGGAACTGCTGAAGCGCCTTGCCGATCATCGGACCGCGCCACACGACAGCTCGATCCTCTTCAACGAAGAAGCCCATAGACATGAGCTTCACTCCGAAGCGGAACAGAGGCTGGATGCGCTCGCCGTCGAACTCCGGCTGTTCGTCGGCCCCCATCATCATAGGGACGCTTGGACCGTATATGTCGGCGTCCAGCAGGCCAACCGACGCGCCGGTCTGAGCGAGAGCAACGGCGAGATTGCATGCGACCGTGGACTTTCCGACACCCCCCTTGCCGCTCGCAACCGCGATCACGTGCTTCACGCCCGGAAGGCCGCCCTCGCTCTGGGGAGGCGCGTACACAACGGCTGTCATGTTCACCCGCGCCTGCCGGACGCCTGGCACCGCCATAATCGCGGCCTCAGCCTGCGCGCGGAGCTGGTCCTTGACCGGACATGCAGGCGTCGTCAGTTGTATCACCACATCAACGTCGGCGCCTTCGATCTTGACTTCCTTGACGAACCCCAGCGAGACGATATCGCGCCCCAGGTCAGGGTCCATTACCGCGCGCAGCGCGTCCAACACGGCTTGTTCGGTTACGGCTGTACTGCCCATTGCCTATTCCTTGTCCTCAGGCGTAGCCCTGGCTGCCCACAACAACCCACGGCGACATATCTCCAGCGGCTCCGCCTGCCTCAGCACCGCCGCCGTATGCCCCAGCGAAATGTAGAACACACGCCCTTGCCCGTGCATCCGCGTCCAGACCACAGGCATATCGAAGGGTCCGTTGGGCGCATGCGGGCCGTCGGCGACCGGGAAGCGGGTCACGGCAAGGACGGTGTTCGACGGGTCCACATGGAGGTAGTACTGCTCTGAAGTGACATCGAAGTCCGGTATGCCCTTCGTGATCCAGTGGTTTCCCGTAATCCTTACCCGATAAGTGACGCCGTCGTTCCCCGGATGCGCGACCCACTGTCCGCCTGTCATGAACTGGTAGTCGGTGGCCTCGCGAAAGGCGTCACACATCCCGCCATGGCAGCCGGCCAGCCCGACGCCTCTGGTCACAGCTTCGATCAGGGGAGACAGTTGATCGCCAGCGATGGACCCCATGGTCCAAACGGGGACGATCAAGTCAAGGCCCAGAAGGTCATTCAGGTCCTTGAAAGCGTCGAGAGTCGTCTTGACGCTAACCGCGAAGCCCTCCGCTTCGAGAAGATCGCGGAAGACGGAAGCGACCGCCTCAGGCTCGTGGCCTTCCCATCCTCCCCACACGACTAACGCTCTTCTTGGCAAGTCACCGCTCCTTTCGTGCTTCCAGGGCGTTGAGGACCGCGTCCCATCTGCCCGGGTCCGTCTCGGTTCTCGGCGAAGGCTCGAATCCCAATCTGAGATACAGGCGCACAGCATCGAGCCGGTGGTCATCTGTCTCGAGCACCGCTCCGTTCAATCCCAGTTCGGCAAAGCGGTGAAGGACTCGAACGCATACGGCCGCGCCTAGCCCTCTGCCGCGCCACTCCGGCGCGACGCCGACCCAGTGAAGATAACCTCTTCCGGGGAACGAGCCGGGGGCCAGTCGTGCCGATGCGGTCGCCGCCACCTGCCCGGCTGCAGTCACAACGTATACCGAGTCCACATCAGGGGCGCCCGTGAGATTCCTTCGAACCCGGTCAGCGTCCCATTCGACGTCGAACGCCAGACGCAAGACGCGCGCAATCCCTTCCTCGTCGGCTGTATCGGCCGCTCGCACCTCATACTTGGCCGGCAGACCGATCTCCGGCAGATCGGTCAGCGAATGACGCTCCATGAGGAGCTGAGGCACCCCATGTTCGGGGACAGTCACTCCGGGTCGCTCCCGCGCGTCAGAACGGATGGCGGCGCGAGGACCTGCAACACGCCGCCGCCCATGGTGATCGCCTCCGCCTCAACGACTGCGAGGGCGCCCTTCTTCATCCGCACATTCGCTCCCCCGATCAGCTGCCCCACAACCGTGCTGAAGCTGGGCTCATGGCCAACCAGCATGATGGACCGCCTGTCCGAGTGCGCCGTTGCGATCGTTCTTAAGTGCTCCAGCGAAAACCCCGCCAGCCGGGGCTCCTCGCGCAGGCGATCAGTCATCCCCAGCGCCTTCGCCACGATCTCAGCCGTCTGAACGGCGCGCGCCAAGGGGCTCGTCAGGATGATGCCGGGCTTGAGTCCGATACGCGCCATGCTCTCCGCCTCGCGCTCAATCTCGCGCTTGCCCTCATCGGTCAACCGCCTCGAGAAATCGGAGCCGTCCGGGCCCTCGTCCTCGGCAATCCCGTGTCTCAGGAACATGAGCTTCATCGGTCGGCTCCTGCCAGGGCATCGCGCTGAAGCCTGATGAGATGTTGGATACCGGCATGGGCCAGATCCAGCAGCCGGTTCATTGTCGAGCGGTCGAATGTCGCGCCTTCGGCCGTGCCCTGCACCTCAACAAAGCGACCCTTGTCCGTCATCACCACGTTCATGTCCACCGCAGCCTGCTTGTCCTCTTCATAGCAGAGGTCCAGCACCTCGGTTTCCGACACGACCCCAACGCTGATCGCGGCGACCATTCCTTGAAGGGGATTCGTCTTGATCATGCGCTGGTCGGTCATCCAGCGGATGGCGTCCGCCAGAGCAACATAGGCGCCTGTGATGGATGCCGTTCTCGTGCCTCCGTCGGCCCAAACGACGTCACAGTCAAGGGTTATTGTTCGCTCGCCGAGGACATCCGTATTCACCACCGCCCGCAGGCTGCGCCCGATCAGCCTTTGAATTTCCATCGTCCTTCCGCCGGGACCACGGGTCTCACGGGGCGTTCGCTCTGATGTCGAGCGCGGCATCATCGCGTATTCAGCCGTCACCCACCCCTTACCGCTGTTCTTCAGAAAGGGCGGGACTCTATCCTCAACGCTAGCGGCGCAGATGACCTTCGTCTTACCGATGGTGATAACACACGATCCTTCGGCGCTCGGCAGATAGCCACGCTCTATCCGCACCGAACGAATCTGATTCCATTCGCGGCCGTCACATCTAGCCATCCCATTCCTCCCTATCAGTCGCCCGCCAATGCCCGCGCCTTGGAGCGCAGTCGCTTGATGCGTTCCTCATGCTCCGCAAGCAGAGATATATCCTTCTCGACAACGTGCGCCGGAGCCTTCTGCACGAACTGCGGGTTACCCAGGCGCGCCGCCGACCTCTCGCGCTCCGTCTCAGCTTGTGCAAGCTCCTTGGCCACGCGCTCGCGCTCCTTCCCCAAGTCCAGCGCCGCCCCGATCTCCAGGGCCGCCTCTGCGCCGGCTACCGAGACAGAAACCCATCCCTCGCCCGTTGAAGGCCTCACCTCAGCGATCGTCAGCCGGCTTAGCCGCGCCAAGCCCTCCACCGCCACAGCGTTGTCACTGAACAGAAGGCCCTGTGCGCGTGATGCAGGCACCGCCTGCGCGCTAAGACGCATGCCCGGGGCTATCCCGAACTCCGCCCTAAGGTTTCGCAGGCCTCGCACCACCTCCATGAGAAAACCGGCATCATCCTCGGCGGCCGCGCTCACGAGCGTGGCGATTGCGGTCGGATAGGCAGTCGTCATCAGCGTCATATCGTCGCCGGCCTCCGACCCGAGCGCGCCATGCAAGGCTGCCCAGATCTCCTCAGTGATGTGCGGCACCATGGGGTGCAGCAGGCGAAGTGTGGTATCCAACACGTGTACGAGCACGGCTCTCGTGCCCCGCGCTAGACGCTCATCACGCAGCTGGATCTTCGCAACCTCGAGGTACCAGTCGCAGAACTCATCCCACACGAACGCGTATATCGCCCTTGCGGCGTCGTCCATGTCGTAAGAGGCAAGGCCTGCGGACACCGTCTCGATGGCCGCCTGCTGACGCGACAGTATCCACCGGTCCCACAGACTGCGCGGCTCGGAACCTGGCTCGCCCTCCACGGCTGTTGCGCCGGCAGCCAGCACAGCGCGGGCGCGACAGCGCTCGTCGTCATCCGTTCCGTCCAGCGTCCCAATGACGAACCGCGATGCGTTCCAGAGCTTGTTCATGAAAGCCTTGGCAAGCCGCACGCGCTCCTCATTGAAGCGAAAGTCCTGGTTCTTTCCGGCCTGCTGCAACAGGGAGAATCTGAGCGCGTCCGCCCCGTACCGTTCGACCATATCGAGCGGATCAACCCCGTTGCCCTTGCTCTTGGACATCCGCTCGCCATTCTCGTCGAGCACCGTAGCGTGAATGTACACATCGTCGAACGGGATCTCGCCCACAAAGTCCAGGCCGGTCATAATCATCCGCGCGACCCAGAGGTAGATGATCTCCTGAGCCGTTGAGAGCAACGATGTTGGATACCAGAACCCGAGGTCCTCCGACGCCCGAGGCCAGCCGAGAGTGGCATGCGGCCAGAGCGCCGACGAGAACCATGTGTCCAGTACGTCCTCATCCTGGCGCAGAGATGACGCACACACGCCGAGACGCTGCGCCGCGTCTTCGACATTGCGCCCGGCAGCATACCGCCCGTCCTCGGTCCACCAGACGGGTATCCGATGCCCCCACCAGAGCTGGCGCGATATGCACCAATCTCGAATGTTGCGCATCCAGTCCAGGTAGATGCGCGCATAGCGCTCGGGGTGGAAGCGGATGCGCCCGCTTTCGACCGCTTCGATCGCCGGACCGGCCAGCTCCTGCTGACGCACGAACCACTGCTCCGACAGGAGCGGCTCAAGGACCGTCTTGCAGCGGTCGCAGCGAGGTATCTTCACGGTATACGGCTCGGAAGCCACAAGCAGGCCCTGGGCGCCCAGGTCCTCGAGCACCCGCTCCCGGCAGGCGAACCGATCCAGTCCGGCGTACCGTTCTCCTGCAGCGTCGGTCATTGTGCCGTTGTCGCCGATCACCTTGATCTGCTCCAGGTTGTTGCGCAATCCGGCCTCAAAGTCGTCGAGATCATGCGCAGGCGTCACCTTGACCGCCCCGGTCCCGAAGTCCATCTTCACGAACTCGTCGGCTACGATGGGGATCACGCGGTCCGTCAGCGGCAATCGGACACTGGCCCCGACAAGGCGACTGTAACGCTCGTCATCGGGATGTACGGCCACGCCGGTATCGCCCAGCATGGTCTCAGGCCTCGTGGTCGCAACCACGACGTGCCCGCCTCCGTCAGCCAGAGGGTATCGGATGTGGTAGAGGTGACCCTGGCGCTCCTCAGCGCTGACCTCAATGTCCGAGATAGCTGACGCGCAGCGGGGACACCAGTTAACCACGCGCGCGCCTCGGTATATGAGGCCGCGGTCCCACCACCTGAGAAACGCCTCGTAGATGGCATCCACATAGGACTCGTCCAGCGTAAAGCGTGTGCGGCTCCAGTCGTAGCTGCACCCCAGACGCTGCAGCTGCATGATGATCCTGTCTCCGTACTCGCTCCTCCACTTCCAGCACCGCTCGACAAACGCTGCCCTGCCCATCTCGTGCCGCGTCAGCCCCTCTGAGGCAAGTTGCCTCTCGACGACTGCCTGCGTCGCTATGCCGGCATGGTCCGTTCCGGGCAGGCACAGCGTGTTGTCGCCGGACATGCGATGCCAGCGGATCAGACAGTCCATGATCGAGTTGTTCAGCGCGTGGCCGCAATGCAGGCTGCCGGTGATGTTCGGCGGGGGAATGGTGATGCAGTAGGGCGTGCCCGATGCCGGTTCTGCGCCGAAGAGGCCCCGACGCATCCACTCCCTGTACCACCGAGCCTCTACCGGCTCCGGGTCGTATGCCTTTGCCATTTCTGCCATGCCGTCTCTCCCCATTTTCATCTCGTCAGCGCGGCCCCGAGCCTTCGCGCCCTGAAACGAAAAACGCCCGCGTCCCCAAAGGACGCAGGCGCAACCTGCGCGGTACCACCCTCGTTCCCGACGTAGCCGGGCTCTCGCGCGCTGTAACGGGCGCACCCGGCGCTGCTTCGCGACCTCGGTCGTCAGGCAGGCTGCTCCGTGGCGACGTTCACCGATCTCCGACGCGGCGGCTCGCACCTTGCCCGCCTTCTCTGTCATCGGACGACCGGCTACTCCTCCACTTCATCGCACGTAACCGGATTGTCAGGGCTGAGTATACCGACATGCCGCAGTCGGGGTCAATCGCGACGACGGGGGTATAATCCGGTACTCCTATGATCATCGTCTTACGGCATAATGCCACAGAAGCGGAGATAGCCGAGGTCTGCGCCTTTCTCCAGGAGCGCGGTCTCGGCGTTCACCTTTCGCGCGGGGTCGAAACCACGATCATCGGCGCAATCGGCGCCCTCGATGAAGAGAAGGCGGCATTGGCCGGCCAACTCAGCACGCTTGACTGCGTGGATCGGGTCGTTCCCATCTCCAAGCCATACAAGGTGGTAGCCCGTGCCTTCCGTCCCGAGGGCACCACGATCACCGTTCGCGGCGTCACGATCGGCGGGCCGAAGCTCTGCGTCATGGCAGGCCCGTGCACCATTGAGTCCGAGGAGATGCTGCTGGCAACCGCCCGCTTCGTGAAAGCTCGAGGAGCCAACGTGCTCCGCGGCGGAGCCTTCAAGCCGTCCACATCACCCTACAGTTTCCACGGCATGGGCGAGGCTGGCTTGCGCTTGCTCGCCGAGGCCAGAGACGAAACGGGCTTGCCTGTGATCACCGAAGTCATGGACCCACGGGACGTCGAAATGGTTGGTCGGTATTCCGACATCCTGCAGATCGGCACCCGCAACATGACCAACTTCACGCTGCTGCGTGAGATCGGCGACACGCGCATACCGGTGATGCTCAAGCGGGGTTGGGCAAGCACAATCGAGGAATGGCTGCAAGCCGCCGAGTACATAGCCTCGCGCGGCAACTACCAGATCATTCTCTGCGAACGCGGCATCCGAACCTTCGAGACCTACACGCGCAATACTTTCGACCTCAACGCCGTCCCTGCGATCAAGGAGCTGTCGCACCTGCCCCTCATTGCAGACCCGGCGCACGGCACAGGCCGATGGAGCCTGGTTTCTGCCGTGGCCCGGGGCGCCGTCGCTGCCGGAGCCGACGGCATTATGGTCGAAGTGCATCCGGCACCGCAGACTGCGCTCAAAGATGGCGCGCAATCGCTCACATTCCCGAGCTTCGAGCAGCTCATGCAGGGCATACGACCCGTCGCCGAAGCCGTCAACCGCAGTGTCTGAAGCCGAACAGCACGCGGCGCGCGCATCGGCCGGTGTTCGGCTGGCGATCCTCGGAACAGGCTTGATGGGAACGTCCATCGGGCTCGCGCTGCGGAAGCATTGCGACGCATACGACATCGTCGGATGGGACCCGGACAGCCGCTCGCTGGCCGATGCGCTGGACTGCGGCGCTGTCAACCGCACGGCCGAGAGCCTGCGGGACGCAGCCCATGAAGCCGACATCGCCCTGCTTGCAGCCCCTGTGGACCGGATTGTCTGCCTCGCGGAACAACTCGCACGAACGGGTCCTCCGGAACTCACCGTCACCGACGTCGGCAGCGCCAAACGACGCATCGTCCGAGAGTGCGAGGCCCTCCTTGGAGGTCGTTTCGTCGGAGGCCACCCAATGGCAGGGAGCGAGCTCAACGGCCCACGGGCAGCAAGAGCCGAGATACTGGACGGTTCGCCCTGGGTGTTCACGCCGACTGAGGTGACGAAGCCTGCCGCGCTCGAAGCGGCGGAGGCCCTCGCCCGCGCGTCAGGAGCCAAACCAAGGCGGATGACGCCCTACGATCACGATCGTATGGCGGCCTTTCTCAGTCACCTCCCCCACGTCTTGGCCTTTGCTCTGTCCGCTACGGCTTCGTCCGGTCTGGATGCCGACGCCATGGAGCTGGCCGCCGGCAGCTTTCGGTCGGCCACGCGGGTGGCCGGCTCCAGTCCAAGTGCGTGGGCGTCCATTCTGACCGACAATGCGGAATCCGTCGCGGAGGCGCTCGATCGCTTGCTGGACCGCCTGCGCGCGGTTCGCTCGGCGCTGGGGCAGCTTGACGGTCACGCACTTGAGCGCCTGCTCAGTGAAGGCCTGGTGAAGTGAGCGCGCGCCGGTCCGACATACGCACTGTTACCCCGGTGACTGCGCCCATCGTGGGCGAACCGCGGCTGCCCGGAAGCAAGTCGCTCACCAACCGCGCTCTCGTCCTTGCGGCGCTGGCCGATGGCGTCAGTCGCATCACCGGCGCCCTGATTTCGGACGACACACTGTACATGGCCAACGCCTTGCGCTCGCTCGGGATCGAGGTAGCCGTCAACGAACCCAAAGGCGAGATGGTCGTAAAGGGATGCGCCGGAAACATCCCGGCTAACCAGGCCGATCTCTACATCGGCAACGCCGGAACCGCTGCCCGCTTTCTGACGCCGGTGCTCGCTCTCGGCAACGGCAGGTACAGACTTGACGGGAACGCCCGAATGCGCCAGAGACCCATAGAACCGCTCCTGGCTGCCCTGCGATCCGTTGGCGTTCGCGCGCACTCCGAGCAAGGAACGGGCTGCCCTCCCATCATCGTGGAGGCGAACGGCATCTCCGGCGGGCGTCTGGCTCTTGATGCCTCGATCAGCAGCCAGTACATTAGCGCGATCCTGATGGTGGCTCCTTCTGCGCAGTCCGACCTCGTCGTCCAGATCACAGGTCAGGCCGTGTCCGAACCATACGTCGCCATGACGGTGGGCATCATGCGCGCTTGGGGTCTCGATGTCTTGGACGGGTACATCGTGCCTGCCCCCCAGTTAAGACGGGCGCGGGAGTATGCCGTCGAACCCGATGCCTCCGCAGCGTCCTACTTCATGGCTTGTGCGGCAATAACAGGTGGGACCATACGCATCGGAGGGCTGGGATCGTCGAGTTTGCAGGGCGATGTCCGGTTCGCCGATCTTCTGGCCGAGATGGGGTGTAAGGTCGAACGGACATCCGATTCCATCGCGGTTACCGGTTCAGCATCGCTGCGCGGGATTGACGTGGACATGAACGACATCTCCGATACAGTGATGACCCTTGCGGCAATCGCGCCGTTTGCCGAGACTCCCACGCGGATACGCAACGTAGCGCACATCCGCGCCAAGGAGTGTGACCGCATCGCCGCGACGGCTGCGGAGTTGCGGCGGCTGGGCGTTGACGCTGTCGAACACCCCGACGGGCTGACGGTCATCCCGTCGCAGCCTCACGGCGGTACCGTCCGGACATACGACGATCACCGAATGGCCATGAGCTTCGCCCTGATCGGCCTGCGGGTCCCGGGCATCGGCATCGCGAACCCGGCCTGCGTCACCAAGACGTTCCCGGGCTACTTCGAGGAGCTGGAGCGGCTTACGGGAGCGTCAGAGCCCGTGATGCCCGAATAGGCGCTCCTTCACTTCGGCTACAGTCGCTCGAGCGTGACTCTTGGCCTGAACGAGGTCATGCGGCGCGATCGGCGGCTCCTCGGTGTCGCGCAGAGTCGGGATGCGGTCGCGGTAGGGGTACCCCTGCGGCGTCTCGTCCGGAAGGTCCACGCCGAAGACACGCGAAAACGCGAGCGCCCACATGCGCGGAACCGTGGTTGGGTTGTAGCCGCCACCGCCGAGCGCCACGACGGGCACCCCCATTCCCATGACATCCTCGACGGCTCTGAGCCAGCCCTGAGCAGTGAGGCAGAGCCGGGCCAGCGGATCAAGGTAGTGGGGATCGGTACCGCACTCAAGACACACCGCTTCGGGTCGAAAGGCCTCGATGATGGGCCATGCCGCCTCGCGCCATGCCCAGTACCATATCTCGTCGTCCGTATATGGCCACAGCGGCACGTTGACGCTGTAGCCGGTACCGGCGCCAATCCCGACTTCCCTGACATAGCCCGTGCCCGGAAAGAGCGTCTGGCCGGACTCATGGATCGAGACGGTCAGTACGTGCGGGTCCTGATAGAACGCCTCCTGCACACCGTCGCCGTGGTGGACGTCTATGTCTATGTACGCCACACGCTCGAACCGCTGCCGCAGGCAATGAACTGCCACCACGCAGTCGTTGAACACGCAGAAACCGGCAGCCCGATCCCAGTGGGCATGGTGCAGGCCGCCGGAGATGTTCATCGCCACAGGGGCTCCATCGAGAACGGCCTGCGCGGCGTCCAGCGACGCTCCCGTGTAGAGGAGCGATGCATCCCACATGTCCGGAAAGACCGGGTTGTCGCCGTAGCCGAAACCATATCGGAACGGAAACGGCACGTGCTCACCCGCGCTCAGGCGATCAACCGTCTCGATATACTCGGACGAGTGAGCCTGGTTCAGTTGCGGCAGCGGACAGGGATGCGGCTCGCGCACCTCGATGCCGTCGAGCGCGCCGTACGCTTCCAGAAGCTCGTGCGTGCGAGCCAGTCGTGTTGGCTTCAGGGGATGTTGTGGACCCAGATCGTACTTGAGGAAGTTGCCGGTGTACAGATAGACGCCTTTGCTCATGCTTTGCCCCGCGTGTCAGACCTTGCGATGTTCTCCATTTCGGCGTCCGCGCGCGGACCTCCTTCACATCCTCCAATGCGCGAGCTATGCGTCAGGCCGCAACCGCTGCTTACACCTCGGAGTACCGGAAGGCGGCTCTCGACGCGGTAGAATACTGCGCGGTCACACCCCAGATGCATTACGCCAACCGCTGTGGTCGCCGGTCGGCGCAACCGCGCAAACGAATGGAGACATGATGAACTACGATGTGAAAGACGCGAGTCTCGCCCCACAAGGCAGGCTGCGCATTGAATGGGCAGAAATGGAAATGCCGGTGCTCCGCCGGATCCGCGAACGGTTCGCCCACGAGAAACCGTTGCAAGGACTGCGGCTGGCAGCTTGCCTGCATGTGACGACAGAAACAGCCAACCTGGCGATTACGCTGAAGGCCGGCGGCGCCGAAGTGGCGTTGTGCGCGTCGAACCCGCTCTCGACGCAGGACGATGTCGCTGCCGCCCTGGCAACGATCTACGACATTCCCACGTTCGCCATCAAAGGCGAAGACCACGACACGTACTACCGCCATATCCATGCCGTGCTCGACACCAAGCCGCACCTGACGATGGATGACGGCGCCGACACCGTTGGCGTCATCCACAGCGACCGCAAGGAAATCGCCGGCAACATCATCGGCGGCACTGAGGAGACGACCACCGGCGTCATCAGGCTTCGGGCCATGGCGAACGAAGGCGCGCTCCGTTACCCCATCATCGCCGTCAACGACGCCAACACCAAGCACCTGTTCGACAATCGGTACGGCACAGGTCAGAGCACCGTAGATGGTATCATCCGCGCCACCAATCGGCTGCTTGCCGGATCGCGCTTCGTCGTGGCCGGGTACGGCTGGTGCGGGCGTGGCGTCGCGCTTCGCGCGAGGGGAATGGGCGCGCGCGTCATCGTATGCGAAGTTGACCCCGTTCGCGCGCTCGAGGCCGTCATGGACGGATTCGATGTCATGCCGATGGAGGAAGCCGCACCCATCGGAGATCACTTCTGCACCCTCACGGGCGACATCAGCGTGCTCAGGGCAGAGCACTTCGCCGCCATGAAAGATGGGGCCATCATCGCCAACTCGGGCCACTTCAACGTCGAGATAGACCTCGGCGTCTTGCGCGAGATGGCCACGACCACCCGCCCGATCCGCGACTTCGTCGAAGAGTTCACCATGCCCGACGGCCGACGCCTGTATGTCCTGGGAGAGGGCAGGCTCATCAACCTTGCGGCAGCCGAGGGACACCCGGCCAGCGTGATGGACATGAGCTTCGCCAACCAGGCGCTCTGCAGCGAACACATGGCCCGCCATGCAGGCACGATGGAGCCCCGAGTCTACGGCGTGCCGCAGGAGATTGACAGAGAGATCGCCGCGCTTAAGCTCAGCGCCATGGGAATCCGCATTGATGCCCTGACTGACGAGCAGGAGGTGTACCTGCGTTCGTGGCACATGGGAACCTAACTGTCACCGTCGCCAGGTTCTTCGTGAGGCCTCGGGTCAACATCAACGGTCCGCTCGTGTGAGTAAGTGACCCGTCCGTGCGCCGCTCCCTTGGGGCGGCGCACGTACTTGCATAACGTGTAGTCAACGGGGACCACGCTTGAGTGCTTCGCCTTGCTGCTGCGGGCAGCAAGGCGCGCCGCGAACTCCACGACGGCCGCAGGAAGGTCCGGCTTGCGCTCCGGATTCCTGACAACCACGTGGGCGCTGGTATGTGAGCGCACGTGGAACCAGACGTCGTTGGGACGGCATAGCCTTCTCAGCATGGCGTCGTTGCCCTCGGCGTTCTGCCCAACCAGGATGCGCCACCCCAGAGGTCCGGTCAGTTCACGCACTCCCCTCAAGGTCTGCGCCCGATCCGCGCGCTCTGGCGCTGCCCGATCCCGCGGATCGTCCGTCGGAGGCAGCAACCCCGACGCCTTCAGCCGCCTGCCGATCTCAGTGAGGGCTGCCACCGTTCGGGCGACGCTAGCCTCCTTCTCAAGCGCTCTAAGCGTCTCAACGTCGGCGACCAACGTGCCCTGGCGTTGCCGCGACCAGTCGGCCGCGGACCGAAGCTTGCGAGCGCGCCGGTACATTGCCTCGGCGCTCTCAGCGATCCCGAGACCCGGCTGCAAGGCGATCTCCACAATCTTGCCATCTCCGTACAAGTCCGGAATGGCCACTGTCGCGCTTCCGTTCCACGTGTCCCTCTGGTCCCACGCCAGCAGCAGGTCAGCATGTCGTCTCAGCCGCTCCGCTTCAACGAGCCCGCCGAGTGCGCGTTGCGCATCGGCAAGCTGTGCCTCACGGCGTCCCAACGCATCGCGTATATCGCGGAGCACCTGAGTTCGGAGCGTATCCAGCGCGCCGATCTCGCAACGGGCGGTATGTACGATGCCAAGAGCCTCGTTGACGGAAGCAACGGCACGTTGCGTCCATGCTTCCGGACCTGCGAGCCGCAACGGATATGCGCCCACCGCCAATCCATCACGGTCGTGCAGGACAACCGGCTCCCAGTGGTGTCGCAAGATGCCCTCAACAAGCCAACGCCAGGCTTCCTCCGATCCATCGCGCGCGCAACGGAAGGCGACCTCGCGACTCAAGAACGGTGACATGCCCACATACCTGCTCTGCAATCGGGCGGCGAGGTCGCTTGGCGCATCTTCCAGCAGTGCATTCAGCTCGAGTCGCCCGGCCTCCGACGTGACGTCGAAAGCTCCCGATGGCGCAGGAGGCGAATGGTACGGTTGTCCGGGAAGCAGCGTGCGCAATCGGTTCGACGATGCTCCAACGTGGCGGATGCAGTCCAGGATCACATCGTCGGAGTTCAGGAGCAACACGTTGCTGTGCTTGCCCATGCACTCGCACACGAGTCGGTAATACATGCGGTGGCTGACGATACCGATGTGCGTGATTCGATCGAATCCAACCTGACGGCACTCCGTGATGCGCCCGCCCTCAACGTGCTTCCGCAGCGCCATCACGAAGTGATCGGCATCGGCCCAGGACGACCCTGGCTCGGCGATGAGATGAAGTCTGGCGTCCTCAGGATCAGCCGAAAGAAGCAAGCGCCTGGTTGTGCCGCGCGAGCGAATCCGTACTACGACTCGGTCCCGACCGACGCCGCGGATGTGCTGCAGCTGCCCACCCACAACAAGCGGCCCCAGCTCATGCAGTACCGCCCGAAGCGTCAGACTGTCGAATGGCACCCGCGCCATTGGCGGCGAGACCTCACGACGCAATCACCTGGACCTGCGCACCCTGCGCAGGAGCATCCTGATTGGATCGTAGTACTCGTCGGCGACGCGTTCCTTCAGAGGGATGATGGCGTTGTCCGTAATGTGGATGTGCTCGGGGCAGACCTCCTGGCAGCACTTCGTGATATTGCAGAAACCCACGCCCGCAGTTTCCCTCAGGAACGAACGACGCTCCACCGTGTCGAGCGGATGCATGTCCAGAGCCGCTATCTTCACCATGTATCGAGGGCCGTAATACGCGTCTGTCCGATCGTGGTCTCGCAGAACATGGCACACGGTCTGGCAGAGGAAGCACTCGATACACTTGCGGAACTCCTGCGCCCGCTCGACATCATCCTGGGCCATTCGCAGCGGCCTCGCCGCGTTCTCGGCCACCTTGAGTGGGGGAATGGTCTCCGCCACCCTGTAGTTCCACGACACGTCGGTGACAAGGTCCTTCACGATGGGAAACGTCTTGATGGGATGGACGCGGATGAGCCCGGACGCGTCATAGAACTCCTCGACGCGCGACTTGCACATCAGCCTCGGATGACCGTTGATCTCGGCGCTGCAAGAGCCGCATTTGGCCGCCTTGCAGTTCCATCGGCAAGCCAGGGTCCCGTCCTGCTCATTCTGAATCTGGTGCACGGCGTCGAGGACCACCATTCCGGGGAAGGTCTTGACCTCATACTCGCGTTCCTCACCTCCTGCCGCATCGCCCCGGAATATCCTGAGCCGTATGGTGTCTCTCATGCCGCGCGCCTCCAGTCGAACTTGCCGGCCGTGCGGCGCGGCACATCGAAGTTGTCGGACCCGGTCATTGTCGCCTGCGACCCTAATGTCATTGCTTGCCCTCCTCCATAATCGCCCGAAGGTGGTCCGGCATATCCGGCAACGGCGCCTTGTCAATCACCACAGCTCCTTCGCGGAGCCGCGCGATCAGGTTCACCTTGCCCCATTCCGGATCGGTAGCCGGATAATCGGAGCGCCATTGAGCTCCCCGGCTTTCCTTGCGCTCGAGCGCGCTTCGCACGATCGCCTCCGACAGCAGCAGCTGAAAACGCACGTCACGGGCCGCATGCCAGCCCGGGTTGAACCTCCGGTCGCCACTAACTGCCAATCTCCTGGCTCGCTCGGACAGCGTCTGAACAGCCTGGAGGGTGGCCGAGAGCCCCTCGTGCGAGCGCTCGATCATGGCCCCGGTCTGCATCGCTTCTTGCAGCTCGGATGCCAGCGCGGACGGCCGCTCGCCTTCAGTCCGGCCGAGAGGACCGAGAAGGATGTCTAGCTCCTCGGAAACCTGTCGAGCATCCGGCTCGCCCTGCTTGGCGGATTGTGCGTACTCGGCAGCTGCCTGTCCCGCTCGACGCCCAAACACGAGAATGTCGGTAAGCGAGTTGCCGCCCAGACGGTTCGCGCCATGCAACCCTCCGGCGCACTCGCCTGCAGCATAGATGCCGGGCACGGACGTGGCGCAGGTGTCGGGTTCAACACGGATACCGCCCATCGTGTAGTGCACGGTAGGATAGACCTCCATGGGCTCTCGCGTGATGTCCACGTCTCCTAGAGCCCTGAACTGCTCGTACATGGATGGGAGCTTCTTCCTGACATACGCAGCCCCCCTGTGGCTGACATCAAGGTGAACTCCTCCGTGCGCGGTACCTCGGCCGGCCTTGACCTCCTTGTATATGGCTCGAGCGACCTCGTCGCGCGGCAACAGCTCGGGTGGGCGTCTGTTGTTCTTCTTGTCATCGAGCCACCGAGCCGCTTCGTTAGGATCATCGGCGAACTTGCCCCGGTAACGTTCGGGCATGTACTCCGGCTTGAACATGAACCGCTCGCCCTCGCCGTTGCGCAGGATTCCGCCCTCGCCGCGCACAGCTTCGGTCACCAGAATGCCCCGCACAGCCGGAGGCCAGAGCATGCCCGTCGGATGGAACTGCACCATCTCCATGTCAATGAGGTCCGCTCCGGCCTCCAGGGCCATGGCCGCTCCGTCGCCGGTGGACTCCCACGAGTTAGAGGTGTGGCGGTACATGCGTCCCCAGCCGCCGGTTGCCAACACGATTGCCTTGGCCCGGTAGACGATGATGCGGCCCTCGGCGCGATCATAGGCCAGAGCGCCTACGGCCCGCCCGTCGGCCGTCAGCAGGCGCGTCACCGTCTGCTCCATGTGAACGACGGGTCGCATGGAAACGGCCTTGTCCTGGAGGGTGCGGATCAACTCAAGGCCCGTCCGATCTCCGACGTGGTTCAGGCGACGGTAAGTGTGCCCGCCAAACGGACGCTGGGCTATCAGGCCCTCGGGCGTCCTGTCGAATACCGCGCCGTATTCCTCAAGCTCCAGCACCCGCTCGATGGCCTCCTTGGCAAACAGCTCCACCATCCTCGGGTTGTTCAGGTACGCGCCGCCGACCATCGTATCGCGGAAGTGCACCTTCCAGTCATCCGGCTCGTTCATGTTGGCGAGCGCGGCTGCGGCTCCGCCCTCAGCCATAACCGTGTGGGCCTTGCCCAGAAGCGACTTGCAGATGATGCCGCAGTCAAGGCCGGCCTCCATGACCGCTATCGCAGCGCGAAGCCCAGCCCCTCCGGCGCCGATGACCAGCACGTCATGCGTGATCGTTTCGTATGTCTCCATGCCTACACAATCCTCGGGTCAACAAAGGCCCCTGATGCGATCAGACGGACATACAGGTCGGCAAGTCCGACTGTGATGAGACTGAGCCAGAAATACAGCCCGTGGCGCGCGTTCAGAACCGAAACGACATTCCACAGGCGCTTGCGGATCGGCGCCGCGCTCAGCTTGTTCAGACCTCCGCCGATCAGGTGCCGCCATGAGTGGCAGGAGAACACATAGAGCGACAGCAGCACAGCATCGGCCGCCATAATCAACGTGCCCAATCCGATGCCAGAATGCCTACTCCCGTCCTTCACCATGAAGCACGCGTCATAAAGGTGCTTGTAGTGGAACGCCACGACGATCAGGATCGCATAGAGGGCGTAACGGTGCAGATTCTGAAGCAGGAACGGCCAGGCGCTCTCGCCGGTATAGGCCTTGCGACGGTGCATTCCCGGCTCCGGCATGCCGCACGCCGGCGGGTCCCAGAAAAAAGCCCTGTAGTACGACCGGCGGCAGTAGTAGCATGTCGCGCGAAAGCTCAGCGGGAACACCAGAACGAAGAACGCCGGAGACACCATGAATCTCGCCCGGAAGTCGGGCAGCCACTCATGGATCGGAGGCGAGTAGAACGGACTCAGGTATAGCGGCGCCTGCGTTGCGCCGTGTTCCAACGCCTGCAGTCCATCATAGTAGTTGCCTTCGAACGCGCGCCACATGGCGTAGACGCTGAATGCCACGAGTGTGCCGACGACGAGTAGCGGCTCGACCCACCACCGATCGGTTCGAGCGCCCACTGCGATGGGCGCGCGCCCTTTCTCGACGTCATGTGCAGAGTAGCTGGACACGATGATCCTCACCTGTGCGGGGCCGACGGGCAACACTAAGGCCCCATGCTTGACGATGGCAATCGCCATCGCTATAATGCGCCGATGCCGGCGGGGGTTCCTGCTCGGCTGCGGTAAGCATCCGCGGAGCAGCTAGACAAGCATACTCCATCGGCGAGGGCGTGCCGGAGCCGCGCCTCGGCTGGGCGGACGCTACAAGGAGCTATACGATGCTGATCACAAGCCGCGCACCCGTAAGGGTTGACTTCGCGGGAGCATGGACGGACGTCGGTATCTTCGCGCGGGGTGCCGGCGGCGCAGTCGTCAACGCAACCATAGACAAATACGTGCATGGCCAACTCGAGGTCCGCGAAACAGGTGACGACAACATCGCGCCGGATGAGGGAATCCGCGTAACCTACTGGTGCGACCTGCCTTCCGGATCGGGGCTCGGAACATCGGCGGCGCTGAACGTGTGTTGGCTGAGTCTGGTTCAAGCGCAGGTGAGCCCTGATCTTAGACAAAAGGAGCGGATCGCCGATCTTGCCTACCGCCTCGAGGAGATCCTGGGCATCCTCGGCGGCAAGCAGGATCAGTACGCCGCGGCCGTCGGGGGCTTCTGCTACATGACCTTCGCCGAAGAAGTCACGGTCGAGCGGCTGCGCGTCCCATCCGATATGCTGACGGCGCTCGAGGAGCGCCTCGTGCTTTGCTACACAGGAAAGTCGAGGCTGTCGAGCAACATCCATCAGGAGGTATGGGACGCGTTCCGTCGCGGCGTGCCTGCGACCGTGAATGCTTTGTACGACCTTCGCAACTGCGCGGTCCGCATGCGTACGGTCATCGAGAAGTCGGCCATCGAGGAGTTCGGCGAACTCATCGGCCAGAGCTGGCGTCACCAGAAAGCGCTCGCGGAATCGGTCACCAACGATCAGATCGAGGAGCTCTTCGACGTTGCGACCCGCGCCGGAGCCAAGCACGGCAAGGCATGTGGCGCCGGAGGCGGCGGATGCCTGCTCTTCTTCGCGGAACCGGGCCGCAAGGGCGAGGTCTCGGAAGCTCTCGCCGGCCACGGCGTCAGGGTCATACCATTCCGCTTCGAGTTCCAAGGCCTCGAAGTCAGCAAGGGTTCATAGCTGCGAAGGCAGCCGGCGGTGCGATCGAGCTAGCACCGCCATCATGCGACAGCGGCTCCCTCAGAGGCAGGTGGGGTGCCTCGGGGAGCCGCCATCAATCGGGGAGACCTATCACCAATAGGACGCCGACAGGCGCTCGGCGGTTACTACACCATGGCCTCACACAGGATTGACCCATGACGAGCCACCGCTTGCGTGAAACGCCGGCGGAGCCGGTGACGGTTGACGAACTGGTGCTCGCGCTGCACGAACTGCCGGGAGTCGGCGACAGCGCCATTGATGCCACGCTGCGAGGCGCGGCGATCCACCGCATGCGCCCGTCGGATGTGCCGGGGCTCACGGCATCGCAGCTAGAGGAGCTGTTCGCCCTCAAGCCAAAGCAAGCCGCGATCATCGCGCGCGGACTCGGGTCGGCGCTGCCCCGGGCACGGGAGCTCGTTCGGAGGATGCGCGGCTCGTCCATCACCGTGCTGACCTCCGAACACGCCGCCTATCCGCAACGCCTCGTCCGCACAATGGAACGGCCTCCGACCGTCCTGTACGGATCAGGCAACCTCGACGCACTGGGCAGCGCAATGGTCGCAGTGCTGACGTCCAACGGCGCCCCACGTGAGGCGCGGGAGGCTGCCACTGCTGCATTGGCGGTCGCAGTCGAAGGCGGCTTTGTGCCAGTCACCGGCCACAACCGGCCCGAATACCAGGACGTTGCGCTGGCTGCCCGGCGCCGCGACGTGCCAACCTGCTATGTGCTAGACCGGGGAATCCTGACGGTTCCGGGCGTTGCGCATGGCGAAGGTCTGTTTCCCGCGGCCAGAATCTGGCGAAGGTCGGACGACAGCCCCGGAGATCTGGCGCTTTCGGCTTTGCACCCAACCATGCCGGCTACGCCCGGATCGAACAGGCGTCGGGATGAGATCGTTGCGGGTCTTGCGGCTGTGATTCTGATTGCCCACATCCGCCAGGGCGGAACCATGCACCGCATCGTAGAGCGGTCGGCCGCGTCAGGCATTCCGGTGCTCTGGACGCGGGCGGAAGCGCCGCCGACGTTCCTCAGCGATTGCATCGCAGACTCGTGCGAACCGGATGCTCTTCGCACGTCCTCGGCATGGTTGCGGGCCATGCATCAGGCCGGATTGTCTGGCGGGTAAAGCAAGAACGGGGCTGCCGCGTGGCAGCCCCGACACTCACATTACCTGTACGTCAGCAGGGTCACTCCCCGGCCTGGGCGTCGGCAGGCTCCCCGACGACCTCAAGATAGACCCGCCTCTTGTGCTTCATTGCGCTTGCCTTTGCCAGCACGCGCATCGCATTCGCGATACGACCTTGCTTGCCGATGGCTTTGCCAAGGTCGCTCGGCGCCACATGAACCCGGTAGGTTGTGGCCACCTCGCCGGGTTCCTCGTCAACCCGGACTTCCTCAGGCAGATCTACGACAGCTTGCACCAGATACTCGATGAACCCCTTCATCTCTGCAACCTCCTACCAAACAGTAACCAGTGTGGGACATAGCCGCACAGCGGGGCCTACTCTGTCGGCGCTCAATAACATCAGAGCAGCCGCAACCCCTTCTCAACGTCCTGCGCACTTCACATATTATACGCGGGCATTGCGCGTGCCGTTACCCACAAGCGCAGCCGCATGGTGCCGCGGTCTGCAGGCGTCGTTGCGCCTGTTGCAGTTTCGACGGAAACACATCCGCCTCCTGCGGCTCTCCAACTTTTTTCCAAAGAATCCCTAGCCGAGTCTGTAAATGGGCCGCCCACAGACTTCCGTGTAGCGGCAGTTAGGACAGGAACAAGCCGGTATGGCGGCGATCCGCAGCGACCACCGATTGTAGACAAACCTGTCGAGCGTGTTGTGCAGTAACCAATCGCGATGGAACTGCGGCGCCGTGTCGCAATGGAACCGTGCGTGGCTGCCTGAGCTTCCCTGGATGAGCAACTCCCCCTCCCCCATGGCAGTCCCGCAGTGGACGCAGTATCTTCCCGACGCCTGCGCCCGGGCTATCTGCAGAAACGCCTCATCCATGGCGGTGCCCCACAGGAAGAGCGCGCGGCAGTTGCCGCATGATCGCGCGCGAAGCACCACGCCCGGCAGGTTCCAGCTACGCGCGCCGAACAGCCGGTCAACGAGCCGGCGAGCAGGACTGCCTGACGGATCACCGGCACGATGCCGGATGCGAAATGTAAGCGACGATCCGCCGGGATTCTCGGATCCCTGGTGCCTTCGCCCCTGAATGGTCCCCGCGTATACCTGCCCGCCACAGAGCGGGCAGTTCCTCGGCTCGGCATTCGCGTTCTCGAGGGCTTTGGCAAGCTCCGCGACGTACTCCTCACCGGATAGGCGTCGTGGGCTCCCTGTACATCTGAATGTGCTGCACCTTCCGTTTCGGTCCCAGCATTCGCCGTGATGCCCGACGTAACACGTGTCGCACATGGCGACCTGGTCATCAGGTTCCAGCTTCCGAGAGCAGTACAGGCAAGTGCGCGCGGCCATGCAGGTTCTCCGAGGTCACACCTGACTGCCGGCAGGGACCCGTCGTCGGGATCCGGACGCAGCGACAAGCCACACGCCCGCCAGCGTGATAGCGGCTCCTACTGCCGTAGCGATGGACATATGTTCCCCAAGGATCGCCATCCCGTAGACGGGACCAAGGACAGGCTGTATGAACAAGAACCCTGACATGCTTGAAACCGAGTGCCTTTCGAGGAGAGAGTACCAGATGCCGTAACACAGACACGAGCACAGTACGGTGAGATACCCGACCGCCGCCAGCTCAGGCCATCCGGGCATCCAGTGCGGCCTCCTCGCGAACTCAGCCGCCGCCGCAGGGACCAAGAACAGCGCACCGATCAGCATGCCGTATGCCGCGACAACAAGCCCCGGGTAACGGCCGGTCAGCCCCTTGCCGACCACGGATGAGTAGGCCTCGAAGACAAGCGCGAGCGTGACAATGGCATTGGCAATGACCGTACCTTCCAGGTTCGGGATGACCCCCCGGAACACGATCACGTACACCCCGAGCAGGCCCACCGCCAATCCCACCGCCTGCGCGGCCTGAAGACGCTCGCCGAGAACAAACCGGGCCAGTACGGCGATCAGGATCGGCTCGGCAGCGACCAGGAATGTCGTCTCGGTGGCGGTTGTGTACTGCATCCCACCGTAGAAGACGGCATAGGTAATGCCGATGCCCATTGTCCCCAGGGCTACGAAACGCCATCGGTCCGTTCGCGCGATGGCCACCAACTGACCGGTCACCCGGAGGTAGCCCAGAAGCAGCGCACCGGCAACTCCGAACCGCAGGCACGCCAGCGACAGCGGTCCAAGCTTGGCGGCGGTCGGGTTCGGGCCATGCCCGATGGCAACCTTTGCCGCGATCGCCGAGCCGGCCCAAAGGGCGCAGGCGAGGGTCAACGCGATTGCAGATCGAAGCCTCCAGCGTTCAGCGCTCGATGCGTCTCGGCCTTCATCCTTCAACCTTCACCCTTCGCCCTTCAGCCTTCAGCCCCGAATGGCAGCCGTTGCCACACGAACAGGAATGCCCGCCTCGCGCGCGTCGTTCAGGACCCGACGTAACACCGGACTGTCATCCCGATCGTCACGCGTCCAGACCAGGGCGCACGCATCGGAGAGAGCGCCGCCAGACAACGCGATGCCGCTCTCCGGCACGCCGGCGAGGTCGAGCTGTGTGGCGTTCAGGCGGTACAGCTTGGCGGAGCCTGTGCGGGCTGGGACATCGTAGTCCGGATGAAACAGGCCGAGTGGCGCGCCGCCGTCAGTCAGTTCCGGAGCAATCGCCACAAGCATGCCGACGTCCTCTAGAGCACGGATCACCCCGCCGTCAAGCTCGGCGCCGGTCACCCAGCACGCCGTAGGTTTCACATGGCACTGCTTGAGAACCTCCTTGCCCAATCTGATCAGGTCAGCCCGCGCCTTGCCGGACGATGCGACCCCGTTGCCAAGATCCAGCAGCAGACCGATCTCGTGCCACGACGGGATGCGATGCAGGTACTCGTTACGGTACAGGTTGGCGTTTCCCATCGGGTCTCGCGACGAGACACCGATGAACCACGTTAGCGGCACATCGAACTCCTCCGCCGCCGAGACCAGTTCGCGGGCGTAGCACCGACCGGAATTGGCCGAGACACACTGAACGCCGATCACAACCAGACCCATCAATCTCTCCTTGCTAACGTTGCGCCGAGAATGCCGGCGCTGCTATCACGCTGACGTAGCCCGTGCATACGATCACCTCAGACCTTCTACGGCAAATGATGCGGCAAACAGCACCGCGAGGACCCAGACGGCGGGCGGGATCGTGCGCCCCCGGCCGGTCAACGCGTTCAACAGCGCGTAGGCAATCAGGGCTGTCCCAATCCCTCGCGAAATGCTCATCGTTAGCGGGATCACCAGGATGGCAAGGAACGCCGGCAGCGACGCCGCGAAGTTGCCGAACTCGATATCCCGCACAGACTGCATCATCAAGAATCCGACCACAACCAGGGCAGCCGCCGTTGCCTCAGGCGGAACCGCGGCAGCCATGGGCGCCGCAAACATGGCCAACAGGAACAAGAGTCCGACCACAACTGCCGTAAGGCCCGTGCGTCCGCCTTCCGCTACGCCCGATGCGCTTTCTATGTACGTGGTGACCGATGAGGCCGCACAGAGGCCGCCCCAGATGGCGCCGAACGAATCCACCAGAAGCACACGCTTGAGCCTCGGGAGGGAGCCGTCAGGTTTCAGATGGCCCGATTGGCCGGCCACCGCAATGACCGATCCCATAGTATCGAAGAAGTCGGTCAGCAGAAACGCGAACACAAGCGCAACAAGCGCAGGCTGGAGCGCGCCGGCGATGTCGAGGCTCCCGAACGTAGACAGGTCGGGCATGGCGAGCAGTCGCTCTGGTGGAGTCGCCAGACCCGCGACGTATGCGACAACCGTCGTGCCCGCTATCCCGATCAAGAGAGCTCCGCGCACTCTGGCGATCAACAGCGCCATGGTCACCACCAGACCGAAGGTCGCGACCAGCGTGCCCGATGTTCGGAAGTTGCCAATCGGAAGCGTCAATAGCGGCATCCCGCCGGGACCGGGCGTCGAGCCGATCCAGTGCGCATTGTGCAGCCCGAGCACAGCGATGAGGAGCCCGATCCCCACCGCGAAGCCCCGCTTGAGGTCCATTGGGATGCAGTTCATCACGTACTCGCGCGTTCGCGTCAACACCAACACCGCGATGATGCAGCCCTCGATGAACACAACCCCCATCATCGCCTGCCAGGTGATCCCAGCCGACGAACTTACGGCTGTCACAAGAGCGACGTTGAGACCCATGCCGCTCGCCAGAGCCAGAGGGTAGTTCGTCCAAAGCCCCATGAGGATCGTAGGTATCGCCGCCCCGAGGCAGGTGGCCGCCACGGTTGCGTGCAGCGCAGGGCCTGCCCCACCGCCGGGCACGTGGGACAACACCGACGGATTGACGGCGATGATGTACGCCATGGTCATGAATGTCGTGATGCCGGCCAGGACTTCGGTGCGTGCCGAAGTTCCGTTCTCCCGCAACCGGAATGTGCGATCCAGCCATCCCGGACTGTCTGCGGTTGACTGTGCGCTCATGTCCTTGCCCCTTCAGGGCCGTCGGCCCTTCCCGTCGCCCCCTACATGCCTCGTGCGTCGCTCGTCGGCCTCGGTCATGCCTCAATCGTAGCGAATCAGGCAGCGGACAGGCACATCCGACAACGCCGCGCGGCCTTCAAGGAAGCCAAGCTCAACGACGAACGCCGCGCCCTCCACTTGACCGTCAAGCCTTCGGATCAAGCGTGCAGCGGCAGCGGCTGTGCCCCCCGTAGCCAACAGATCGTCAATCACCACG
>JBBIQU010000002.1:62907-76037 GCA_037442185.1 Chthonomonadales bacterium | reverse complement strand
CGATCAGGAAGCCAAGCTGTTTCTGATGCGTTTCGCATCAAACACTACCCCGCGCCAGGCTCAGACCGGGAGAACCTCCAACGATCATCCGGTCCAGGGCGTTGTGCAGAGCGGCCACATGTTCGCCCAGACGGCGCAGGAAGTCAGGGCAGTCCCGCTTCCGCGCAGCCCATGTGCGCCAGTCGAGCACGTGACCAGGCGCGTATTCGTGGAGCGCGCAATACGCGCCGTCAAGAGGCGCGCCCCATCTGCCGTCCTTCCTGCGCACGATGCGCGGACAACGAACGCCCCGATCGGCAGCGCCGGCGATGACCTCGGCCTGAAAGCGAAACGAGCGAGCGTTACCGCGGAAGCTATGGCCTCTGAGGACGTAACTGCCGCGATCGGTCCTGATGAGGAGCGGCCGCAGGAACATGCCGCCGGCAAGCTCGGCGGAGCTCTGCACCGTGCCGATGTCGTATGCTCCGAGATATGCGTCCAGTTCCCGTGGTCTCCAAAGATGTGCGCAGCCGGATGGCGCGAGGGCAGATGCCTCCATTGGCTCGTGAAAAAGTGGCCGATAAGTTGACAATAAGCGGAACCGATGATAAGATACACCATACCTGTCGTGCAAGCGTTTGCATAGCGATGCAAAGGAAGCAGGTACCTCGTTGGCTATGCACCCGCAGCCCTGCGGTCGGGCTCTCGAGCGCGAGGCCGAGCGCGAGCCGCGTGCGCTCAAGTGACGGACGCAGTGTCCGTTCCAAACCAAATGGAGGTGTCGAAAGTGAGAAGCCGGAAGGGGTTCACGCTCATCGAGCTTCTGGTTGTGATCGCCATCATTGCGATCCTTGCGGCGATCCTGTTCCCAGTGTTCGCTCAGGCCCGCGAGAAGGCCCGAGCTACCTCGTGCTTGTCCAACACCAAACAGCTGGGCCTGGCGCTTCGGATGTATGTCCAGGACTACGACGAGATGTTCCCGTTCGCGGCCAACCTGGAAGACGGGTTTGCGGACGTGAACAAGTGGTACGGTCAGAACAAGCTGCAGGCGTACATCAAGAACGGCGGCATTCTGTACTGCCCGTCCATGACCAAGTTCTCTCAGTACAACACCCTGAGCACGTACTCCTACAACATCCATCTCGGCTACTTCTGGTATCCGCCCGGAGGAAGCTACAGCTTCTACAAGGGAGCTTCCGACGCCGAGGTCCTGTATCCTGCCCAGACGGCAGCCATCAACTGCGCCAAGCCTTCGTGGTTCTACTATGACCGGCTTTACGGCGGCATCTACGGCGAGTTCTACGCCTTCATCAACGGCACGAGCGGCATGTACGATGTTGCCCGCTTCCTGCTCGCCGACCCGAACCTGTTCTATACCGTGTTCATCCATCACGGCGGCGTCAACGTCGCATACACGGATGGCCATGCGAAGTTCAACACGGGCAGGTTCTTGATCACCTACACCGGCTACATGCAGTGGGACCTGACGTACAAATAGGTCAAGACAGAGCGGAACATGCGCAGGGCGGGCGTCTGCCGAGTTCGGGCGCCCGCCCTGCTTGTCCTTGCAGCCGAACCGGGCCACGCTTTGCGGAGTTGATCGTCGGTTGACCGACGCAATGCAAAGCAGCGCGCGTCCGGCGTGATCCTATTTGCCGGCTTCCTTCGGCTTGGGCGTCTGGGGGGCGGTCTGGGGCGAACCGGGCGCGGCGGGACCCGATTCGGGCGGCGGACTGTAGCCGGGCGGCGGCTTGGGCTCGGGGATGTCGCTAAGATCGGGCGGCTTGGGGCGGCACCCGAGACTGGCCAGCACTGCAAACGACGCGATGCAGGCGAACAAGGCTCTGACCTTCATGGGGCAGGCTCCTCTCTGCGAAGATTGTACTCTGCGCCTTCGGGCCGGCAGAAGCCATCTGCGGAGGACGACCGCAAGCGGTCATTTTGCTTCTTGACACCGGTGCACCATCATGGTACCCTTCCTGCGAGGTGTTGTGTATCATGCAAACGCTTACAGCAAAGCCTTGCGCCGACCCGCTCGACAGACCTGCGACACTGGCCGATGTGGCGCGCGAGGCAGGCGTGTCCGCCGCGACGGTGTCGCGAGTTCTGAACAGCAAACTGGCCATTCCGATCACGCCGGAGACTGAGCAGAGAATCCGAGAGGCAGCCGAGCGGCTGATGTACCGACCGAACGCTCTGGCGCGGGCGCTGGCGACGCGTCATACGTATACGGTGGCGCTGTTCACCCGGGAAATGACGGATCCTCACTTCGCCCAGATGCTCCCGCCGGTCGAGGAGGCTCTGCGCACGCGCGGCTACCGTCTGGCGGTCTGCTCGGACACGGAGGGGATGCTCACCGAGGGTCGCGTTGACGGCGCCATCCTCCTGGCCGATCCAACCGGCGACGAGCAAGGCTTCGGCAGACTCCCCATCCCGACCGTTTTCGTCTGGAGCGCCCGGGTTCCTTTGCCGAACTGCGTTACCTGGGACGACGTTGCCGGCGCGGCGCTGGCTGTCGGCCATCTGGCATCCCACGGACACAGGGCGATCGTCGGGCTGTTCGGCGATTACCCGGAGACCGACAAGGTCGCCGACAAGGTCGCCGGCTATCGGGCCGCAATGGCGACAGTGGCAGGTTCGACATCGCTGGAGTGGCGCGGGTCGCTCAGCTCCGACCAGTTCGAGAACGGCTATCTGCTGACGCGAAGGGCCCTGCAGGCCGGCCGCAGTTGGACGGCCATATTCGCGCGCAATGACTACCTTGCCCTCGGGGCGGCGCGTGCGCTCCGCGAGGCAGGCATCGCGATCCCCGGAGACGTGTCCGTTGTCGGATACAACGACACGGTGCTGGCTCGAGTGGCCGATCCGCCGTTGTCGTCAATCTTGACGCCCATTGCGGAAGCCGGCGCGCTTGCCGCCGCTCGTCTGGTCGAGGCGATCGAACAGCGAAGACGCGCGGTCCCCGGCGTTACCCTGCCTGTTAGCCTCACCGAGCGCGACTCGTGCGCCGGAGTCAGGCAGGTCCCATGATGCGGCGTCCGCCAAGCGCAATCGGAGACGGCGGTCTCGGAGTGATCGCGGTCGCAGTCGCGTGTCTGGCGGCGTTGGGCGCAGGACCGCAGCCGCGACCGATGCAGGGATCCCAGGTCGGTCTCTGGCCCCTGAGCCGTCACGATGCCCAGAACACCGCCAAGGCAGACGTGGCCGGCAGGTTTGCACGCGCGCCGAAGGAGGTCTGGCGCTATGGCGGCCTGCCCCCAGGTTCGAGCTACATGCAGCCGGTGGTCCTGCCGGTCGGCAAGGCATTCCTGAGGCAGGTCGGCTCCGGTCTCGAAGTTGTGAAGCCGGACGGCTCCCTTATCTGGGAGAGGCCGACAGCGGGGGTCGGCTCGATCATCGCAGTCATGGGCTTCGGCGGTCCCGATAGGCAGGCAGTTCTGGCGACGGCGGGCAACAACGGCTACGGCCTCTTCGATCTTGCATCGGGCAAGACGCTCTGGACCTGGTCGCCGCCTAAGAATGCCTATCAGGGCGGCTACAACTTCGCCCCTCGCCCCGTCGGAGGCAGACTCTTCGCCTTTCCCCAGAACACGATCGAAGGGCATGCCTTCGATTTCACCGAACTCGGTCCCCCGCGCGAAGTCTGGCATGAGCGCTATCCCAACACGTACTGGGCCAACTTCGGACCGTATGTGGTTCTGGCCGACATGGACAACGACGGACGCGAGGACCTTCTGCTAGCGGGCAAGCCGTCCTACTTCGCGGTCATTGACACCCAAACCGGCAAGATCAAGTTCGACATCAAGTACCCGGTACCCGACCATGAGGGAACAGGCCGTCCCTACGGCCTCCTGCAGGCTGTGGACATAGACGGCGACGGCTACCGCGATGCGGTCATGGTGTCGTGCCAGGTCGAGGAATACGTCGGGATCGTTCGCAATGACGGAGGCAAGGCCTTCGGGTACGTCTGGTCGCGCTTCATTGAGCACGACCTACCCGACGACTTCTATGAGCTTCGCCCCAATGTCACCTCCTTTTCCGATGTCAACGGCGACGGGAAGCGGGAGATGGTCGTCGGCCTCTTCAACATCGAGGGCGACAAGAAGTGGCACACGGTCGTTTTCGATGCGTTCGGCGGATGGGACGCGCGATTGGCGGACCTGCCAGATCGGTACTTCTGGGGCTGCTACGATCTGGACGGCGACGGTCGCGCCGAGATCATCACGTCCACCGAGACTGCGAGGCGCAACGCTGACGCAGCTCCGGTGCAGGCCGTTGACGGCAAGACGTTCAAGGACATTGCGACGATCGAGAAAGCCGCGCTTACCACGACATCCGGACGCCTGCCGCGCGACACAGGCTTCTACGCTCAGCGCATGACGCCCATCTACGTCGGAATCGGCGCGAAGCCGCAGGGACTGCTGGTGACTCGACCGGGTGCCGGAGCGCGTGAGCAGCTCTGGCGCATCGTGGGCGGCGCATCGGTCTTCGAGCCGTTCGAAGTCGCGGATGCCGCGAGGTCCGTGATGCTGAGCTTGGGGTCGGATCGGATCAGCGAGCCGAACATGGCCTTCACGCCGCCTGCCCGTCGGGCTTCGGTAGGTGTCTACAATCCGCTGGTCTGCCAGGCAGGAGCTCGGCGTGAGTTGGTGATGGCTCGGACCGATCTGGACGTACAGGGGGGGGTTCCGAACCTCTCCAAGAACGGAACCTTCACGTCGTCCTGGAAGATCCGAGGGTCTACGCCGTCCGTCTGGCAGGCGGCGGGAGGCCGAAGGATCGTGTGCGCCACGGACTGGCAGCGCGATGCTGTCTACCTGTACGATCCGGACCGCAGCGCGAGACCCCTTACCGCCATTGAGCTTCCGTATCCCCCCGTGCGAACCGCGGGGATGCTGATACCGTACGGAGCGGACCGGCCGCGCGTCTTTGTGCCGCTCCTTACGGGAGTGCATACCCGCGCTCAGGCGGTCTACGATGCGGTCGGCAGGCAGGTCTGGCTCGACGAAAAGGAGGGACCGCATCCAAGGCAGGCGGCGCTCTTCCGGGGCTCCGATGGGCAACTGAAGTTCTTCGTGGACAACCACGGGAAGCATCTGATCGTTGACGAAGCCACCGGCAAGAGCCGGATGGTCGCCCGCGGCTGGTACATGGACATCCCGGACCGCCATGACGGCGCCAAGTACGTGCTGCCGATCATCGGCCCGTTTGGACCCAACCGCGACCTGCGCATCGTGCTGTCGCCCGGTCTGGAGAACCTCGAGATACTGGATATCGAAGGGCGTCGTCTCGCGAAGACGCCCTACGGCGGCATCTACGAGAGGAGCTTCTGCGGATCGGCCATGGCCAAGATACGCGACGGCGTTCGCTGGGACATCGGCATGGCCACCGTGGAAGGGATATTCCATAGCGCCGATGCCATAACGGGTCAGGATCGCTGGACCCTCGATCTGGGCGTCAAGTCATCAACGCTCCCGCAGATCGCGGTCGCCGACATTGACGGCGACGGCCGCGACAACTATGTTTTCGGCATGATCAACGGCGACCTTGTCGCGCTGGACGAACGCAACGGCAAGGGCGTCATCCTGTGGAAACAGCGGTTCGCCTCGGCAGTCCGCAACACCATTGTCGCCGACCTCGATGGCGACCGACTGGCTGAGATCATCGTCGAGACCGACGACTATGCCATTCGCGTTCTGAAGCCGTCGCCGTCAGTCCCATCCGTCCCATCGTCAAGCAAAGCGCCAAGGAGATAGCCAGCAATGGAGCGAGCGAAATACGGCGCCGCCGCCTGGGCGCACCTGACGGGCAAGCTGCCGAACGCCTTCCCGCGGATCATGGGTCCCAACGCGATGAAGTACCTGCAGGAAATCGTGGACAGCGGTCTGACCGTGGACATGATGGGCCGATTCGAAAGGGCGTTTGCCGAAAAGCTAGGGGTGCGCAACTGCATCGCCACCCCGGGATGCACTCCGGCCCTTGCGGTAATGGCAGCCGCGCTCGGCGGCGAGCCCGGAGATGAGATCATCGTCAGCCCCGTGACCGATTACGGCACTGTCATGGGCATCATCCGGGAAAACTACATCCCGGTTTTCCCCGACACCGAGCCGGGCACGGTGAACGTCAGCCCCCAGACGGTAGAGGCCTGCATCACCGATCGGACCCGGGCGATCCTGATCGTTCACAAGACGGGCATCATCTGCGACATGGACGGGATCAATGCCGTGGCGGCAAAGCGCGGCATACCGGTGTATGAGGACTGCTGCCAGGCGGTGTTCGGCAAGTACAAGGGCCGCTACGCGGGAACGCTTGGCCATGCGGGGGGCTTCTCGTTCGACTCCGAGAAGACCATGGGCGCCGATGTGGGCGGCTGCATCGTGACCGACGACGATGCCTTCGCCGAGCGGATGCGCTTCATCGGCCAGAGCCGCGCCGGGGTGCAGAAGCCCCACTTCGGACGGCTGCACACGGAACCGGGATACGCATACCGCATGCCGCAGTGCACGGCCGCCATCTGCCTTGCCCAGCTCGAGATCGTTGACGAGAACGTGAAGAGACGCGACGAGGTTGCCCGGCTCATCAGCAAACTGCTCTCGGAGATCCCGGGCATCGTTCCGACCCCCATCCCCGACTATCTCGACGTGTACTCCTGCTGGATGCTGGGCTTCAGCCTCGAGCCGGGAGCGTTCCGATGTTCCACAGAGGAATTCGCCCACCAGTGCTCCGAGGCCGGCATTCCCGGAGCGGGCATTGCCGGCTACTACCTGATGCCGGACGCGCTTACGTTCCTTGAAGAGAACGCACGCGCCAAGCGCTATCCCTACTCCATGCCGCCCGCATCCCGCGAGTACCGCTACGGCGAGGCCGTATGCCCCAACGCGCGCGAATACCTGTCGCGGTACGTCCGATGGTCAACCGTATGCGAGAAGTACACCGATGAGCACTGCCGCATCGCCGCCGAGATCGTGCGCGTCGTCGCCGACGCGAATCGGAGCTGAGCCATGCGGATCACGCTGCCGGCCCGTTTCTACCGAGCCGTGCCCACATCGCGTCCCGAAGGCCTGGTTGAGGAACCCTGGGACCTCGACGTGGCCCGGACGGCCTTCGTCTCGCTCCACTGCTGGAACGTAGGCTGTCCGGGCGGACCGCCTGTGCCCGAAGATTACTGGGTGGACATGGGTTCGCCCGAGAACCACGAGGCCGGTTGGCAGATCATTCAGGAGGCGATACTCCCCTGTCTTGAGGCGGCTCGGCAGGTCGGTATGCCGGTGGTCCATGTGCAGCCCGAGCGCATCGGCGATCGCTACAAGCGCCTGCAGCCGCCCATCCCGCCGCAGGAGCCCCGATCTCAGGGACCGGCTTGGGGCTGGTCGCCAATCTCCGACCATCAGGCGCGCCGAGCGAACCGGGTCCATGGAGAGGGCTTCAACGATTGGCCCGGATGGGCCGACCTCGATTTCGCCGGACCGGTCAAGCCTCTGGAAGGCGAAACCGTGATCGTCACGACCGACCAGTTCGACGCGTGGCTGCGGGAACGGCACATTGATACGCTCATCTATGTCGGCTTCTGTACCAACCTGTGCATCCTGGACTCCCCGGCATCCATGAAGCCCATGGCAGGCCGGGGCTATCGGTGCGTTCTCCTGCGCGAGGCGACCATGGCGGTCGAGTTTCCCGAGACGCTCGCCGACCGGGTCCATACGCAGACGGCCATTCGCTATGTCGAATGCTGGGTCGGCTATACGGCGAGCGTGGGCGACTTCAGAAAGGCGTGTGCGACTCCGAAGCCATGAGCGGCGAGTCTGCGGGCGGCAAACCCGTTCCCACGGGCGCAACGATCGTGGATCGGCGTCCCATCACCCCGGAGGTCGTCGCGCGAATCCTTGAGAACTACGAGATCGGCAGGGCAAGGGGGGAACCGGTCTCGGTCGGAGGCACGGCCAACGCCAACGTGTCGGTCGAGACCGACCAGGGACGCTACGTCATTCGGCGTCGCAACGCGAAGTATGCCGTACCCGCCTATGTCGCGTTCGACCACCGGTTCATGGAGCATCTCGCCCGGCACGGCGCTCCGACGCCGCTTGCGCTGCCGACGCGCTTCGGCCAACGCTGGATCGTGATGGAGGGCGACACCTTCGAGGTGTTTCCCTTCAGACCCGGGCGCGCCCATGATCGTGCTTCGCTCGCGGAGATCCGAGCGGCGGCGGAAGCTCTTGCCGCGATCCATCGGGCCGCCGCCTCCTTCGAGCCTCCCCCCGGCAAGGAATGGCCCCGCTACGATGACCCTGCGCAGGTGCGGCTGGAGTGGGGCGCGCTGGACGGCCTTGACCCCTACATCTCGGCACAGCTTGAACTGATCGAGCGTGTTCTGCCCGATGCGGTCTACAACGCATTGCCGAAGCACGTCATCCACGGCGACTTCCATCCCGCGAACGTGACCTTTACGGAGAGCGGATCCGTGGCGGGCGTATGGGACATGGACTGGTGCACCGTCCAGCCGCGCATCCGCGACGTCGCCGATGGGCTGATCTTCTTTGGCGGCTTGCGCGACGGCGATGTGGATTCCGCCGACATACGCAAGCTGACGCGCACGTGGCTTCCGGATGCGGCTCGGTTCGCCGCATTCCTCAGTGCCTATGAGGAAACCTGCCCCTTGAGCGCCGATGAACGCAGACTGCTTCCGGCGTTCATGAGAGCGCGATGGCTGCATTGCCGCACGATTGGCCGATCGAAGGTTCCGCCGGAGGAGCGCATGGCGTTCTTCATCAACGGGCTGATGGAGCCGCTGCGGGCGCTTGACGAGTTCGAAACATGGTTCGCCACAAAGGAGGTCCGGCGATGAGCCTGACGATCTGCGATTGGAAGCACGGCAAGCGATGGGTGTATTCCATCACCTACGATGAGGCGCTCGTCGAGCTGCATCGGTTCGCCGTGCCGTACCACGAGGAGTTCGGCATACCGGGACATGTCGAAGCGGTGGCCGGGCACATCGGCAAGGTTCGGCAGATCGGGCAGTCATCGTACAACGGCTTCCATCACATGGGCGCCGAGGGGCTTCGGGACCTGCTGGCCCGCGGCTGGGGCGTCGGGAATCACTCATGGTCGCACGAGGTTATCGGCCCGGACGACGTGGATCGCGAGCTGGGCGACGCCAAGAAGCTGCTCGAGGATGCCATCGGCGCGCCGGTTCCTCTCTACTGCGCCCCCGGCAGCAATGTGAACATGGCCGATCATGTTCTCCAAGCCGCGCAGAGGTTCGGCTACCTTGGCGCGATGAGCATCACGGACGCCCTGAACCTTCCATCGCCCCAGCGCCGTAACGGGGGCGACAACCAGCTCTGGCTGAATCGCACCCCGCTGCACGAGCAGTACTACGAGCCGTTCTTCAGCGCTTACGATCCGTTCCGCAATATACGGTATGCGCAAGAGCAGGGCGGATGGATCATTGACTATTGCCACTGCCCGTTGGAGAAGGCCGTCCACCCCAACAAGGACTGCTCGGAGGCCCAACTGCGGCGGAGATTCGAGGCGGTGCTGGCCGAGGGTGGCGATGCCGTATGGTGCGCCAATCCCGACGAGGCCATCAACTACCGTGTCACGAGGCGGCATGCGACGGTGGAAACGCTCCAGGCCGACGACGATGCCCATCGGTACAGGTTGCTCCTCACCGACCTGCCGAAGGACGTGACCTGCACCGAACTGACCCTCGATCTGGTCACCGAAGCCGCGTGGTGCGCTCGGCCGCGCGTAACGGTTACGCTCCGCGACGAGTGTCCTGCGACCGTCATTCCGCAGCTCGTTCGGCCACGCACCTTGCGCTTCACGGTCGAGGCGCATGACGGAATGGAAATCGGCATCGGGGCACCGGATGCCGCACGGAGGATAGACGCATGAAGATCGGCATTGTGGATCTGGACACTTCGCATCCGCAGAACTGGATACCCATCGAGCGTGAACTCGGCCACGAAGTGGTCGGCGTGTTCGATGCCGGCGCCGTTCACCCCCAGGGCTATGCCGAGAAGTTCGCGGCGGAACACGGCATACCGAGGGTGTACAAGGCTGTCGAAGACATGGTGGATGATGTGGACTGCGTTATCATCCACAGTTGCGACTGGGATACCCACGTCCCCAAGGCGCGCCCGTTCGTCGAGGCAGGCAAGTCGGTGCTGATTGACAAGCCTGTCGCAGGCTGCAAGCGCGATCTTGACATCGTCCGGGATTGGATGGCGCAAGGCGCGCGGATCGCAGGGGGCTCATCGCTGAGATACTGCTACGAGACCATGGAGTGGCTGGCCAAGCCCGTCGAGGAGCGAGGCACGCCGCACACGGTCATTTGCGGTTGCGCCGTGGACGAGTTCAACTACGGCATCCATGCGTACGCGCATCTGGTGGGGTTCATGCGCGGACTGCCCCTCGCGGTCAGGCGCCTGAGCGCCGTGCCGCAGCATCGGGTTCAGATCACGTGGCCGGACCTGTCCGAGGGCTATGTTGTGGTCGGCAAGGTATCGGGATGGGTGCCGTTCTGGGCGACGGTCGTTACGGAGAAGGGCGTCGCCCAGTTCATCGCCGATGCCGGCAAGCTCTACCGCGCGCTGCTCGAACGGTGTCTGCCGTATCTCGCCGGCGAGACCGATGAGGCGCCTGTCGGACCGGAGGAGTTGGTCGCGCCCGAGCGTTGCGCAGTCGCGGCGCGCGCGTCGTGGATGAATAACAATCAGATGCTGCTCGTCAACGATCCTGAAGATGATGACGGCTACGACGGAGCGGCGTTCGCGCGAGAGTATCGGGCCATGCGCTATCCGGAGCAGTCGGGATGACGGTCCGCATTCTCGAAGCGCGGGTGGAGTTCTTCCATCGGCCGTTCGTCCAGCCGCTGATCATCAGTTCCGGCGCGATCACGGAGATCACCGAGGCCAGGGCGCATGTTCTGGTTGAGGCGGACGGCCGGGAGGCCTGGGGGCGCGGGGCTATGTATCTCAGCGACCTCTGGGCATGGCCGGAGCCGTCGCTGACGCACGATCAGCGCGATGCGGTCTTGCGCGATCTGTGCCAGCGCATCGCTCAGGGTCTCGGAGACCTCTGCGGCGGCGAGCGTGCGCATCCTCTGGAGCTGGGGATGCGGCTGCATCATGCGCTCGTTGGCGCACCGCCTCCCTCGCCCTCGCCCATCAAGGGGGAGGGAGCCAATGCTCCCCCGCCCCCTGGGTGGGCGGGGGCAGGGGGGAGGGGGGAGACCGATTCTCAGCCCACAGCCCTTGCCAGGTCCATGTGCCTGAGCCCGTTCGACGCCGCCATCCATGATGCCACTGGCGCGGCTCTGGGCGTCTCGGCCATGGAACTCTACGAGGATGCCGCACCGATGCCCGAAGCCGACCGTCTCTTCGGAGGGCGCTCGGCATGCGAAGCGATCCGGGCCATGCTGCGCCGAGAGCCGATCCGCGATTTCGATGGATGGCTTGTCGTGGGGGAGGCCGACGACATGGATCGGCATGTGGCCCCGTGGGTCACGGAGCGCGGCTACCGCGCCTTCAAGGTCAAGATACTCGGTCGCGATCCCGAGGCGGACGCCCGCCGAACCGTGGAGATATGGCGCGCCGTGCGGTCGTTCGGAGTCGGGCACCCTCGTTTCACGGCCGATTCGAACGGGGCGACGCCGGGTCCCGAAGCCGCGGTCGAGTATCTCGAGCGTATGCGTTCGCTGGAGCCCGGCGCGTTCGACGCGCTCGAGTACATCGAGCAGCCGACAGGCCGCGACATCACCGTCCAGCCGCATGACTGGAGAGCCGTCGCCGCCATTAAGCCCGTTCTGCTGGACGAGGGTCTGACCGATGAGCGAGCGATGGCGCTCTCGGCGGAACAGGGCTGGAGCGGCTTCGCCCTCAAGACCTGCAAGGGGCACAGCTTCGCGCTGGCGGCCGCGGCATGGGCGCGCGAGCAAGGCATGACGGTCACGCTGCAGGACCTGACCAACCCGGGCCTGGCGGCCATCCATGCGGGGATCTTCGCCGCGTTCGTTCCCACGCTCAACGGCGTCGAGTTGAACTCGGCCCAGTTCACCCCGGCGGCGAACGCCGAATGGCTCCCCCGCATGGCGGACTTTCTTGAGCCTCGGGACGGAACGCACAGATTGCCTGCTGTCCTTCCCGACGGCCTCGGTGGGAGACTCTAACGACGATGAGATGCGCCGCTCATGGCATATGGGGCCGCTTGCCATGAGACTGGCGGGCAAGCTTCTGCACGACGGTTCGACGGCGACGGTGATTGTCGAGGCTGGTCGGATCGCCTCGATCAGGCCCGGCATAGAACCCGATGCCCTGGGCGGGCCGGACGTGTGGCTGGCGCCCGGGTTCCACGATCTCCAGATCAACGGATATGCGGGCAAGGACTTCAACGCGGGGTCCTGGGGGCTCGGTGAGGCTTCCGAAGACGAAGGCGAGCAGTCTGCCGAGCTTCAGCGATCCCTGGCCTGCCACGGCACTGCGCTCTTCTGTCCCACGATCGTGACCGATTCGATTGAACGGATGGAGATCAACCTTCGGCGCGTCGCGCGGGCGGTTGCCCAAAGCGCCAGGCTGCGCAAGGCGGTCTCCGGCGTCCATCTCGAAGGCCCATTTCTATCGCCCGAGGATGGTCCGCGCGGAGCGCACCCGCTCGATTACATTCAGCCGCCTTCGCGCGACCTGTTCCTCAGGTTTCAGGATGCCGCCGCCGGCTTGATCCGCATGTGCACGCTCGCGCCCGAGTTACCAGGCGCCCTGGCGTTCATCGAATGGCTCTCTGCCAACGGCGTTGTCGCGGCCATCGGCCATACCGGCGCCAGCGCTGCCGTGATTCGCGACGCCGTGTCGGCGGGGGCGACCGTCAGCACGCACATCGGCAACGGTTGCCATGCCCGTATCCCGCGCCATGACAGCTACATCTGGGAGCAGCTCGCTTGCGACCGTCTCATTGCGACGATGATCATTGACGGTCACCATATCGAGCCCTCCGAGGCGCGGGTCATGGTTCGCGCCAAAGGCCCGAAGCGGACGGCGCTGATCAGCGATGCCGTCAAGCTCGGGGGCATGCCACCGGGCACGTATGCCGACGGGAGATTCGAGGTGAAGCCCGATGGGCGGATCGTCCTGGCGGGAACGCCGTACCTCGCAGGG
>JBBIQU010000002.1:29537-62889 GCA_037442185.1 Chthonomonadales bacterium | reverse complement strand
GGCGTCGGCGCTGCTTGACACCTGCATCGCCAATGCGTGGCGTTGGACCGACATGGACCTGGCCGAGGCCGTTGCCTGCGCCACCGAAACTCCTGCGCGAGCCCTGCAACTGAAGGGCAAAGGGCGCATCGAGGTCGGGTATGACGCCGACATGACCCTATTCCGTGTCAGCGACGATGGCCCACTGGGTATAGTCGCCACGATCCTCGGAGGAGAGCGGATAGACGCCTCGTCCGACCCGTCGGACCCGTCCGACCTGTCCGACCTGTCCGACAAGCTCTGAAAGGACCAACCCAATGCCAACCAGGACCATGCGTATAGCCCTCGTGGGCGCGGGCATGTTCGGCGGCGACGTGCATCTCCGCGCCTATGCAGACCTGCAGCGCGTGGGGCTTGCGCCGTTCCTTGCGCGTCTGGGGTTGGGTGAGTTCGCCCGGCCCCTTGCCGACGTGCGTTTCGAGCTGGTCGCCGTCGCGACCCGCACGGAGCCGTCGGCCATTCGCGCCTCCCATGCGTTCAGCGACCTTGCCGGGACGTTGCCGCAGCCGTTCTGCGGTGAGAGCCCATGGGAGGATGTCCTTGCCGCCTATCCCGACCTTGACATTCTGGCCGTCGCCACGCCGGACCATCTGCATACAGGCCCGGCGCTGGCCGGGTTGCGGGCGGGATGCCATGTCATCGTCGAGAAGCCCATGTGCCTTACGATGACGGAAGCCGACGAGATCATCGCCGTCTCGCGCGGATCGGGCCTTGTTGTGTGCGTTGATATGCACAAGCGGTACGATCCCGATCACATGCGCATCCGCAATGACATCCGAAAGCGTATCGGCGACCCTCTGTACGGAACCGCCATGCTGGAAGAGCCGCTAGAGGTGTCCACAGCGACGTTCAAATGGGCCGAGCGGAGCGATCCCTTCAGCTATGTCGGCCCTCACTGGACCGACCTGTTCCACCACTACTACGGCGCGAAGCCCGTCGGCCTCACGGCGGTGGGGCAGAAGAAGCGGCTGCTTCGCGACGGCATCCGGGCATTTGATGCGGTTCAGGTGCGCGTGGACTGGGACAACGGCATGAGCATTACGTTCATGAACAACTGGATCACGCCGCCCGACTTCGAAGGACCGGTCAACCAGGGGCACGAGATCGTCGGGACCGACGGCAAGGTCGAGAGCGACCAGCAATACCGGGGCTTCCGGTGGTGGAACGCGGGCGGCGGATCGCGCACCGCCAACAACCACTTCACGCGGGACGTTCCGAACCCCGCGGGCGGGCCGCCGACCTATGTAGGCTACGGCGCCGACAGCATCCATGCGGGCGTGCTTGCCGCATGCCGCGTGAAGTTCATGGGAGCGTCGCTCGACGATATCGCGGGGACCTATCCCACACCGGAGGAGGCCCGCATTACTGTCGCCATCGTTGAGGTGGCTCGAATCGTCCGAGATCGCAACTTCGCATACCAAGAGGCAGGCCGCGCGCCTGCGGTGTCGGCGAGCTTCGGTCCGGACGGCATTGCGATCCTGGACCCCTATCGAGCGGCCGAAGGCCCTGAAGCCGTCATCGAGAGGATTTACACAAAGCCCGTCTGACCAGTCCGACGAGTCCGACCCGTCCGACTTGTCCGACCCGTCCGACTTGTCCGACCTAACGCGAAAGAGACCATCCCATGGGCAAGCCCTTCGATTTGACTCCTACGCAGGTGCCGACGGTGGACACACCGTATCGGCGCATCGCGTCGCCAATACCGCACCCTGACTCGTTGCCGATCCTTGAGCGACTTCGGCGGTTCGAGCCCCGCTCCATGTCCGGGCAGCCGCCCGTCATCTGGCATCGGGCCGAGGGAGTGCAGGTGTACGATCCGTTCGGCAACATGTGGCTCGACTGGTCGTCGGGCGTGCTGGTGACGAATGCGGGGCACGGCCGTCCGGCTATCCGCGAGGCCGTGAAGGCGCAGTGCGATCTGCCTCTGCTGCACAACTACTGCTTCCCCAGCGAAGAGCGCGCGCTTCTGGCCGAGAAGCTGGTGGAGCTTGCGCCTGAGGGCATCGAGAAGTGCTTCCTCCTGACCACCGGATCGGAAGCGACCGAGTGCTGCCTCAAACTGGCCCGAACCTGGGGGCGCGCAACCGGCGGCGAGCGCAAGATCGGCATCATCGGCTTCCTGCAGGGCTTCCACGGCCGAACGATGGGAGCGCAGCAGATGGGGCCGCTCGGCGACGGCCACAGCTGGATCGTCAATCTGGATCCGGACATCCACCGCATCCCGTTTCCGGACGGGTACCGCGTTACCGATACGAGCTTCGACGGCTTCCTGCGCGCTCTGAAGGAGCGTGGGATCAACGCTGACACCATAGCGGGCGTCATGGTCGAGACCTACCAGGGCGCCGGACCCGATTTCCTTCCGGTTGAGTACGCCCGCGATCTTCGCGCATGGTGCGACGAGCATGGAGCTGCGCTCATATTCGATGAAGTGCAGGCAGGTTTCGGTCGGTGCGGGACATTCTGGGGCTTCGAGCACTACGGGATCGCACCCGACCTCATCGCGTGCGGCAAGGGCATCTCCAGCTCGCTGCCCCTGTCGGCGGTGCTGGGTCGGTCCGAGATCATGGACCTGTATCCCCCCGGGAGCATGACCAGCACCCATTCCGGCAATCCGATATGCGTTCGGGCGGCGCTGGCGAGCATCGAAGCCATCCTGAGCGAGGGCTTGACGGAGAACGCGCGTCGCATGGGCGAAGTCCTCCTGCCGGGGCTGAAGGACATCCAGGGGCTCGATCCCGATCGGCTGGGATGCGTCCACGGAAAGGGCCTAGTAGCGGGCATCCAGACTGTTCGGCCCGCCACGAAGGATCCCGATCCCGATCTGGCGCACGCCATCGTCGAAGAGTGTTTCCGCGCCGGCCTCCTTCTGTTCGCGCCTGTTGGGGTCGGGGGCGCTTGCGTCAAGATTGCGCCGCCGCTGTGCATCACCGAGGTAGCGATCCGCGACGGACTGGATGCTCTCAGGGACGCTGTTCTGCGGGCGCTCTGAACGAGCCGGATAGGGGGCGTTTCGCGTTCTGTCGCTCGGTGCTGGGAGGACAATGGTCTTTCTCCTTGCAGGGATAGGCCGCGATCGGCCCGAACTGAAGCCCGATCAGGTTACAGGGGAGAGGAACTGAAGTATGACCGAGCGCGAACGCTTTCACGCATGCATGGACTACCGGCCTGTGGATGTCACGCCGCATTGGACCTGGGGCGGCTGGCCCGACACCATTGAGCGCTGGCAGAGTGAGGGCTACGACCCGAGCAAAGACGACGTGCGTCAGGGCGCAAGCCAGGTTCACTGGATCGGTCACTGGTTCTTCCCCAACCCGCCGTTCGAACATCGCGTGATCGAGGAGGATGCCGAGCATATCCTGTATGTCAACCACGAAGGCATCCTGATGCGCGAGATGAAGAACAACCCGTTCAGCTCAATGCCACAGTTCGTGAAGTTCCCGGTGACTACGCGCGAGGAGTTCCGCGCGTTCTGGAAGGAGCGGATGCAGCCCAGACCCGAGGAGCGCATCGGCCCTGACTGGCGCGAGCGGCTCGCCGCATTGCGGGCATCCGAGATACCGATCGTGATCATCTCTGACCGGTGGGGCGGCTTTTTCGGGCCGCTGCGCAACCTCGTCGGAGTGGAGTCGCTCTGTACGCTCTTCTACGATGATCCGGCGTTCATCGAGGAAATGATGGACGCCAATGCCGACTTCATCATCGCAATGATGGACCAGATACTCGACGCGGGTCCCATTGACGCCTTCGCGTTCTGGGAAGACATGGCATACAAGACCGGCCCGTTGCTGACGCCGAAGCTGGCCAGGCGATACATGCTGCCGAGATACAAGAGAGTGGCCGAGTTTCTGCGCGGCCGAGGCGTCCGGTGGATCGGGCTCGACAGCGACGGACGCATAGATACGCTCATACCGGTCTGGCTCGATGCCGGCCTGAACTTCCTCTATCCCTTCGAAGTGCAGGCAGGCATGGACGTGAACCAGGTCCGCCGGCAGTACGGGCGCGACCTGCGCATGTGGGGAGGCATTGACAAGCGCGCCATGGCCGAGGGGCCGAACGCCATCGAAGCCGAACTGGCCAGGGTCCGACCGTTGATCGAAGAGGGCGGATACATCCCGATGGCCGACCACTCGTGTCCGCCGGACATTTCATTGCCCAACTATGTGTATCACATGCGGCGGCTGGGCGAGGTCTGCATCAGACAGTGATGTCGGCTGTTCCCGCCGACCGCAGCACGCAGTCTAACCTATAACTGCCCGCCGCACCCGGTCCAGCGTTCCGGTTCGTCTCGGGCATCTACGGAAGGAAACGACCATGAGAAAACTCCTAACGGTGTGCGCCGTGCTCGTCATCGGGGCCGGCGCTCTGGCGCAACCGGGACGCCCGGGCGGTCAGGGCCAGCCCGGCGGTCGCCGGACGGGCGGCATGCGCATGCCCGGCATGCGGATGATGGACCGTCCGCTGACGCTGTCGGCCACGCCTGTGCCAACCCTCAAGGCTGTGTTCAAGCTCTCCGACGCACAGGAGAAGAAGATCAGTGCCATCGCTGAGAAGGCCGGTCAGGACATGCGAGGGCTTTTCCCGCGGATGGAGCGGGGGCAGCGCCCCGACCAGAAGGCCATCGAGGCGGCAATGCCCAAGCTGGAAGCCCGGATGAAGAAGGCCGACGCCGACATCATGAAGGAGCTGACGCCCGCTCAGAGGCAGAAGGCGCCGGCCATGCTCAAGGAAATGCATGCGCTTCGCGGGGCTGGACTGCCCATGTCGCTCGCCGGTTCGCTCAAGCTGACGCCTGCGCAGCTGACGAAGCTCCAGGCGGTTGCCAAGGAGCGCAGCGAGAAGCTGAGGAAGCTGGTTGCCGGAGCCGGACAGGGCAATCCCGGCGCGGCCATGCAGCAGTTCGGGCAGTTGCGGGATGACGCGCGCAAGAAGGCGCTGGGCGCCCTGAATGCACAGCAGAAAGCAGCCGTCGAGAAATGGGAGAAGGAGCATCCGAGGGCCCAGTTCGGCGGACGCATGGGCGGGCCCGGCGGTCCAGGCGGACCCGGTGGCCGGATGGGCGCGCCCGGAATGCCCGGTGGGCCGCGTCCGGGAGGCGGACGAGGCCCCGGACGCTAGAGGGACCGAACGCTCAGGCGCATGCTCGGAAGCTAGATCGTCCGAGCGTGCGCCTCGACAAGCTGACGCCGCGTTGCCTGCAGGCGGCTTTCCAGGACCCGCGCGAAGCGCTTCAGCAGTTCGTAGCCCAGGCGCGGATTCTCGGCGCACTTGCCCCGCAGGCACGCCCCGTCGAGGGCGAAGGCCCGGACGCGCGTCACCGCTCGCGCATCGAACCGCCACTTGTAGGGAGCGACGAGCCACGACCATCCGACGATCTCGCCTGCCTCCAGATGCTGCAGGGGGATGGCTCCGCGTTCCAGATGGAAGACCTCAATCGCCACGGTGCCCTCCCGGATCACATAGAACCGCTTGGCATCCTCACCTTCCTTGAAGATGAACTGACCGGCGTCGAAGCGGACGTTGGAAACACACCCCAGGATCGTCTGAAGCGTCTCCTCGTCCAGGTCCTGGAACATAGGGTTCTCGGTCAGTAAGCTCTCAAGAGTCTCCATTGCCTCGGTATCTCCTTTGGTACGGTGCGCCTGGCAACTTCGCCGCGCTCCAATGCTTTCGCCGGCCGCCGCCCGAATCCCTTCTACGCAGCAGCGCGACCTTACGTTCGATGCGCATAAGCCAAAGGTTGCGCCCTTCGCCTCATCCAGACCGCCGTGTCGGGGTATCGTAGCAATGAACGCGCGGAGCGCCGTATCGAAAGGTGGAGGAACTCGCGAAATGCAGCGATCGAAGGTAGCCGTTCTGACAACCACGCCCGAGTCTGTCATCGAGGATTACGGGCGTCTCATGGACCTTGCCGGATTGACCGATGCGTTGCCCCGCGATCGCGATACGCTTCTGAAGATCAACATATCGTGGCATCACTACTTCCCGGGCTGCTCGACGACGGCGTGGCAGTTCGACGCGGTCATCCGCAAGCTCAAAGCCGAGGGTTACGGGAACCTCATCCCGGCACAGAACCGCACCGTCGTCGTTGATCCGAAGGTCGGCGCCGAGCGGAACCATCTCGCGCCGGTCGTCAAGAAGCACGGCATGGAGTTCACATATCTATACGAGGCGGGCGTCGAGTGGATCAAGTACGAGCCCAGAACACGCATGCTCGTGCTCGACAAGGTGTTTCCCGAGGGCATCCTTATCCCTTCCATGTTCGTCGGCAAGAACGCTGTCCACCTGCCAACCACCAAGACCCACGTATTCACCGGCATCACGGGCGCCATGAAGAACGCCTTCGGCGGCTTGCTGCGCGAGAACAGGCACTGGACCCATTCCGTTATCCATGAGACGCTGGTGGACCTCCTGGCAATCCAGAAGGAGATACACCCCGGGCTATTCGCCGTCATGGACGGCACGATCGCGGGCGACGGTCCGGGACCACGGGCCATGATGCCCCACGTGAAGAACACGATCCTCGCGAGCGCCGATCAGGTGGCCATTGACGCCATCGAAGCCAAGCTCATGGGCTTCGACCCCATGTCATTCAAGTTCATTCGGCTGGCGCATGAGGCCGGGCTGGGCGCAGGTGATCCGAAGGAGATCGAGATCGTCGGCGACGATATCTCGGAGGTGAACTGGCACTTCCACGAGAAGCAGGAGACATTCGCGAGCCGCGGCCAGAAGCTCATCTACTGGGGACCGCTTAAGCCTCTCGAACACCTTCTATTGCGGACCTGGATTGTGCCGTGGTCGTTCCTTGCGTCGCGCGCCTATCACGACGGCTACTGGTTCCCCTTCGTGGGCAAGAAGCGCGTTGCCGAGATACTCAAGACGCCATGGGGCGAGCTCTTCCGGAAATACGGCGACCCGCGCACCATTCCCTGACGGCACGGCGCGACGCATCCAAATGGCCCCGCGCGGTCTTCCGCGGGCTCGACGGCACGTCACGCCCATAGGCCCAGGACAACGCGCCGAACCGCCCGCCACGTTCCCGCGCGACCGAACGGCAGTTATTCTGGGCCTTCGCACGTGGGTCATCGGGCATCCGACGCGTTCGCGCGCCGCTTGACATCCTGAACGAGGCGGGTGCTATAATGCTCCTACCATGGGGACGGCGGCCATTCCCTCGTGGGCGAGTGGTGGAATGGCAGACACGCTGGTCTTAGGAACCAGTGCCGAAAGGTGTAGGAGTTCGAATCTCCTCTCGCCCATGGTAGTTCGCCGCACCCATCGTGCGGGAGTAGCTCAGTGGTAGAGCGCCTCCTTGCCAAGGAGGAGGTCGCGGGTTCGAAACCCGTCTCCCGCTCCAAACCGTGATGCCGTCCCTCAAGACGAGGGGCGGTTTTTCGTTTGCTCGGTTGATTCCCAATGTGGAACTGGTATAGGATCGAGGCGGCGCATTCGCGCTAAGACCAGACCATTGACCGAAGGACGATCATGATGCTGATGCCCGCACTTGTCTTGATGGCGATGTCGCACAACGCGGCTCCGAGTGTGATCGCGCTGGCCGAAGGTGCGACGGCCGCCGAAACTACCGCCGCGCGGGAGCTGTCAACCTATCCGGGCAAGATGACAGGCCGCGCGTGGCCCGTCATCCCGGAAACCCGCGCATCATCGAGGCGCGACGCGATCTGGGTCGGACCAACGGCGCAGGCCAGTGCCGCCGGTCTGCGCGCGGGCTCGCTGCGCGCCGAAGAGTGGGTTGTTCGCAGCACGCCGCGAGGCCTGGTCGTGACGGGCGGTCGGCCGCGCGGCACGCTCTACGCCGCATGGCATCTGCTGGAGCGGCTTGGAGTGCGGTGGTGGACGCCGTGCGACGAGACGGTGCCGCGCATCAGGAACCCCAGGCTCACAGGTCTCAATCTGCGCGGCGAGCCCGCATTCCGCTACCGCGATGTCTACATGGTCGAGGACCCGGGCGCCGACCGATGGTGCGCTCGCAACCGCTTGAACCGCAACGGGGACCGACCGATTGGCGCCGAACTCGGCGGCGCAATGGACTACGGACCGCCCTACCACGTCCATACGTTCTACAACTACGTGCCGCCCGGCGAGTTCTTCGCGTCTCACCCCGAGTACTTTGCCGAGGTCGGGGGCAAGCGAACCGGCGAGAATGCGCAGCTATGCACGACCAATGCCGATGTGCGGCGGCTCATGCTTGAGCGCCTGCGTGCCTATATCGCACAGTCACGTGCCGAGGCTGCCAAGACCGGCTCGCCGGCTTCTATGGTCTACAGCGTCTCGCAGAACGACTGGGGAGGATTCTGCGAATGCGCGCAGTGTAAGGCAGCGGCTGAACGCGAGGGCGGATATGCCGGGCCATACATTGACCTCGCCAACTACCTTGCTGACGGCATCCGCAACGACTATCCCGATGTAGCCATAGACACGCTCGCCTACTTCATGACCCAGAAGCCGCCGCGCTCGGTTCGTCCGCGCGACAACGTGATCATTCGGCTCTGCGACACCGGAAGCAACTTCGCGCGCCCCATCACCGATCCGGCCAACAAGGCGTTCCGGGATCACATCACCTCCTGGGCGAACATAGCGAAGCGCCTGCGCATCTGGGATTACGCCGTGACCTATTGCCCGCACTCGGTTCTGCCCTTTGCGAGCGCCCAGACGTACCCGCTCGACTTCCGGTTCTACCGCGACCACAACGTCGAAGGGGTCTTCACGGAACACGAGTACAGCATGTCGGGCGACATGCGCGATCTGAAGCTGTGGCTGATGGCCCGGTTCCTCGAGGACCCCAACCTCGACTACGCCGCCGCATTGCGGGAGTTCACGGACGGCTACTACGGGGCAGCCGGCGCCGTCATTCGGATATACCTGTCCGAACTTCAGGCCGCGCAGGAGAAGGCGGGCAGCTTCATCGGCATGGGGAGCGGGCCGATCAGCTTCATCCATCTGACGCCTTCCTTTGTTGCCCGGGCGCACGAGCTGTTCGACCGAGCGGAGCGCGCCGTTGCCGGCAAGCCCGACATGCTCCACCGCGTCCGGGTTGCGCGCCTGTCGCTGGATCGCGCCACGCTGGCGCTGGCAAGGCGACTGAACGCGCAACTCGGGTCCGCATCGTGTCCGTGGGATCGCGACGCCGTAGCCCGACGAGCGCTGGAGACATGGCTGACTGAGATTGACCGGCGCGTTGCACCGGCAAAGCGCGAATCCGAACGGGCCGCAGCGCGCCGCGAAATCGAGACGCTGGCCGCAGTGCGCCTGAATCTTCCCCTCCCCGAGCCCTTCCGCGGGCTTCCCGCAGGTTCCGTCCAGGACCACGCCGCTGAGACGTTTCGCAACTTCGCCGACCAGGCCAGGGTCGTTCAGGACGCCGAGGCCGAGACCGGCACCGCTTCGCGCTTCGAGATCCCCGATGCGGAACTGGCCAAATACGCTCTGCCCATACCGTGGGGGACGTACGACACAGTCGGCCTGCGCGGAGTTGTCAGCGCCCGGATTGCGCCCGAGGCCATACCGGGTCCAGGCTACCACTGGTATCGGCTGCCGGCGTGCAAGGTTGGCACTGCGGACTACGTGTGGTTCTTCTGGAGCTGGATCATTCAGTGCGACCTGAGCGACGGTGGCGGCGACCTTCACGAGGTCCACGCCCGCATCAAGTTCGAGGGACCCGCGTTTCCGCACGGCAAGCCGGACCAACGCAACGCCATATCGGTGGAACGCATCGTGGCCGTGAGAAAGCGGTAGCAGCTCCGCGCACGCCGTCGGCAAATCGCATCGCAGCCGTCTCGTCCCTTCGTAGCGCAGCCGTCCCGGCTGCAAAGGAATCGCGAGACGCAGGCAGGACGCCTGCGCTACGATGTTGTCCGCGCTACGTAAGTGTCTGCGCCATTGGCGGCGAGGCGTGAGGCGGCTTCAGCGATCTCCCGGGGCTTGATCCGCCGTTGCCTCACGTTTGTTGACCCCGGTCTTGATCGTGATCAGAGAGCACTGCGAGCGGTGGGTACAGCGCTCGCAGCAGTCGGCGCATGAGCCGCCACGCCCCTGGGACTCTCGGAGGACGTGGCGGCCAAGCACTATCACTGCGAGCGCCACTGCCGCGCCGACGATGATGATCTCGATGGTCATGGTGCCGGTCGTTACCGCCTAATCAGTACGCGTCTGTCCGCTCCGCCATTCCACGACAGCCCATCGGACAAGCCACAACCTGTCATCGGCGGCTCGGATCTCCGAGCCCGTTCCAGGAACCGTTGTCGGTCACGCCGTCGCCGTTGCTGTCGTCGAGCGCCGACAGGCTTCTCGACGCGGCATGCCCATCGGCATACGCGACAACCGTAAGCCCCGCATGGCGCCGGGCAGGCGTCGAGCGACAGCCATGGCGACCGGGACCATCGGCGCCCGAGCCGCAAGACGAGCCTGAACCGTAGTATCCCGTCGCGTTGCCGCTGCCGCGCAGGCTCGGCAACGGAGGATCAACGGTGTATTCGCCGCCTCCCACCGATCCGTCGTCACGCCGCACACCATTCGTATCGGCGACGACGATAGTGTCTGCCGGCGCGGCTATCTCGGCTTCCGCTGCCGTCCACGCCAGCCGTGAGTTGCCGAGATACTGGTAGTTGTACCCGTACCCTCCATAGAGCCGCGCCGGCGCATGTGCCCATTGCTTGCAGAAGACATCGAGCGATGCCGATCGGCATGTGAAGACCGCTTCGTTGCGCGTGTACGGCATGATGTAGTCGGGCCAGCGGGTGCGGGGCGAAGTCGAGGCGCTCGACGAATGCATCGGATAGCGCTCGTAGTCCTGAACGTACATGGCGATCGCCAACCCTATCTGGCGCGTGTTTGAAAGGCAGTCCGTCTGTCTTGCCTTCGCCCGTGCTTCGGCGAAGACGGGAAACAGAATGGCTGCGAGGACGGCGATGACGGCGATCACCGTCAGCAGCTCGATGAGCGTGAAACCCTTACGTGAAGGCATGGCTTACCTCCTCCTGCCCTGTGCCCGTTATGCTTGACGGGCGGCGTGATAGACGGTAAGATGCCCTTCGGCAAGGGATCGGGCATCCGTCCGTCTCTTGAGATGCGCGGGTGCTCCACCACCCGCGCATCGCCTCTGGTGGCCGGGAACGCGTCCATCGGATGCTTCCCGACTTGCTTTCCAGCCTGCTTGCGCTTTGGATTTGCGCGTGCCTATAGCCCCAGCAATCGTCCTCCCTGATAGATGACGAAAGCGACGAACCAAGCAAGGGCCGTCAGGTATCCCATGGCTCCCAACGCCCACTTCCAGGAGCCGGTCTCCCGCTTGATCGCCGCGATGGTCGCCAGACACGGCGAGTAGATCAGAACGAATGCCATGAACGCGTAGCCCGACAGGGGCGTCATGGGTCCGGCTGCAATGGCCTTGCCCAGCGCGGCAGTGTCGGCCTCGGCTCCAAGACCGTAGATCACGCCCAGTGTCGAGACGACGATCTCCTTGGCCACGAAGCCCGAGATCAGCGCGACGCCTTCATTGGGACCGAACCCCAGCGGTCTCAGAACCGGCACCGTCATGCGCCCCAGCCGCCCCGCATAGGATTCGGGACCGCCAACCTCAACTCCCCACGGAAACGCGCTCAGAAACCACATGAGCGCCGCACCTGCAAGAATCACCGTTCCGGCCTTCTGCAGGAAGAGGCTTCCGCGTTCCCAGGTGTGGATCATGACCCCCCTGAAGGTCGGGCGATGGTAGGGTGGAAGTTCCATGACGAACGGATCTTCCTCGCCGCTCAGGACGTGCCTGCGGAAGACGCGGGCGATGATCGCGGCCAGCAGAACGCCCAGCGCATACATGGACGCAATCGCAAGGCCGGCGTAGACCCCGAACAGCGCTCCCGCGATCAGCGCATAGACCGGCAGCCGTGCGCTGCAGGTCATGAGCGGAGCCACCATGATCGTGACAAGCCGATCACGATGGGACTCGAGGGTGCGAGTGGCCATGATGGCCGGAACGTTGCATCCGAAACCCATCACCATCGGGATGAACGCCTTGCCGTGCAGGCGCATCCGATGCATCGTACGATCCATCAGGAAGGCCGCGCGCGCCATGTAGCCGCTGTCCTCAAGAATCGCGATGACCGCGAACAGAATCAGGATCTGAGGCAGAAACACTAGGACGCCGCCGACTCCGCCGATGATGCCGTCCACGATCAGCGACCGGACCATGCCGGCAGGCATGAGCGTCGCAACGTAGTCGCCGAGCGCGGCGGCGCCCATCTCGATCCACCGGCTCGGGATGTCGCCGAGCGTGAATGTCAGGTGGAAGGTCAGCGCAACTGCCGCGAGCAGGATCGGCATGCCCCAGATCCTGTGCAGCAACACACGATCGGCGCGGTCCGATGGGGTCTCGCGCGTGTCCTCAGGGAGAGTGGCGACCTCGCGCATCAGTCCCGCAATGGCTCCGTAGCGGCCATGGATGACCGCTGCCTCGGCCGTGTCGCCGGTGACGTCCTGAAGATGTCGTGCGGCAGACCGCGCTGCGGAGAGAACGCCCTGCATGCGCGGATCGGCCTCACGCGAGTCGGGCATGTGGCTGGCGTCGCCGCACAGCAGGCTCACGGCCATCCACGTCGCAGGGTGAGTGCGTACCAGTTCGGGCTCGGCCGCGACGCGCTCGCGAACATGTTCGATGGCCTCATCAACCTGACGACCGTACGACAGTCGTCTCGGTTCCCAGGGATCCCGCGCAGCCTGCATGGCCGCATCCCACAGCTCGGCTATGCCCTTGCCGACGTTGGCGCAAGTGGGCGCAACGGGCACGCCGAGCAGCTGCGAGAGCTTTTCGACTTCTATGCTGATGCCGAGCGCCTCGGCTATGTCAACCATATTGAGGGCGATGACGAGCGGCTTGCCGATCTCAATGAGCTGGAGGACCAGATAGAGGTTGCGCTCGAGATTGGCCGCATCCACGACGGCGATGACAAGGTCACTGTCGCCGTGCAAGATGAAGTCTCGCGCGATGCGCTCGTCGGGCGATGCAGCGGTGAGGCTGTAGGTGCCGGGAAGGTCCACAATCCTGGCGCGGGACGGGGTGCGATGCGCGCCCCCCTCGGTCGCCGCTCGAAAGCCCTCTTTGCGCTCGACGGTCACTCCAGGCCAGTTGCCCACGCGCTGATTGGCGCCGGTAAGGGCATTGAAGATGGAGGTCTTGCCCGAGTTCGGGTTGCCCGCAAGTGCGACCGTAAGGGCTCGCGTCTGCAGGGCAGGATCCGATGCCGACGTCGGCACGGCAGGACCCGCGATCCTGTTCGATTCCGGCGCAACGGTCCTCGTCACATCAGTCCTCTGGTTGCGATACCATGATCCTGGACGCCAGCCCGCGCCCCAGCGCCAGTCGCGTGTGCCTGACCACGATCAGAACAGGCCCGCGGCCATTGTTGATGAGACTGCGAACGTCGCTCCCGACAGTCAGGCCCAGTCCGGCGAGGCGCATGACCAAGCCGTGCCCCCCTTGAACCGCCTCGACCCGCAGAGTTCGCCCGGTCGGGGCCTCGGACAAGGGCACCCTCGCATCACCCATCGCTTCGCCCTTGTCGCTCACCGATCCGAACTCACGACTCCGAACTGCCGTTCACCTGGTCTCTGAATGCGCGCATGCAGCCCATCCGGCTGTTGCCGCACCCTCGCAGCGCAGCCGCGAACCACCGAAGTCGGTTGAGCGTGAGCTCGCTGATGCCGTGCTCCATGCGGCACGCGTCATCTTCCGCCGTATCCGGATCCAGCAGCAGAACGTCTTCGAGGAACGAGCGGATCTCCATATGCCTGCGCAAGACATCCTCGGCGATCTCTTGCCCGGCCTTGGTGAGCACCACGTCCTCGTACTTCTCGTGGCTGAGCAGACCTCGCCGGGCCAGGCTCTGGACGGTGGTGGTTGCCGTCGAAGGGGTGACGCCGAGCATGCCGGCAATGTCGCGCATGCGGACCACGCGCCGGTCCTTGGACAGCCGGAAGATTCCCTCGAGGTAATCCTCCATCGTCGCTGTAAGGGGAGCGCTGCCGTTATCGGTCTGGGTTGGTTCGCTCATGATGAATGAGGATACTCCACATGACTTACGAAGTCAAGATAAAACTTTGATAGTGCTAACAATCAGAGAGTGATGGGACGGATGGGATGGATGGGACTGATGGTACGAATGGGGAAGGCCGCCTATTGCTCTTTGGCGGAGATGGTCAGGTCGCAGACGACTCTTGGGGATGCGGGGTCGTTGTCGCGAAACTCGATGCCGGCCCGAAAGCGTCCCGGGCGGGTGGGAGCGCCCCGAAGCTCGCCGGTGAACGGATCCAACTCTACGCCATCGGGCAGCGTTCCGCGCACCACTCGCGCATCGTAGGCCGGTATGCCTCCTGAGACCAGAGGGCGCTCCGCCATAGGCCGACCGACGTGCGCTTCGGCGACGTACCGCCTGGGCGCGCGTAACGGCATCAATGGCGTCGTCTCCCGGAGCCGATAGCCCGCGGCTCGTGCGATCAACAGGTCCGCCTTCGTGATCAGCCACCGCTTGCGGGGCATATCGCCCCCATACTCGTTGCCGAAGGCGCCCACTCGGCTGACAGGGTCCACAGTCGCAAACAGATGCTCGGATGCGTTGATCGCCGGTATAGCGCCAAGGTAGCGGGCGAGCTCACGGTTGGTCACTCGGCCGTTCTTGATGAGGGAGCCGAAGCCCGGATTCGGGCGATGGTAGAGAAGGGCATGACCGATCTCGTGCCGGATCACCGAGTAGAAATCGTGCTTCTCGCGGGCATGGCATGACGATGCCCACCATCGGTCGTCGTCTTCCTCATACGACCATCCGAGCCCGTTCCAGTTGCCCGTCACTTCAGCAATGACGGTGCCCGACCTGCGCAGGTTGGCGCCGCGCCCTCCGCGAGTGTGCAGGCCGCCCTGATCGGAGCATCGCCCTCCGGATCGTCTCTCGGGTCCCCGAATGCTCTGCACGAACAGGAGGAAACCCGAGTAGGAAGCGGGGTTGGTGACCGCGTGTCCGCGCTCGAACGTGTCCGGCTCGTGGATCCAGGCAATCTCGCTCCCTGCCGGCACCGGGTCGAAGCCCTGATCGTCGAGGAAGTACGCCCAGTCATTGGCAGCGGTCTCAATGATTCGGCGCGCCGTCGGGTCAGCGAAGAACCCATGTGCGTCATGCGCGTAGTCGAAGTGAATCGGATATGCCGCAGGCAGGTCGCGATCCTGGTCCAGGACCCGCACGGTCCACGACACGGTCCGGATTTCGCCCATCCCCGTGGTAAGCTCCGCGGTCAGGCGGTACTCCTCGTCCCTCGAGTCACGATCGGGGAACACCGACATCAGGAACTGCGCCGAGCGGCCCGGGCCGTTGACGAAAAGGGTCTTCGACGGGCCTTCGGGGCCGACTTCGGAGAAGAGGTTGAACATCAGTCGCGGACTGTTGGCCCTGAGCGTCACCCGGGCGGGGAGGTTGACCCTGTCGTTCAGCTCGATCGTGAGCGCGATGGCCGGGTTGGCGATATGCCCCTGCCAATCCACCAGCGTCGCGCCCCGTTGAGCCAGATCCCGGCCGAACCTGTCCCTGAGCGTCATCGGCGGCACCGAGGCAGCCGCCTGCATCTTCGCTCGGGAGGAACCCGAGGTGGCCCGCGCTTCGGCCGTCCCTTCAGCTCCGGCGGACGACGGAACGCGCAGCGTGTAGCCGTCGCTTCTTGCGACGCCGGACACGGCAACCGGCCGCGGAGTACCCGAGGACCGTTCGACTCCGGCGGACGATGGAACGCGCAGCGTGTAGCCGTCACTTCTTGCGACGCCGGACGACGGAACGCGCAGCGTGTAGCCGTCGCTTCTTGCGACGCCGGACGTGGCAACCGGCCGCGCAGTACCCGAGGACCGTTCGACGCCGGCGGGCGACGGAACGCGCAGCGTGTATCCGTCGCTTCTTACGACGCCGGGCATGGAAACCGCGCAGGTCGGCCCTGTGACGGGAGGAAACTGGGCCGCAATCAGCGCGAGCATGGCGTGAACTACCGCGATCATCGTGATCCGTCGTCCTCCATCGCTCGACGCGCAATGCCTCGCAACATCCCGCGAAAGACTACCTGATGGAGCGGCCATATGCCGTACCAGTAAGCCAGGCCCCAGAAGCCCACCGGATCGAAGATGGCTGTCTGGCGGAGCTCACAGCCGTCCTGAGCCGATGTCACGTCGAACTGCAGCCACGCGCGACCTGGGAGCTTCATCTCGGCCCACAGGCGCAGGCACCGTCCAGCCTCGATGGCTTCGACTCGCCAGCAGTCCACTACATCGCCGACCGAGAGCCGGCTTGGGTCGCGGCGACCACGCCGCATCCCCACGCCTCCGATGAGGAGGTCCAGCCATCCTCGGAGAGTCCACGGCCAGTCGGCGTATCCCCATCCGTTGGGACCGCCAATCGCCTCAACCGCACGAAACGCCGCGGCTGGCGAGGCGTCCATCGAAACGGCCCGGGTATCCACTAGCCTGTTGCCGAATCTGACGCCGCCCCACTGGGCCGGAATGCCGGCAGACGACACCGCATCGGTCCATCGGGTCTGGGCGAACTCCGCGTCCTCGTTGCGCAACGCGAGCGCCATGGCGTCTCGGAAGCCCACGGGTCGAATGGCGAAGTCGCGCAGCGCCCTGTCGTCATTCACCACCGTCGCGTGGCGCACGCTCTCGATGAGCTTGCGCCCGATCCGAGCGTGGAGGGGCGTCACGAGGCCGAGCCACAGGCTGGACAGCCGTGGCGTCAGCGCCGGCACAGGGATGATCAGCCGACGAAGGCCGCGGACGCGCATGTACTCGCGAATGAGGTCTCCGTACGATACTCGATCGGGACCGCCGATCTCATAGATGACTGAACCCTCGATCGGCACGCGCGCGCCCTGCAGCAGGTACTCCAGCGTGTCGCCGATGCCGATCGGCTGCGCCGGGGCGGACACCCACGTGGGCGTCACCATGATCGGCAGCCGCTCGACCAGGGCGCGCACCAGCTCGAAAGACAGGCTCCCTGAGCCGATGATGATGGATGCGCGAAACTCGACCACAGGGACGCCGCTCTCGCGTAGAATGTGGCCGACGGCGTGCCGACTGCGCAGATGGGGCGAAAGCTCCTCGCCGCCGTCGCCGAGGCCGCCAAGGTACACGATCCTTTCGACGCCGGCTTCGGCGCCGGCTCGGGCGAAGTTGGCGGCGCCGGTAAGCTCCTGGGCCTCAAACTGGCCCGACGAACCGAGAGCGTGGACAAGGAAATAGGCGATTCTGACGCCTTCCATGGCCGCTCGAAGCGAGTCGGGATCGAGAACGTCGCCGCGCACCGCCTCGACGCCCTCGGGCGCGCGACCGCGCAGGGCATCGGGTCGGCGCGCGAGACAGCGGACGCGGTAGCCCTCCCGCGCCAATATGGGCATCAGTCGCCCACCGATATAGCCCGTCGCACCCGTGAGTAGAACCATCGCTCCCAGTCGAATGTGTCAGTGCACTTGACGGCAGAAGCGCCGCATGGCATGATACGCCATCGGGCACAACATCGTGCCGGGAGGTTCACCATGACGTCTGGTAGGGCGGCAATCGTCGCATTGGTTACGTCGGCTTTGGCCGTTTCTCTCGTTTCGGGAACGGGCGCGACGGGAACTGAGCTGCAACAGGATCAGGCACGGAAGCAAACGGTCATGCTGCCGATGGCGGACGGCATCAAGCTTGCGACTGACGTGTATCTGCCTGCGGGCTCGGGGCGTTTCCCGACCATACTGGTTCGCACCACCTACAACAAGGCGGGTTTGGCCGGTCTCGGCTCCGAAGGGCAACAGCGCGGATACGCGGTGGTCGTGCAGGACACGCGAGGGCGGTTCGCATCTCAGGGCGAGAACCTGCCGTTCGAGACCGATGGATGGTGGGGCGGCAAGCAGGATGGCCTCGACACGGTGGAGTGGCTCGTGAAGCAGCCCTGGTGCGGCAATATCGGCACCATGGGCGGCTCCGCGCTCGGAATCACGCAGCTCATGCTGGCCGGCACCGGCACCAAGCACGTCAAGGCTCAGGTGATTCACGTGGGCGGGCCGAGACCCTACGGCGATACGGTGTTCTCGGGAGGTGTCTTCCGCAAGGCGCTCGTCGAAGGCTGGCTCTCGCTCGCGCAGTTCAGTCCCGACTCCCTTAAGCGGTGGACGACTACCGACGTGTATGGCCGTAACTGGCGCGAACGGGACCTCTCGGTCCGGTACCCTCGGGTCAATGCGGCCGCGGTGCACGTTGGCGGGTGGTACGACATCTTCGCTCAGGGCACGATTGATGCCTTCACAGGCTATCAGACCCGCGGCGGCCCCGGCGCGCGCGGCCGCCAGAAGCTGATCATGGGACCGTGGACGCACGGCATCTTCCAGGACAAAGCCGGCGACCTTACCTTCCGCAACGGACGCACGCCTCCCGGCAGGGCACGGGACCACTGGGTATGGTTCGACCGATACCTCAAGGGCGAAAGCAACGGCGTTGACCGCGAGCCGGCGGTCACTTACTACACCATGGGAGACGCATCGGATCCATCGGCGCCCGGGAACGTGTGGCGCACTTCGCCCGTCTGGCCTCCTTCCAACGTCAAGCCTGAGTCCTTCTACTTCGGCGCAGACCGGTCGCTCAGCCCCAGGCGACCCGCAAGCGGAGGAAGCCTGACCTACGTTTATGATCCCCGTGACCCCTGCCCAACAACCGGCGGTCCGCAGCTCACCCTGCCTGCGGGACCCAGGGACCAGAGGGCAGTCGAACGACGCAAGGACGTCCTCGTCTTCAGTACCGATGTCCTGACGCGGCCTGTCGAGGTCACGGGAAGGGTCCGCGTTCGACTTTGGGCATCGAGCGACGCTCCGGATACCGACTTCGCTGCCAAGCTCTGCGACGTGTACCCCGATGGACGTTCGATCAACGTCTGCGAGGGCATCCTGCGGGCTCGATTTCGCAGGTCGTTCAGCAAACCCGAGCCCTTGCAGCCGGGCAAGGCCTACAGCTTCGACATTGACCTGTGGTCAACGAGCATCATCTTCAACAAGGGCCACCGGATCCGAGTGCATGTCACTTCCAGCAACGCCCCCGGGTGGGACCCGAATCCGAACACGGGCGAGCCGTTCCGGTCGTCCTCAGGTGTTCGTACCGCGCGCAACACGGTCTACACCGGCGGCACACGGGCAAGCTGCATCGTGCTTCCTGTCGCATGGAGGACAGGTCGTGAGGCGGCTGCCGCGCGCTGAAGCGCACCACGGAACGATGAACGCCATGGCCTTGATCGCGCTCGCCGTCGCCGTCCGTGGGGCGCCGACCGCATCGGCGCCCACCTTCCCCCGCATCGCCAACCTGTGGGGAGTGTCGGCGAACTCAAAGGAGTATGACCGCTGGGCGAAGTACGACTTGCTCGTGATGGGCGGGGCGTCGCCCGAGGCGTGGCGCCGCTTCGGGACCGAGGTGCGGAAGCGCAACCCACGCATCGTGCTGCTGGGAACCGGGCAGTTCATGAACCTTGGGGATCCGAAGACGATGCCGTGGATGAAGGACGAGTGGTTCCTGCGCAGGCCCGACGGCACGATGGTCAAATGGTGGGCCGACATGATCACGCTGCCCAACATCACGCGGGATGACTGCCTCGATGCGCTCGTTCAACAGGCTGCGACGGAGTTCGACGAACTGCTCAAGGAAGGCACTGCAGACGGCCTGTTCTTCGACAGCGTGGTCGGACGCGCGACCTGGCTCGGTGACGTGGATACCGACCGCGGCGGCAAGGCCGACGATCCGGCCAAGATTGACCCCATCTGGCACGCGCGCCAGTGTCTTTTCTTCGACCGCCTGCGCCAGCGATGGCCGAATGCGCTCATCCTCGCCAATGACGTGGACATGGGACATGCCGGGCATCTGCATGGCCGCCTATTCGAGGGTCAGCCGCTGCTCGAGCGGGTCACCATGGGGACGCTCAACGGCATGGACGCAGTGCGCATTCTGACCGAGTGGCAACACGCATCGCTCAAGCCGACATTGACCTTCGCCATCATGACGCATCCGCTGGGCTGGCAGGCGTGGCGCGTCGGCAAGGGGGAGCGCGTCACCACCAGGGGCGAGCAGGAACGGGTGCGGCGCGACTTCCGGCGCATGCGTGCGGGCCTCACCATGACGCTGATGACCGACTGCTACTTTGCCAACGACTTCGGCACCACGTGGTACGGGCTGCCGTGGTGGTATGCCGAGTACGACGCGAAGCTTGGCAAGGCGCTCCATCCTGGGCGAGAGGCGTCGCCAGTCGCTCCGCCGGTCTTGCTTGATTGGACGTCCGGCAAGCCGATCGGACCGATCGTGCTCGATCCCGATACCGCCTCAGTCGAACCTGACGGCATTCATGTGCGGCGCAATGATCGGTCGGCGGGCTGGGCGCGCGTCATCGGAACCAACCCGGAACTGCTGAAGCTCACGCCGGGCAAAGCCTACCGGATCGAGGCCGATTGCCGGGTGCTGAGCAAGCCCACCGGCACGCTGCAGTTCAATGCGCGCACGGCGACCGGAGGATGGGAGCATCATGACAAGGGGCGCGACTTCTGCAGCGTCGGCGACGGCGGAGTCTGGCGCATCAATACGGTCATCATCCCCGACGACTTCGCCGATTACTCCATCGAGTGGCACCTGCACGGAGCCGCCAACTTCGCCCTGACCCGCTTGCGGGTGACGTACCTTGGCGCGACCTACTTGCGCCGTGACTTCGAGCGCGGCGTCGCTCTGTTCAACCCGCTGTCGCATGCGGTGCGCATACCGCTGAACCCGCCGATGCGCAGGCTGAAGGACGCCGCAGCCCCGCTCCATGCCATTGAGGTAGATGACTCTGCGCCGGGCTTCACCGCGCAGGGAGCGTGGGAGCGCAAGTCCGAAGAGGGGCGCTATGTGGGCACGACGCACCGCATGGCGCTGAAGCCGGGCAGCAGGGCCCACTGGACCTTCACGGCTCCAAGCGCCGACCGCTACACGATCTACGCGTGCCTACCTGGTGGGGAGACCCTTACCGCCGGAGCCGCGTATCAGGTGACCGGTTCCGGTGGGCGCAAGCTTGCCACAGCGGTCGTGGATCAGCGGAAGGGCGACGGCGGATGGGTGAGGCTGTTCACCGTCCCGCTCGGTCAGGGCGAACGCTGCCGGGTGACGGTTACCAGCGCCGGAATGGGAGTCACGGTCGCCGACGCCATCCTCGCCGAGAGCGCGGCTCGCTTCAACGACGGTGCGCTCGTGCGTGAGGTCACCCTTGCGCCTCAGGACGGGATTGTACTCAAGTTCCCTTGAGGCGGTAGCCAAAGACGCCTCCGAACGCGCCTTTCCGGAGACGCCCCGCGGCGGTATACTCAACCGTAGTCGCGGAATGTTTCCGCCAAGAGGAGTTGTAGCATGCGTGGCAGCCGAACGGTCGGTATGATCGGGGTCATCGGTCTGATGGTTGGCCTTGCCTTGCCGTGCCGTGCCGGGCCGAAATCGCGCTGACCGGCTTCTCATCCTACATAACCGGAGGCGCCGAGGTTCGCACTCTCGGCTGGGAGTTCACGCTGAGTCAGGCCGTCACTGTGGATCGGCTTGGGTTGTGGGACTATGGATCGGACGGGCTGGTCCACAGTCATCTCGTCACGATATGGTCCACCGGAACCGTCAAGACACGGCTTGTAGAGGGCACGGTCCCGTCAGGAGGAAGCCCGGGCTCCGAGTGGAGATGGGTATCGGTCTCGCCCACCGCATTGGGTCCGGGCACGTACCGGATAAGCGCTGTGTATCCGATTGCGGGTCCAAACCCGGATCCTTCCCAGCATGACCGAATCGTGGGCAAGGCCGCGTCCGTCAGCGCCAGTTCGCCCGTAACCTATGTGAAGAACGTTTACGTGAACTCGACCGGATACCCGTCAAACACGTATCCGGCGGAGGAGAAGGGGTACTTCGGGCCGAACTTCAGTGTCGTTCCTGAGCCCGCCGGGCTACAGCTGCCGTTATTGCTCGCCTCCAGCGGCATCCTGGGCGGACTGGTTCGGCGAAGACGCCGATAGAGCCGCCAACGACTTCGCGCTGAGTAGCGAGGCCGGTTTGCGGAGCAGCCACGGCTGCTGCGGCAACGTCGCTCACGCCAACCATCCCCTATAGCCCATCGCGGCAAGGGCCTCAACAAACTCGTCTCCCAGCACGAGAAGCGCCGTCGAAAGGGCATCGGCGTCCGCGGCCGACGGGCCCTGGACGATCGCTGTACGTGTATCCATTGCGGGTTGCCCTGTGCGCGGGTCCATGACGTGGCCGACATCGCCAACTACGCCGCCATGCCTCGCAGACACGGCCAGCGCGCTGTCCATGATCTCCACAGTGAGCATCTCTGCGCCCTGATCGGGCGGTCGCGCCACGCCGATCTTCCATGGGCGCCCCTCGGGATCGGAGCCGACGGCGACAATGGAGCTTGTGCCACCGTGGATCAGCGCGCCGCCGACGCCGCACTCGCGCAGGATCGAGGCTGCCTCGTCCAGGGCGTAACCCTTTCCGATGGCGCCAAGGTCCACCTGAACCGCCGGGTCGAGATAGCGCACGGTGAACGAGGCTGGGTCCAACGCGATGGGATGGGAGCCTCCGCTCTGCGCACCGCATGCTCGCTGGCGATGAGTGTGCGGCGAGGTGGGCCGCTCGCCGCCGCGAACCACGTCATTGCGGGCGACGACGCGCGACGCGGTGATCCGCGAACCGTCGGATAGCCCTGCGCCATCGCGGAATCCCCATGCCTGCATCAGCGATCCCACGGTGATATCGAAGGCCCCGAGTGTGAGGCTGTTCAGCTCGAGACAACGTGCGATCAGTGCGAACAGGCGCGGCTCGACGCGAACCGGCTCATGGGCGGCACGGGCGTTCAGGTCCCAGACATCGGAAGCCGTGTCGAACAGGCTGAGCTGGTGATGGAGGCGGACGATCTCTTCGAGCGCTGCCGATGCCGCTGCCTCGAGGCGTTCAGGCGGTCCTCCCCAAAGCGCCACCTCGAACCGCGTGCCCATGGCGGCGCATGCTGCCCGGGTCAGGGGAGAGGGCATGAAGCAGAACCGTCTGACCTGTCTGACCTGTCGGACGGGTCGGACAGGTCAGACAGGTTCTCCATTAGCCCCAGTACTTGCGGGTCTTGGGGTCGAAGTGCATGGTCTTGCCGCGGCGATAGGCCATCTCGCCGAGCGAGATCATGATCTGCACGCGAAGTGCCAGTTCAATGTTGCAGTTGGGCACGCCGCCCTCGCGGATGCACTTCAGGAAGTTCTTGTGGTGCTCCTCGATGCTCTCGCCTGCGCCCTCGACCGGCTCCTCGCCGAACTCCACCTCTTCGGCCCAGACGCGCTCGGGCCGGATCTGAACGCCCGATCCGCCGAAGTACAGCGTGGCCATGTTGCCACGGATCATGTCCTGCCAGCCCTGCTCGTTGATCGTCGAGCCGAGTAGCATCATGGTGCAGCCTTCGGCGAAATCCACCTGAATGGTGGTGAAGTCCGGCACTTCCCGGTCAACCTTCTTGGTCTCAGGATTGATCTTCTGGACATACAGGCCGCCCATCGAAGATACGCGCGAGGGGAAGCCGCCCATGCCGGTCTGCGGGAGGGCCATGGCGATGGCCAGCGGGTGCAGGCGATGGGGGAACAGGTCGCCCATGATGCCGTTGCCGTAGGCCCAGTACTTCCTCCACCGGAAATACCGATCGGGATCCCACTCTCTGGGCTCCTTGCCCATCCGGAAGACATCCCAGTTGATGTAGCCGTCGCCGGTTGCGTTGGGACCTGCATCCTTGTCAATCGCGTAGTAATTCCACTCGCCCGCCTTGCCGTTGCGGCAGTAGCTGCCCTGCGCCTGCACGAGGTGACCGATGCGGCCTTCCTTGACCACCTTGCCTGCAACATGCCACTTGGGGTCCGAACAGCCCTGGGAACCGACCTGAACGAGCTTCCTGGTCTTCTTGGCTGCGTCGTAGATGGCATAGGCTTCCTCTACGGTGCGGCACATGGGCTTCTCGATGTAAACGTGCTTTCCGGCCTCCATGGCGGCGATGGCGATCGGGGCGTGCCAGTTGTCCGATGTGGCGATCCAGACGGCGTCAATGTCCTTTATCTCGAGCAGCTTGCGGTAGTCCTCGAACGCCGCCTTGTCGGGCAGTTCGCAGAAGCCCTGGGCTCCCTTGACGCGTCGCCGATAGATATCGCACACCGCGACATTGGCGGTGTTGTTGTCTTCGGCGTTCTCCTTGAGCAGTCGAACATGTGTCATGCCCTGACCGCCGACGCCGACGAAGCCCACGTTGATCCGCTCGTTGGCCCCGAGCACGCGTGAAGGGGCTACGGCGAACGCGGCGCTCTTGGCAACGCTTGCGCCGGCAACTGTGGCGACCGTCGCGGCCGCCGCGGACTTGATCAGGTCGCGTCTCGTTGCGCCGCTTGCGTTTTCGTTGTTCATGGTTCGATGTCACTCCTTTGGTCGAACCCGGCCGACGTTAGGTTCTCCATCCCGCTCACATGGCGGGGCAACTAGAGCTTCAGCGAATCGGCGGTGATCTCAACGCGGCTTCCGCTGAGACACGCTTCATGCGCGCGGACCGCCACCACGTTCGCCTGGAAGCCGATCTCTGCCGTCGCAGCCGGCTTTGCGCCCGTTCGCACGCTGTTCAGAAACGCCTCGACGGACTGATACAACGCCGACTTGCCGACATCTGTGCCGACCTTGCCCGGCTCCTTGCCCTGACTCATGAGCTTGGTCGCATCGGCAACGAGCGCGATGCCGTTCTCGTCGCCGTACTTGTCCTTGCGGGCGTACACTTCCCAGCCGAGCAGCGGAGAGTCGGTCTCCTTGTACATCCAGCCGCGCTGGTCGCGGATCATCATGGCGAACGCCGGGCCAAGGATGATTTCATAGGACCCGTCGAACGAGTTGCAGAGCGTCGCGTCGTAGACCATCCGAATGCCCGACGGGTAGTCGAGGAGGCACTGGATCGTGTCGGGGACCTCCATGCCGTCTTTCGCGGCGGCGTTGGCGAAGCCGGTCACCGCAACGGGCTGCTCCTTCAGGTACCACGAGATCACGTCGAACTGGTGGATGCCGACTTCGCCGGGCAGACCCGCCGACGAGGCTTTGTACATCCGCCAGCTCAGCTCTCGCTCGCGATCTGGAGTGGGGGCAGCCGCCCGCCACGAGGTCTTGCGGTGCCACTGTGCCCTTGCGCCGACCGGCTTGCCCATGTCGCCAAGGAACGTGATGGCATGGTTGTGCATCTTGTTCGCCCGATACTGGAGGCCCGCCTGGAAGATCGTCTTGGCGGCAGCGCCCGCTTGGGCTATGGCTCTGGCATCGTCAATCGAGCTGGCCAATGGGGCTTCGCAGTAGACATGCTTGCCGGCCTGGATCGCATCGAGAACGATCTGCTTGTGCAGATGCGACGGCGTCGCAACAAACACCGCCTTGACGGCGGGGTTCCCGAGGACCGCCTTGTAGTCGGCCTCGAACTTGGCGTTGGGGGCGATCGTCTGCGCGCGCTTGACATAGGCCTCGGACGTGTACGAGTCGCAGATCGCGGCCACGGGCGCGCCGGGCAGTTTGGCCAATGCGGTCAGTATCTCGCGGCCTCTGAGCCCGAGGCCCACAACCGCGCAGCTGACGGGCGGAGCGGCCGGCGCGGCAGCCTGGCCTGCTGCCTGCGGCTCCGCGCGGAGCTCCTCAACAACCAGCCCCATGGTCAGGCCGGTGAGAGCGGCTCCCATGAGGAAATCCCGACGATCCATTCCTTGCTTGTCTGACATTGCTGCCCTTCCTGCGTCGCCCGCATTGGAGACGCGAACTTTCGTCCGGTCATTGTACCTTGCGCCATCCGACGCGAAGCGTGCGGCGTCGGTGCGCCAAAGGTTGGACGCACGCGGACGCCGCCGTGTTGCAGCGTTCCGGCCGCCCGACAATGCGACGGCATCAGAGGTGACGCAAGATGACCCCGAGGCTCTCCTGATCGAGCTCGTTGATGTTGGGAAACTCCACCCGATTGCCGTCCACGTCCGTGACCAGCACCCGCGTCGCGCTCAGTTCCTGAAGGTTGTCGCGCAGATTGCGCACGATGACATCGCGGGGCCCCCGCGTTGTTTCCACAGTCCAGTACACCGCGCCGAACTCGACTTTCACCTTGTTGACCTTCGTGACCACCGGCACGAAGTAGCGCATCTCAAGGTCCTTGGCCAGTATGCGCTTCGACTCCTCGTCGAGCAGCGAGGGGTCGCGCAGAATGCCGATGTCCTTGCCTGCGCCGTCGAGAAATCCGATGTAGTGGTCCGGATCCGATACGGGGAAGGCGCGCGCAGGATTGGCGCGCGTCCACGAGCGATCGCCCTCGATGGTCAATCGCGTCAGTCCTCCGATTCTTCGCAGCGTCGTCTTCGACGGATCGAGGATGCGGAGATCGAACGAATCGAGATGCTGGGGACCAGGATCGCCGGCGCGGTTCTCGGCGCTGTCGGCAGGGAGTTCAGACGGCACGGATGCGGTTCACCTCCGTCTGGATGTTTACGAGATTCGCGTAGACGCCGTCTTTGGCCATCAGCTCGTCGTGCGTGCCCACTTCGACCAGGCGTCCCTCTTTCATCACGACAAGGCGCGAAGCGTTGCGAAGGGTGCTCAGCCTGTGCGCGATGGCGAACGTGGTTCGATTGGCCACGAGCCTCTGGATGGCCTGCTGTATCTGCTGCTCGGTCTCGGTGTCCACGCTGGCCGTCGCCTCGTCGAGGATCAGTATCTTCGGATCGTGCAGGATGGCCCTCGCGATGCTGATCCTCTGCCGCTCTCCGCCCGAGAGGCGCTGACCGCGCTCACCCACCTGGGTGTCATAGCCGTCGGGGAACTTCATGATGAACTCGTGGCAGTTGGCGGCCTTGGCGGCCCGCATGATCTCCTCGACCGTAGCATGGGGCTTGGCGTAGGCGATGTTGTCGCGCACGGTGCCGGGGAACAGGAACGGCTCCTGAAGCACGATGCCCAGCCGATTGCGAAACTCGGCCATGTCCATGTCGCGCAAGTCCACGCCGTCCACCTTGATGGACCCGTCAATCACGTCGTAGAAGCGGCTCAGCAGGTTGATGATCGTGGTCTTGCCGGCTCCGCTATGCCCGACAAGGCCGATCATCTCGCCGGGCTCCACCTTCAACGTGAACTCGTCGAGCACCCGCTTCGCGCCATCGTAGCTGAAGCCGACCCTATCGAACTCAACCGCGCCGCGCATTTCCGCCGGACGCTGCGGCTTGTCGCTTTCGGTGACATCCGGCTGGGTGTCAAGCACTTCGAAGACGCGCTCGGCAGCGGTGAGGGATCGTGTGGACCAGTCAATCACCCGGCCGAAGTCCTGGAAGGGGGTGTAGAACCGCATCAGGTACCCCCCGAACGCGGTCAGGGTACCGACCGACATGACGCCGTGAAGAACCTGATGGCCGCCATATGCCCAGAGGATCATGTAGCCGCCGGCCATGAGGAACCCGAGGATCGGCCAGTAGATGGCCCACATGGCATTCGCTTCGTAGCTGGCGCGAAAGACGTTGAGGTTGCGGTCGCGGAATCGGCCGCGCTCCCGCTCTTCCTGGGCGAACGCCTTGACGACCCGCATGCCGGACAGCGTCGTGCCCAGCGCGGCATACATCTTACTGATGCGGTGCCAGACATGCTGCCACTTGCGTCTCGCCCGCGGATGGAACCAGCGGTTCAGGAAGAAGACGAAGATGCCGGGAGTGAGCAGGATGGCCGCCAGACGGGCGTTCATCGTGAAGAGCACCGAGCTGGTGAACACGATCGCCAGCAGCGTGGACATGAGCCACGGAATGCCGTCGGTGAGGAAGTCCCAGAGGTGGTCGGCATCGTTGGTGATGCGCGACATCACGGAGGCCGAGTTTCTCTTGTCGTAGTAGCTCAGCGACAGGAGGCTGAGCTGGTTGAACACGCCGATCCGAATGTCCATCAAGACACGCGCGCCGAGCCACGAGTTGATGCGCCTGCGCCCATACATGCACAGCGCCATGCCTGCCTGGGTTGCGGCGAAGATGCCGACGAAGCCCCATACCTCGCCCATGTTGGCGTCGCCGGCCTGAACCTGTCTCACTACCGTGTCTACGATGCGCCCGCCGATCCACGGCGGAACCAGTTCGAGAAGCGCCTGGGCCACAATGATGAACACGCTCAAGACCGCGAGGAGACTGTAGGGCTTCAGGAACCGGAACAGCCGCAGCAGCACCGCCCGAGCGTCAATGCAGGCGCGGCAGACGTCGCTCCCCTCGGGCAGCACGCGCTTGCACTTGGGACAGAGGCGCTTCCTGGGCTCAACCTTGTCGAGCGGGAGCGCCTCTCCTGTCGCCAGTCCGTTGATCTGTCTGGCGACGGCGCCTGCTTCGGCGGCCGCGGCGATCGAATACCGGATCAGGGGGATGGTCTCTTCGTCGGTGCGAACTTCGAGCGCGCCGTTGCCCACATACATGTCGGCGCTTGCCGCCCGAATGCGGGAGATCGGTATGGCATGCCGCACGGTCGCCGGACCCGATCCGTTCGGACAGAGGACGTAGACCGTGCGGTCCTTCAGCACGAGCCACTCGGTGCCGAACACGCCGCCGGAGATGTCCGTCTCGAGTATGACGGTCGGCGATTGACCGTCGTCGGTCGGTTGCGCGGTGTCCTCGGCTTTGGGTGCGTCGTGGGTCTCGGGCGCTAGCGCGCGCAGCGCCTCACTTACGGACGGAGGCAGTTCCTCGAGCAGTGGCATGGCGTGGTTACTGGTACTGAGCTTTCACTCCATTGTACCACTACCGCCGACAACCATTCCGCGGGTTTGATGCGCTCCGAACAGGCGAGGCCGGCTCGAAGAACGTTCAGCCGGCCTCGTCAGAGATCGCGCGTACGGAGACTACCTGACTTCGAACTCGACCTCCCGCCTGTGGGCCACCACGACGCCGTCCATCGCCTCTACCACCGCACGGTACTTCCCTGAGCTAAGGGAAAGCGCGGCGGACCACTCACCGTTGCGCACTCCCGCGCTCCGATTGATGCAGACCGAGCCGTTGTCGCGGTACACCCGAATGCGGACGCTGTTGCCGCCCCAACGACCGCGGAAATCCACGCTCGAACCGAAGCGGCGTCCGGGTGGATCCATGTAGAAGCCCCGGTCTCGGCGATAGTCGTTGCGGCGATCGTCGTAGCGCCACCGCTCGCGATCGTCAAAGCGCCACCGGTCGCGGTCATCATGCCGCCAGCGCGGTCGTTCGCCGAAACAGAGCACGTCATCGCGCGGGTCGTAGACAGCCCGCATGCGCAGGCATCTCTCAAGGAACTCGACGGGCACGAACGGGGCTCCGTGGTGGACCGCGACGGGACGCGAGAGCGCCTCACGGCGCGATCCGACGATGATGGTCCAGCTGTCTGCGAACACGACGAACCGCCCGTAACCCGCGGCAATCTCCAGCTCGCCCCGGCGGCTGTCCCAGCGGCTCCAGACCCCGCCCGCCCGCAGGACCGGCTGGGCCGGGATCATCCAGACGCCGCGGTCCATGTACGCCCTTTGCCGATGGCCCAGGTCAACCCTGCGCCCCTCAACTTCGACGATCAGGTCACGGGCCGAGGCGCCAACTCCGGCGGTCATTGCCATCAAGCTAACCAGCGCGCCGATCCCGAAGCGCCGTGCAGTCGCATTTCTCAGTTTCATGGCAGTACGCTCCTGTCCGGTCTGTGTTGACACGGTCTCTATGTTTGAAGTTCCCACCGGTCTAGGGAAACGTCCATCGCCTCCGGTCGTGACGGGTCGTGCCGGATGTGTGAGGTAACCTCAAGAGGCAAGGAGGACGACCATGTACGCGCCATTTGCGGTATTGCTCGTATGGATTGCATCGGGACGCGCTGCTCCGGCTCAGCCGGTAACCCGTCCTGCCGGAGTGACGGAGGAGGGGGCGGTTCTCCGGAAGCTCGCCGACGGCTTCGCTTTCACGGAGGGCCCTGCGAGCGATGCGCGCGGCAACGTCTACTTCACGGACCAACCCAACGACCGCATCCTCATCTGGACCGTGGACGGCAAGCTCAGGACTTTCATGCAGCCGGCCGGGCGCGCGAACGGGCTGTGCTTCGGCAGAGACGGCCGACTGTGGGTCTGCGCCGACGAGAAGAACGAGCTCAGAGCGGTTGACGTGCGAACCGGCAAACATACGGTCGCGGTCTCCGGTGACGAGAGCGGCGGGCGGCTCAACGGTCCCAACGATGTGTGGGTCTCGCCGAACGGCTCGGTCTACTTCACTGATCCGTATTACCGGCGTCCCTACTGGCAGCCTGAGCAGACCCGGCGCGATCCGCAGTCGGTGTTTCGGCTTGCGCCTGACGGCAAGCAGACCACCCGCGTTGCGGCCGATTTGAAACAACCGAACGGCATCATCGGCGCTCCCGACGGCAAGACGCTGTATGTGGCCGACATTGGAGCCGGCCGAACCTATGCCTATGACATCGCCGCCGACGGATCATTGACCAACAAGCGCATATTCTGCGAGATGGGGTCCGACGGGATGACCATTGACAGCGAGGGCAACGTGTACCTGACAGGCCCGGGCGTGGTCGTCTTCGATCGTGCAGGCAATGAGATCGAGCGGATTGCCGTTCCCGAGGAGCGCTGGACCGCCAACGTGTGTTTCGGCGGGAGCGATCGGCGCATGCTGTTCATCACCGCGGGCAAAGGGCTCTACTCCATCCGCATGAGAACCAGGGGAGTGGGCAGCCAGTAGGCTGGCAGGCCCGGCGCGCCCGCGACCGTCACGGCCAGCCGACTCTCGGATGTGGCCCAGACAACGCCCGTCGTCGGGTCTACGGCTTGACCCTGATCCAACGCTTCGCCGGCAGGCAGTCGCCCTCGATGCGCAGCGGGTACAAGCCCGGGAGCGTATCCGCGGGAACATGAAACCGCACCGTGCCGGGCAGGCGCGCCGCCATCGAGCCGCTGATAAGCCCGGGGCATTCCACGCGCACGGCGCCTCTGACCTTCCCGCCCAGCGGGACGGCCTTGATCTCCAGAATCGCTTCGCCGCCCGCGCGCACCTCCAACCGGCCGTTGATCCGCACCAGCGGCGGACAGCCCGGCAGCGGCAGGATGACGGCTCCGAACCCGCTCCGGACTGTCACGCGACCGTTGGGACCGGATCGTCGAAGGTCGGCGTCGCTGAGTTCGAGCGAGCCGGCATCAACCTCGATGGCGTTCTGCACCCGCGCCGGTAGTCCGGGGATATCCACTTCAACCGTTCCTTTCAGCGGTGTCGCATCGAGCGTGCCGCCGACCATCAGCCAATAGCGCTTCCCCTTCCAGATTCGGCCCACCCATCGTTCGTCGCCTTGCGCAACCGGGTCGGTTGCCAGTGGCGACCCCTCGCCGATGGCCTCCGTGAAGCTCGCCCGAAGCTCATGCCACCGCAGCTCGGGTCCCGGCCCGTCGGCATACCACGTCGGCTTTCCTGACAGCCCGCGATGCTCCCACGGCCATGTCACGCGTCGCGCGGTGACTTTGCCGCCGATCCAGCCGTTGAGAGCGCTTTCGACCGCTCCGGGGTGATAGGCCATGCCGACCATGGTCGGCACCGCCACGCGCATGGCGTCTATCTCGCGGCCCGACTGGAACATCTGCAAGGCGCCGTTGACCGACTCGTGGACCGCGTCGAGCGGGTTCTCGGTGAGTAGGATGGCGTCGGGGTTGACCTCGTCCATGGCAGCCCTGACCGTTCGCGTCAGCTCGCGCAGCCACCGCACCGAGTCGTAAGGGCTCTCGTGCTTGTGCGCGGGATTGAAGCACGGCACGAACCCTGCCAGCTCATCGAGGCGGATTCCGTCGGCTCCCGACTCGGCCAGGATGCGTCGCGCCACTTTCGCAAGGTTCTCCTGCCATGGGCGGTAGCCGGGACACACCGAAAACCCGTTTGGATATCCGACGTCGTACCCGTGGCCGGGCCGGTCCATCAGCATCCAGTCCTCGGGGTTGGCGCCCTTGAGCACGGCGCTCGATTTCAGTATCGAGTTTCCGGCCACGTAGAACATGATGCGCCGCCCCATGGCGTGCAGCCGCCGAACGCCTTCGCGCATGGCCTCGGGACCGCCGAGATCGGACCGGAACAGGTACGTGCCGTCGCCCATGTAGGGCCCATAGCTCTCGGGCTCGTCCACCACGCCCTGGTTGTACATGGCCCACTCGATCAGGTCATACGGGCCGTCCTTGTAGAGCAGCGGCATACGCTCGAACGTCGTGAAACCCGTTGCCGGACTGTCCTTCTTCGCCTTGGCCACGTCGGCGGCGGCCGGTATCCAGCCTCCGTAGTACAGGTCCGCCTCGTAGATCCACGACGGCGGCTTGCGTACCTGGAAGGCTCGCCCGAACCAATCGCGGTAGGCCTCGGCAGTCACGCGCCAGCTTCCCCGATGGACCACGATTCGAGCGGTCGGGTAGGTGCGCGACTCGCCGTGGGCGAGGCTGGAGCCGGGATAATGCAGCGTCGAGAGGAGACCGCCGGGACCGCGCCGGATGAGCTTGGGCGCGCAGTCAGGGTCCATGATGACCATGCCGACGCCCTCGTCGAGGCTCGGCTCGTAAGCGGCCTGCCACTGCATGCTCGTTTCCCGCCCGTACCATCCTCCCGAGTTGGCCCACCCCTTCACGCCGGGCGTTCCGTAGGACGCCATCATGATGCCGAGGTTGGTTTCGCGATCGGGACCGAGGCTCAGGCCGTTGATGTGCGGGAACGCGGTCACGACGGTGTGTGGGCCAGTGTCGGCGTTGGTGACGCGCAGTGTCATGTCGGCGTAGTTCGCCGATTCGGGCAGAACGATCGTCAACAGCATACGAAGACGTGTAGCGACGTGCTCTGTCTCGATGGCGATGGTCTTGCCCGATCGGGTGGGACGTTCGCGCACGGACAATACGCGACACGCCGTCGGCTCCACTGCGGTCCCTCCGAGATCGTCCTCGACCTCGGCCGACCACCAGCCGGGATCGCGCGCCGCCCTCGGCGTTACCGTCGGATCAACGTGGATGACGAACGGGTTGCCGGGGCGTGTGGGCTCCTTCAGATACTCGTCCCGGTGCCTAGGTTCTTGAGGCTGACCAGCGCGCCGGTGCGCCGATCGAGGGCAACGGATACGGCGTCGTTGGCGAGGATGATGCGTTCCGCGTCGGAACGTCCAAAGCTCACCCCGAAGGCCGCCGCCAGGGCGATGCCGATCAAGAGCACGCTAACGCTGTTCACGGTTAACCTCCCGACT
>JBBIQU010000002.1:3044-29511 GCA_037442185.1 Chthonomonadales bacterium | reverse complement strand
GATCACTCACCGCCATACGGAAGTCAATGCATCGCGGCGGCGGGAAATCACGCCGGACGCGCCTGCGCACATCGTCATCCACGTCCATCCCGAGCTCTCTGGCGATCCGCCTCTCATGGTAGGCGAACCACAGGTCGGTGAGCGTCACCTCTCCCTCGCGGATGGTGGCGAACTCGTGGTCGAACAGAGCCTCAACGCCCTCGATGTCGCCTGTCTCGAGGGCCGCCCGAGCCCAGATCATCATGATCCGCTCGTTGGCGCGAAGCGTCTCGGGAAGCGACCGAACAAGGTCGAGCACGTCACCGGGCCGATGCGCCGCCGACAGCGTGTTGGCATACTCGATCGCGAGGGCAGCCACCTTCGGGCCGGTCTCCCATGCCTCGGCCATGAGACCGAGCGAGCGCGCGTCGTCGCCCATCCGTTTGGCAGCGACGGCCAGGTTGCGAAGCGCCCATCCGGTGCGGGCGCGCTTCAGCGATTCCTCCCATGCAGCGCATGCTCCCGCCACGTCGCGGGCCTCCATGCGCATGTTGCCCATGTGCCACCAGGCCAGCCAGTGGTCGCCCTTCGCTGTCTTGGCGCCGGCCTCCAGCAGCGGCATCCATTCGGGCTGAGTCATGAGGGCGCCCGGATCGCCATGCGGATCTCTGCACGGTAGGTTGCCTTCGGTCAGCAGGGCGAACCAGGGCGACTCGTCGTGACCGATGCTGTCCTCGTCGAACACGAGTTCTGGCGGTATGGGATCGGGCTCTCCCGTCTGGCGTCGGCGAGCGCGTTCGAGCGCCCCCCAGCCCGATCCCCGAGCCAGGATGCGGCCGGGCGGCGTGTGGGTCGTCCGGGCCAGAGCCCCGTCCAACTCCTCCAGACGCGCGCGAGAGATGACTGCCTCGATGCCGGCGGCGGCGGTTCCCCATGCCGTTGCCCAATCATCGCCGTGAACGGCATGCGGATCGGCCTCGAGATAGCCGAACGCCTCGGTCCAGGCCCATTCCGCATTGGGGGGCATCGGGATGCACTCCATTTGGGTGCGCGCCAGGCCGGCCTGAATCTCGATGTATCTGTGGCCTGGCTCGGCCAGGAACTCCTGCCACTGCCGTCCGCCCGAGCCCATGCCCCAGCAGAAGAGCTTGCGGCCCCTCAGGCGGTCCGTCGAGGTCTCGAAGAAGCCGCGGCCGTCACCGTCGAGAGCGGCGATCCACTTGCGCCGCTCCGACGGAATGCGCGAGAAGAAGTCGGCGGCGTGGGGCCATTGCGTGCTGTACGTGAGGTCGCGGGATTCGCCGCGCTCGCACAGCCTCGGTAAGGGGACGACCTCGAGGCTCCGCATGTAGGGATTGCACAGCGCGGTTTCGGCCGGCACGAGGACGCGCACATCCTCGCGCTCGTCAACGGCGATGTTGGTCCACCAGTACATGGCGATCTCGTACGGATGCGGGTTCAGGATGCGTGTGCGGGCCAGCAGCGCCTGCGAGTCATGTGGGAGCCAGAAGTCCATCTGCCATGCGTAGCCCTTCACTCGATCCCACTCGTAGATGCGCAGGCATGGAGCGCCGTCGGGACCAGTCACTTCCGCGGCCCATACCGGCGCGCATGTCAGGTAATGGTGTCCGGGCTGGCCGGAGTTCCACTCGATGCCGCCGCTCGTCCACGCATTGCGGAGCGCCAGATTGGCCGGCTGACACACGGGGTTTCGGTGCAGCAGCTCACGGCCCGTAGGCTTATGGAGCAGCGAGGCGAGCTTGCCGCCGTAAGTGGGCAGGAACGCGGCGCGAAGGAAGTCGTTTTCGAGGACGAACGACCCGATGTCCTTGTCGGCACGCTGCCGCGAGTACAAATCCTGCATCCTGTGGGGAAGGACCCGGAAGGCCGTGCGCCAGCCCATGTAGCGGCGATCTTCCTGGGGCGCCGCCGCATCCAGGCCGATGGGGCTGTCGTCGGTGTCGCCTCTGAAGACAGGCAAGGGGTTCTCCGGTCCGATCGGGGCGGTCGGCAGAATGTACGGCTCGGCGTTGAGTGTGGTCACGTTGTAGATTCCCCCCTCCCCCTAACCCCCGCCCACCCAGGGGGCGGGGGAACTCGTCTCCCTATAACCCCCGCCCACCCAGGGGGCGGGGGAACTCGTCTATCCCTTGAGCGCGCCAAGGGTAATGCCGCGCGTCAGTTTCTCCTGAAGGACCATGTAGACGACCATCGTCGGGACCATGGCGATCACCAGCGCCGCGAAGAGCAGACCGAAGTCGCTCTTGTACTGGGCCTGCATGGAGATGCTGGCCAGGCCGAGCGGAAGCGTCTTGAGCCGATCGTCGCTGAGGAACACGAGGCCGAACAGGTACTCGTTCCACAGCCCAAGGAAGTTGAAGATGGCGACGGTTACGATGCCCGGCTTGCCGAGCGGCGCCATCACTGAGAAGAATATCCGGTATTCGCCTGCCCCGTCCATCATGGCGGCCTCTCGAAGCTCGCCCGGAAGCGTCCGGAAGAACGCCGTCAGGGTAAACACGGTGAAGGGCAGGCTGAAGGCCACATAGATCAGGATGAGACCGATGTGCGAGTCGTGGAGCGATACCGTAAGCTCGCCAAGACCCAGCGCCCGCACGGGCGGCCCGAGCAGGCGTGTCAAGCCCTCGCCGATATCGGAGAACTGGAAGAACAGGGGTATCAGCACAAGTTGTGTCGGGATGAGCAGGCCGCAAACGAACAGCAGATAGGCCAGAGACCGCAATCGAAAGGTGAACCTGGCCAGCACATACGCCGCCATGCTGCCCAGCAGCACGATGGAGGCCAAGCTGATGCCGACAACGACGACGCTGTTGAGGAAGTACCGGCTGAATCTGCTGCCGACCCAGGCAGTTCGGTAGTTCTCAATGAGAGGCTTCACGCTCTCCGCGCTCGGACCGGTGATCGCGCGCGGCAGGCCGAACGGGTTCTCGTAGATCTGGCGCGTGCTCTTGGCGCTCGTATAGAACACCCAGCAGACCGGGAACACCACCGCTACCAGGTATGCGAGCAGGAAGGCGTACTTCAGGCCGGAGGCAAGCGCCGACAGGCAAGAGAAGCGCTCGCCTCTTGCCCCTCGCCTCTTGCCTCTTACCTCTCGCCTCTCGCCTATTGCGGCCATCAGTACTCCAACCTCTCCCGTCTCATGAGCCGCAGACTGACGAGGGTCGCCGCCAGCACCAGAAGGAAGAGCATGACCGAAATGGCTGTCCCGTAGCCCATGTTGTACTCGTTGAAGACCTTCGAGTAGAGAAGGGTGGCCATCGTGTGGGTGACCTTGCCGGGCTTCCCGTTCTCCATGACGAAGATGGCGTCGAAGAACTTGAGCCCGCCCACAACCAGGAACACGATGCCCGTCGTCAGCACGTCCCACATCAGCGGGAGAGTGATGTGGCGGAACTGGGACCCCGAAGAAGCCCCATCAAGCCGCGCGGCTTCGTAGTACGTCTCCGGTATGTTTTCCATGGCGGCGAGGAAGAGAACCATGAAGAAGCCCGTGGCCGACCAGACGCTCATCGGGACAATGGCCCAGAGCAGGTTGCCGCTCTCTGTGAAGGCGATAGGCTCAGTGCGGCCAAGGAGCTTCAGGAGGCCGTTCAACAGCCCGACGTCTGTGGTGCTGTAGATCAGAGTCCAGAGCAGGGCAACTGCGACGCCACTGATGACGTTTGGGAAGAAGAACGCCACCCGAAACAGGCGCGCGCCTCGGATGCGCTGGTGGATGGTGTAGGCGAAGAACAGCGCCAGAGACAGGGTCAGGATGCCCGGCACAAACGTCAGGAAGAGGTTGTTGCGGATCGCGGGAATGAACTCCGACCCGGACGCGACAATGGCGCGGAAGTTGCCCAGACCGGCCCATCGGGGCTCCGATAGACCGTCCCAGTTGTAGAGGCTATAGCGGAACGCGTTGAGCGCAGGCCAGAGCACAATGAAGGCATACAGCAGCAACGCCGGCCCGAGGAAGCTCAGGATGAACAGGGCCTGGCCGACGCCCCTGCAACCTTGCCTCTTGCCTCTCGCCTCTCGCCTCATGCCTCTCCGCCCTCAGCCCTCAGCCCTCGGGCACTCCCATGGGCTCAGGCTTATATATGTCGGGATTGCGGCGGGCGGCCTCGGCTCCCGCCTCCAGACGTCGAGCGAACTCCTCCGGTGTGATCCGATTCGAAATCAGGTCGGCCTGTGCCTGCTGCAGGACCGTGGCGCCAAACTCCAGGTACAAGCCGGAGATGCGGTCCTGAAACACGCGCGAGCTGCGTCGAAGCACCTCGACAACGCTCTGCAACTCCTGCGAAATGGGCAGACCGTCGGTCGAACCGGCAACAGGAGCCAGCGTATCGAGGCGAAGCGTATAGCTGCGCGCGCTTTCCATGCTCAACAGGTACTTCAGGAAATCGGCCCCCTCTCGCGGATGCTTTGCGTCGGCGAAGACGCAGAAGTTCTCGGCACCGCCCCCGTACACGGCATTCGGATCGCCTTTGCCGCCATCAACCATCGGCACGGGGAAGCAGGCCATCTCGAAGCCCTCCGGTATGGCGCTCTTCATTTCGTTCTTCAGCCAGAGGCCACAGAACACCATCGCAGCGCGCCCGTTGACCCACTCGAGCTGGCTTTCCGTGTGCGTCATGGCCATGGCACCCGGCTGGAAATGCCGCACGGCCATGTTCTGAAGCAACCGAGCGGCCTTGACGAAATCCGGATCAAGGAACGCGCCGGGCTTGAAGTCCTGCATGGCGTACCAGCGCTCAAACGGCACGAGGCGCTGATAGAGCGACAACAACGTTGCCCAGGCATAGCCCGGGTACTTCCCCTGAAAGGCGAGCGGGGCGACGCCCGCGGCCTTCATTCGGTCGCACAGCGCTGTGAACTCGCTCCACGTGCGCGGGACCTCCCAGCCGTGCTTGCGGAACTGGCGCTTGTTGTACCAGCATACCCACGCTCCCAGGGCCGTCGGCGCTGCGTACGTCTTGCCCTGGTATGCGAAGTCGCCCAGCGTACCGGGCACCATCGTCTCGCGCCACGTCTTGCCCGGCACGCCGTAGGCTGGGCTGTCGAGCGCCTCGTCGAGCGGGTACAGCTTTCCCGCAACGATGAGCTTCCACACGGGAAGGTTGGCGCTGGCAAGGTCAGGCGGGTTGCGTCGGAGGATTCGGGGACGAACCTTCTCATCTACGCGCGGGTCGCCCCAGAGGTTGACGCGCACGCCCGGGTGTTCGGCCTCGTAGCGGCGCGCCACCGACTTGTGCCACTCGATGCCGTAGCCGCCCTCGAAAACGGCGACCTCTATCGTCGTTCCCGCGTGCCGTGTGTCGCGTCGCAGCGTGCAGCCGGTGAGGAGCGTCAGGGCACCTGCCGTCAGGGTCCAAAGACAGGCCGTCTTCATGGCTGTCTGGACAGTCCTGTGATGGGCCGTTTCGTGCCGGCCTGCGGTTCGGTTGTGACGATCCGCAACACCCGGACCTCGCCTGGCCCAAGAGCGACCTCGACGGACCGGCGACCAGGACCTGCTGTCCGATGGCCCAAACTCGAGCCACGTGTCAGATCGGCGATCCTGCCCGACCACGTGGCGGGGTACACGACCGTCACTTTCGTCGCGGCCGTTGGGTCCACGACGGCGGCGCTCGTCGGGCTGGGTTTGTACACCCCATCGTTGTTGATGAGCCCGATGACCCAGCCCGTCGGCGTCCGCGCAAGAGTGCATTGCGCCCGCCCAAGTATCTCCACGGGCAGCACGGCGCGGGCCAGGGCCTTCGTGAGCAACCTTGGCACCCTCAACGGTTCCCGCTCGATGACGATGACGGAGCCCTTGCCGACCTTAACGGCGCTGAAGTCCGCTGGCGCGACAGCCCCTGGGAGCGCTGCCGCACCTGCCCGACCCGTCAGACCCGTCTGACGAGTCCGATCAGTCAGGTCCGTCCTTTGCAGCACCCCGTTCAGGCCCCCGCGCGCATGTTGCCTGTGCACAACAACCGTCGAGCCTCGGCGGGCGGCCTCGCGCAGTCTGGCGGCGAAGGCAGGATCCTCCTCGAAATCGCCGACGCAGAATATGACTGGATACGACGCCAGAGCCTCTATTGAGGCATCGCTCAGGAGCGCGTCGAGGGTGTCGCCGTAGGGCGTTGGCGTCAAGTATCCCTGGTCCCGGGCCATCAGCCCCCGATCGAACGTGCCGGGGTAGAACTGATTGAACAGATCGGTGGCCATCTCGTCGCCTTGCGTGCGCTCGAAGCGTCTCCACGGAAGGTCCCCACCGTTGAACCCGTTGAACCGATCCAGCACTACGGCGAAGGGCGTAACGGGAATGCCCCGATCCCGGTGCTTGTTGGCGAAGGCGACGAACTTGCGCCATGCCTCCCCGAGCGGCGAGAGCTTCGGCGTTCCGTCGGCGTTGTAAAGATCAAAGGCGTTCCATCCGTTCGCTTCTGCGCAGACCACATTGGCGCCGCCCAGCCATGCCGCATACCAGTGCCGTTCGAGCATGTTCACCGAGTGGCCATGTGTAGGGCCCCACGTTCCGCTTCCTGGTCCGGGCATCCACGGCGAGAACCTGTCATACGACAGGATCGTACCTGCGAACCAGGGCGACATCTGGGTGTACCACGACAGGCCATACTGCCTGGCCGCACCGCGAGTGAACGCAAAGTGTGGCTGCGTGGCGGGTATGTTCTCGCAGACCTCGACGCCTACGAGCCGGTCGGTGCCCCACTGCGCGGCGCAGCGCTGGTAGAAGCCGTAGCCGTTCACGCTCACGATCCGGCCCTTGCAGTTCTCGAGGACAGTCCCGTAGTGCTTGCGCCACGCCTCATATGCCTGCTTGCGCGTTTCGGTCCCAGCCGGATAGCCTCCGAAGAAGTGGTCCATGGCGTTGTCCCACTCGCCGTGGAGCGCTGCCACAAGCCGGCCCTTGCGGACGGCGCCAAGCTCGAATATCCGGGCCTCCCGCTCGGGCGTAACCTTGAAGGTTAGCCGCTGCATGCCTTCAGGGTCTGTGGTGACCAGCAACGGGCCAGGATCGGAGGCGTACAGCCGCAGGTGGTTCATATCGGATTCGTCGAAGTTGCCCCACGTGTACCATGCGTCCCCGAGCCCGTACCGGCGCGCTGCCTCGAGTACCTCCTTCGCGGGTCTGCCTCCCGGCGCATCTCCGCCGAAGTAGTTCATCGCCCAGAAGCTGCGCCCGTCGAGCCGCCGGTCGCGCCAGGCGCTCTTTCGCAGCACGGAATGGGTGTAATCGGGCTTGCGCACAAGGGCGGCGATCGGACCGATGTCCTCGCGGTCGGGCTCGCCCTCCAACCGGACATCCAGGTCGTCCCAGGCAACCTTGTGTTGCGCTTGATAGGGTTGGTCATCTCCCCAGATGCGCCCCACCTCGACGTACGTAAACCCCTCAGTCAGGTCGGCGGAGGTCCAGGCGGGGCGGTTGTTAATCAGCACTCTGCACCCGTCCTTCCCCCATTGCATCTCCACGCGATGCCACCCCCGCTCGCGATCGCTCCCACTCGGTTCGCCGATCTTCGGCACGCGCGAGACCTGCTGCATCAGGCTGAACTGCTTGCCTCTGCTCGGGCTCCACGGGACCGTGTAGACGGTGACGCTATCGCCTGTCACCCCGTGGCCCACCGTCAGCGACCACGCCTCAGTCGGCTCGCCGCTATCATGTACCCATATCGCGACCCGACCCAGAGAAGGCGTCTCGCTCAACGTGCGACGCAGCAACATGGAACCCTTGCGGGCCGGCAGCACGATGGCGCGCTTGCCTCCCGGCGTGTGGTTCAGACCGTCGGCGATTTCGACGCCCGCGCCGAACCATGCGCGCCCCAGCGCTTCCTGCGACGTGTACCCCTCGAAGTCGTCCTTGACGACTCGATCGGGGCGATTCGGCGTCTGCGCCCCTCCCACGGCGACAACTAGAGCGAACGCAGCCATGATCGGCATGAGCGCGGGCTGAACGACGAAGGCCGAAGGGCGAAGGCTGATCGGACCCATCATGATCTCACTCCAGACCGAGCGGGCGCGCCGACGTGCCCGCCTGAAAGTCGAACGCATACCAGAATAGCGTGTAGGCGACATGGCCCAGCACGAGCCCGATGGCAACATCCCTGCCGAAGTCATGTAGCCGTTTGCCGCCGTAACGGAGCATGAGGACCTTCAGCATGCCGCCGCACGTCATCGAGGCCCATAGCGTCACTGACGGGTAGCTGACCGACATCACCATGCCGACCGGACTGATCGGAAGCCAGAGCAGCGAGCGCCGCGCCTGTTGGAGCAGGACCAGGAACGACGCGCCCGTTGTGATCCAGCCAAGCCGTGACCACTGGATGCCCTCCTGGCCACCGGGCCGTCGGGCGATGTTGTCGAATCCGACGCCCGCCTGCGCCTGGGCCGACCACACGTCCCGGCACTGCAGGGCCCCGTAGCGGTAGAACACAAACAGGTGCACGATGCACGCCGCGGCGAACGCGAAGGGTATGGCAGCCAGCATCCCGCCAAGATAGCTGCGCGCCGGCGGCGAAAGCGGCCCGCCTCATTCGTCCCATCCGGCCCATCCGGCCCATCAGCCCGATCACGGCCGGCGAGAGGTTGACAATCGTGTCGCCCCAAGCGCTCCAGGGCGCGGCAAGGGGAGACGGAATGACCCAACGAGAAGTGATCTGCGGAAATGCCGGGAACGAGTGCGGCAGTCCTTGGATGAGACCGAACGCAACCGCGATGATGAGGCCGCCTCTCAGCCTCGCCATTGAACCACGAGACCGCGTTCCGGCGAGCGCCAGTGGCACTTCCATCAGAGGGAACCGAAGGCGCTCGTGCTTGGACCAGCGGTCGAACACGAGCAGCGCAATGGCCGTCATGATGCCGTACATGCCGGCAAGCAACACCGACCATGCGGCCACCGGGCTGATCCACGCGCGCCACGGGATCGGCATGCCTGGCCGCAAGCCTTCGAAGAACCAGCGCGCGCTCTCGCGCAGGGCCTGCGGGACAAGCCACTCAGGCGCGTGCGGGTGCACGAGTTCCGCGAACCGGTTGGCTGGAGTGGCAAAGTACTCGGGGTAGACGAGCGTGGGCATGAAGGCGCTGTCGCCGCCGGCTCCGCCGATCAGGACGCCGACCGAGGTTGCCGCGTAGATGAGGAGCGCCTCGCCTCGGGTAAGGGCCTTCGACGGCGCGAACTTACGCAGGACGAGGTTGCCCGCGAGGACGAGCGCGAAGATGGCGAGCGCTCCCGGAGGCAACTGGTAGGACCCAAGCTTCTTGAAGTGGTAGAGGTCCGAATAGGACGCCAGTGCGGCGCCCGGCGTCGCCAAGGGCGCGCCCAGCCAGATGGCGCGTCTCAGCGATACTACCCTTCACCCAGCCAGGCGAGCGCGCGACGTGCCGCGCCGACCGGGTCATCGCGCGCGGTAACGTTGAGCGTCCATTGCCGGCCACTCAGGGCCGCCTGCAAGGCATCTCGCCTCAGGGAGCCTTCGCCTGGGACGAGACGTTGGTCCACGCGCATCCGCCCAGGCCGAATGCCGGCATCGTGGACCTGCAAGTACCGAAGCCTGTTGCCCAGCACGGCAGCGGCCGCATCGGGCTGCTCGTCGGCCAGAAGCGCATGCCCCACATCGAGCCCGGCCCCAACGTTCGGCCGCGCGATCTCGTCCACCACCGAGGCTGTGGCGCTTGACGACCAGAAGAGCCTGAAGGGAGCCGCAACGAGCAGTACCTCCCTATCGGTGACGTGGGCCAGCTCACGCAAACTACCTACGAGGAGCGCCCTCGCCTCGTCCGGTGTCTGGTAGACCTCGGCCAGGCGGCTCGGCGCAACAAGCAGTCGGGGGATCCCGAGTTCCGTCATAGCGCCGAGTATATCCTTCAGCCGCGCGATGGTTGCCCTTCGGCGCCAGGCGACATTGTCGGACAGACTGCCTGTCAGGTAGGGACGCAGCCAGGGCATGGCGTTGACGGCCACAATGTCCATTCCCAGACGCCGGGCTGCCGGTAGCCACGCGCCTGGGTCGGCGAGGCAATCCGGCGTGACCTCAATACCCCGGTAACCCGCCTCGTAGAGTTCCTCAAGCGGCCACGACCGGCTCGTACCGGTCAGGTACCGAACGTTGACCGCAGGCCCTGCCGCGCTCCGCAATTGTCCTGGATTCACCTTTCGCCTCTCAACTCTTGCCACTCATCTTCCCGTCAGGCCCTCAGCGCCGGGTCGAGCATCGCGGCCGCGTGGGCATACGGGATGTCGTCCATCAGTCCCTGCGATCCGGAGAGAATGAACCCTCCCCATGGATCGGCAGAGGCCACGGCATCTGCGACGGTTCGACGGATCTCCTCGACGGGGCCGTTCGGCAGCAGATGCTGAGTGTCTATGCCGCCGTACAGAGCGATGCGGCTGCCATAGTCACGCTGGACGCTTGCCATGTCCATACCGTCGGCCATGGTCTGGATCGGGTTCAGCAGGTCGGCGCTTATGTCAATGAACTCCTCGATCAACGGCCGGATCGCGCCGCACGAGTGCTGCATGTACGCGACGCCGTGCCGGTGGGCCACCTCGACGAGCCGGGCGAGCTGCGGCTTGAAGATGGCGCGGAAGGCCTCGACCGAGGTCGGCGTGGCGGTGTCCACAGCATCCCACACCATTGCGGCCGGGATGGCTTCCCCCACCCGATCGCCGGCAGGGGAAGCCAATCCTTGCGCGAGGAGCGCGACGATAGCCGCATCGGCAGCGCCGATCACCCGCGCTTGGCCTCCTCGAGTACAAGCATCCAACCCTTCAATCGCTCGACCGGTATGGCTGCGTCGGGCGCGTACTCGGTCGCGTCCTGGACCCCCCGAACTGCGGGAGCGGTCAAGACGGCCTTGCTCGGATCTATGCCCAGCGCCTTCCAGTCTATGTTCAGGCGAACCGTCGTATCGGAGCCGGCCCAGCTAGCCAGGGCTATCAATGCCTTGCCCTTGCGCACGTAAGCCGTGGCGAGGACGTCCGGGTTGTCGGTGCGGACGGGGCACTTCGCATCCCAGTAGCCCAGCATCTTCGCCTTGCCTATGCCGAAAGCATCCCATAGCCGGAAGATGGGGCGCGGGTCCTCGCCTGCCTCAGGCGCATCCCACGTGATTCTGTTGGTGATGCCGTACACCATGCCCCTGTAGGCGTTGGTGGGGCTGTGGAGCATCTCGCCCATGACCCCGAACGGGATGCCGGAGACCTCGGTCAGCCAGAAGTCCGGCGGCTCCTCGTTATAGCGGAAGCTCTCGCCAAACCATATGCGATCTACATAGGGCATGAACTCCATATACTGGTTGGCGGGACCGATGGAGAAGCCGGTGTTCGAGTGGAGGTCCATCATGCTGCCGGGGCGCGCGGTGGCCATGACCTTGCGCATGCGCTTGAGAATGCGCCGATCGTAGGAGACGTCGTCGAGATACAGGCCGTCTATGCCGACGTGTTTGCCCAGCCACGCCAGACCCTCGATATAGTAGTTGTACCAACGGGACTCGCCGCTGTTGAGCAGGGACGCATCCGCCGTGCCGTCGGGGAACGGGTTGTACCACTGCGTTGTGTAGTCGCTGACCAGGTGCTCGCGCAGCCACATGAACCCGCCGCCCGGGCCGCCGGTCAAGATCTCCGTGCCGAGGCTTCTCAGCGCCCAGAGCTCGACCATGTAGTTGGACAGCTCACGGACGGTGTAGTAGATCTTCACCTTCATTCCGCGCTGCTGCCACTCTTTGACCAGTGCGCGCAGCGGCTCAACCGTCAGGAACGGGTAGTTGATGTAGGGATTCACGGGGTTGGCGTGGTGGATGTTGATGACGTTGATGCCCGATCCGATGGTGTAGTCGGTGATCACAGGCTTGTCGCCGCCGTGGTAATAGCGCGTGGCGAAGTGCTTGGCGGTGTCGAGCGGCTTCACCGGCGTGATGATGAGCGCGAACTCGAAGGTCAGCTCCTCGCCCGCCTTCATCTCGCGTGCGCCGCTGTATGCCCGGGCAGTCACCATCCCTTCCGAATGCACGAGCGTGACGCCTCCCTTGCCGCCGTTGCCCCAGGTCTGCGGGGGAGCGGGCCTGTGCAGGTTGAGCAAAGGCCCGTTGTAGTGGCCGCCCCGAAGCTCGCAATGGATGCCGGCCGGCACATCGCCGATCCAGAAGCTGTCGTGGGGGCTCGTCCACTTCCAGTCGAACTCCTTCGGTGTGACGCCTCCCTTGCGATCAGCGCCCATGAAGTACCGGGCGACTTCGGGCCGGAGCGGTATCTCCAGCGCGGCGTCCGTAAGGCTCACGTCCCGATCGGCCTTCAGGGTCATGCGGAACAGGACGTGACCGTCGAACTCCATATCGGCGCGCGTTCTCAGCGTCAGACCCGAACCGGCGACCTCGGACACCCACGATACGACGCCCGGCTTCCGCGTCACAATCCTTGCGCCAACCTCAGCCGATCCGTCCCATTCGTCCGAACCGTCCACCCTAACAACCATGCGCATCGGCGCAGCCAACGTCTCGACAGAGCCGGCCTTGATGCTCACGGGGAGACCGTCGGCGCCAAATCGCAGCGAGCGGTCGAGACATCGCACAGTGCTGCCCGAGACCTTCAGCGGGGTATAGGGCGCGACGACCTCATCGTCAATCCCGGCAGCGGAGTCGAGCCACCGAAGTCGCGAATGACGCCACAAATCGCCGTCCCCACGGTCCTCGAGGACCTCGGAGACTATGGCAAGCGTCAGTTTCAATGAGCCGACCGCCAGCCCATCTGCCGAGACGGTCACGGTTCCGGCATACTCCCCCGGCTTGGCGGCCCGTGGCACATCCACGCCGATCCAGAGGGCTTGCACCCTCCCCTGGGGGACATCCACGCGCTTCGTGAACGGCCTGCCATCCGTGTCCACGCCGCCCATGTTGAAGCACCGCATGGCCGACGCAGGGATCGTCGCGTTGCCGGAGCGCAGATCGGTGAACGCGACCTTCAGGTTCTTCACCGGCGCCGATGCTGCATAGACTCCGACCTGGAACGTGTAGTACTCGTTGCGCAGCGCTTCGCCGCGGATCTCGGATGTTGGGTCACGCTCGACCCAGCGCACCGGCAGGTCATCCGGCATCCGAATGGGGAACTTCCGGTCTTCGGGAAAGAGCAGCGCGGGAGCGGGGTGTCTGGCCAGGAGCTGCGCCACCTCGTCGGGTGTTGCGACGACCTCCATGGGGTAGAAGCTGTCGAACTGAGTGCGCGCCTCGAGCTTCTCCACCTCGCCTTCAGGAAGGCCGCGCCATGAACCGCCGGCAAGGTCCTCGGGCCTGAGCTTCTGTGCAGCCAGCCATCCGGATTCGGCTGTATCCGATGGTGGGATGTAGCCCCTTCCCGTGTAGTAGAACTGGTTCAGGACCGGCTCGCAGGGCAGATAGTAGATAGCGTACCTGCCCGGCGTGGCGGCCTCGAAGGCGATATCGCCGTACTCGCGTCTTATCTCGATGCGCGCGACGTTGTTGATCCGTGCGCCGGTCGCGTTGTTGAGGACGATGATGTCCTTGTTCTGTGGGTCGCGGTCACGTCGCCGCCAAGGAATGCGAACGCGAACCGCCGGCGCGGCTTCGGTAACGGCGACGATGGCTCGATGGTGGCCGAGGTGGACCGGCCAAAGTGAGTCCGCGACGCCATAGCGCGCGACGCCAACGGGTTGGCTCATAGAATCCACGGTTACCTCCAGGGACGTCACAGCCGGGGCTGGGGCACAACAAAGCGCCGCGGCGCAGGCAACTACGGTCACGGTGAGTCCTCCTCGTCACCCGTACAGGTGGCGGGCTGATGTGGTGTGTTTCGCGGAGGCGGCCGAAAGCCGCGCGAGTTTACTGCTTCCCGGTCGGCGGGCCCGACTGTGCCCCTGGGGGCGGACCGGACGCACCGCTCGGCGCCTGTATAGAGCCTCCGCCCGGCATCGGTATGGGCGGCATAGGGCGTGGACCCTTCTCCTTGAACTCCTTCATCACGACTTCGGGGATCTTGGCGCCGTACTGCTGGCTGGATGACGAGGTCCGCTGATAGAGGTAGTAGCCGAGCGCCGCTACCACGACGACCACAATCACGACAGCGACGATCGGATTGATCTCTTTCTTCATACACTTCCCTCATGGCTTGGGCACGTGCCCGTGGGGTGCGTCCCCCGTCAGTCGGTGCTGGGGGAGCCCCGGCGCCGACCGCCGTGTGGTGCGTGTGGAAAGCTACGGAGTCAGGCCGGCTTTGCTCTGCTCCCAGTAGTACGTCTTGACGGTATACGTGCCGCCGCTGAGCGAGATGAAGCTCGCCAGTCGCATGTTCTTCGCGTGCCCGTCGGCAAACACGCAGTTCATCCCGCCGTCGTTGTTGGCGCTGTTGTGCGCGATCGGCGGCCGCCACCACTCGCCCGGACCGAAGTCATAGTAGTAGTGGTCGTACCAATAGGGCGCCCAGTAGGTGCCGAAACGCCGGGTCCCGTCCACAGTACCTGCTTCCGCGATGGCAATGGTCTCGGCCGGAACCTCGATGACGGCCATGGCCACAGTCATGTATGAACCCCATGCAGGTCCGTTCAAGCCAAGGACCATGTGGTTCCCGGCGTACTCGGGTCCGCGATCTGCAGGCGCTGGCCTGTTGCCGTCGTTAGGGTCGGGCAGCTCGCCCCATGGCGAACGGGGATACCGAGCGCTGGCACAGCCAAACTCAACCAACTCATAGCTCTTGACGTACGGCTGGATCAGCGCTGTCCAGTTCAGCACGCCGTTGTGCCAGGGGGCGCGGCGCTGGTTCCAGTCCCCAATCTGCGAGTAAGTCTCGTCATAGTCCTGGGCGTACATCATCAGCGCCAGGCCATTCTGCTTCTGGCTGCTGAGACATGAGGTCTTGCGGGCCTGCTCTCTCGCCTGCGCGAACACAGGGAACAGGATGGCCGCAAGAATCGCGATGATCGCGATCACGACCAGCAGTTCGATGAGGGTGAATCCTCGACGATGCATGATGCTTCTCTCCTTTGAGAGCCCTTCGGCTCTCTGAGTTGTCGGGGCGGCACGCCCCACAGCGCACGCGTCCCCTCTGTACTCCCGCGACCGGGCGCGGTCCATCGAGTGAAGTCCAGAGTCTCATTGGCTTACTGATCTCGGTGGCTTCACCTCCTTTCGCATCCCTGTTCAAAGGGCGCGCTCCCACTGGCCTGAGCGGTGAAAGACGCTGCAGAGGAGGCTCGGACGAGCAGGCGCGCCGGCAACTCAATGCTTTGTGTGGGCAGGTCGGGCTCGCGGAGGCGTCGGATGAGGAACTCCCACGCGATCCGGCACATGTCGTCAACCGGGTGAACGATGGTGGACAGCGGATGAGGAAGGTACTCGCCGTCCTCGATGCCGTCACACCCCACGATGGCGACATCATCCGGCACTCGGTAACCGGCATCCATCACTCCACGGTAAGCCGCAATGGCAACGTCGTCGTTCTGACAGAAGAACGCGGCGGGGCAGCCCCGCTCGCGTACATATGAGGCAACCATGGCCCGGTTGGTGCTGCGGGTCTCGTCCGGGATCATCACGAGTTCGGGACCCAGCCCCGACTCGGCCATCACCTCGAGGTAGGCAAGCGTTCGAGGGTCCGCGCGGCGATACAACCATCCGACAATGCGACCCGGCCGCGCAACTACCAGGTGGCGTACAGCCTCGAGTGCTCCTTGCCTCAGATTGACCCGAACATGGTCTACGGTCTCGAGGCAGAGCGCCCCGAGCGCCACGATGGGCTTACGCAGGCTTGGATGCATACTCAGGCATAGCTGCAACGGATCGCGGACATCGAGCGCCATCAGGGCGTCTGCCAGGCTATCGGGTCCCTGCCACGCCGCAGCGCCCGCCTCCTGGGTGCTTACGGCCCGAATCACAGGATGATAGCCGTGACGCTCAGCCTCCGCGTAGAGCTGCCTGCCGACCATGGCGTAATAGGGCGTGTAGGGGTCGTTGATCCAGAGGCTCACCAGGTGCGTTCGGCCTGTCGCAAGCGCTCTGCCCGAGATGTTCGGCACATACCCGAGATCCTCGGCCGCCTGTCGAACTCTCTCTCTTGTTCGCGCAGACACAAACGGACTGTCGGGATCGTGTAGCGCGCGCGACACGGTCGCAGGCGATAGGTTCAGGAGCTTCGATATCTCGCGGATGGTTGCCATGCCAGGTTTCGGGTGAGCGTTCTCGCCAGGCTGGCGGCCAAATCAAACGCATTCTAGAAAACGGTTGCTATCGTATGGTAACAGACACTATGAGGTCTGTCAAGCAGAATCTACGCTGTGGTCACGCCAATGTGGGATTGTCCGGCAGGAGGGCGGCTTCCCCGTAGCAAGGGAAGGGTCTCTTGATCAGCGGAGCGCAGGCGGATTCAGTACGGGGGTTACTCGGGCTGTCGGGCAGCGGCACGGACGCGTATGCCGTCCGTGAGGTTCTCTTTGCCGGACATGACGACGCGTTCGCCGGCGCTCAGTCCGGATCGAACCTCCGTCCATCGGACGCCCGAATAGCCGCACGTGACAGCCGTGCGGTATGCGCGGTCGCCTCTGACGGTCCACACGACGCTCTCGCCGTCGGAGACAGCTACGGAATCGGTCGGCACAATCAGGGCGTCGGCGACGACGGCCGTCTTACCGGCAACGTGCACTTCCATGCCGGGCTTGAGCATGGCGCGTTCGGCCGCAGAGAGGCCGTCGAGCGAGACTCGGACGCGAACGATGCGGGCGCCCGTTCGCACTTCAGTCTGGGGCACGGCCTCACCTCCGATGCGCTCGATGCGGCACCGGAACTCGCGGCCGACATAGGCCGGCGCCGAAACGACCACATCGTGACCGACCCGGACCGGCGCAAGGTCCTGTTCGTCTACCTCGGCCACGATCCAGGTTCGGTCATCCTCCACGATCGAGAAGAGCGCTGTGCCGGGCGCGGCCATGTCTCCCGGGTCAGCCATTCGACGCCCGACAATACCGTCGAACGGCGCGACAAGGCGACGATCGCCGAGTTGGGCAAAGGCCTGCCGAGTTGCCGCGCGGCTCTGGTCGGCCCTGCTTCGTGCGGCGCGCGCGTCGTTCTGAACCGCGTCAACGCGAAGCCGGGCGGCGATGGCCTCCGACAGAGCGGCCTCAGCGGCCTTCCGCGCGCCCGTCGCCTCGACAGCGAGCTGCTCCTCGACGCCTATGGCCTTGAGGTTGGCTTCTGCGCCCTTGAGCTGAGACCGGGCGACGGCGCCCCTGGCACGGGCTGCTTCGATCTGGTCGGAACGGGCTCCCTTACGGACGATGGCCGCGGCCTGCTCGGCGGCAACAAGCGCTGCCGCAGCCCGCTCGTGGGCTTCGCGCGCGGCATCGGCATCGCGTTTGGAGGCTGCGCCCGAAGTCTCCAGCTCCTCGTAGCGCCGAAGTTCGGCTTCCGATCGGCGCAGCGCAGCCCTTGCGGCGGCGACATCCGCGTCGGCCCTGGCGATCTCCTCGGACCGCGCAGGTGTCTCCAGGTCGCGCAGACCGGCCTCTGCCGCGACCAGTTCGGCACGGGCAGCCTCGACGGCAGCCGCACGGGTCTCCCTGGCCCGAACGAGCGAAGCTCGAGCCTGGGCCTCGCGGGCGCGAGCCGCCGAGAGTTCGGCGCGGGCTCGGCTTTCGCGTGCTTCCTGCGCGGCTCGAGCTTCGGTCAGAAGCGCATCCGCCGCAGCCTCCTGAGCTTCGGCCATGCGAACGCCGGCTCGGGCCCCCTCGACGGCGGCGCTCTCGGAGTCCTGCTGGAGAACGGCCAGCGTCTGTCCTGCGGCAACGCGGTCACCCTCGCGCACGAGGACGCGCTTGACCACTCCTACCCCGGGAGAGGATACCGAAGCCGTCCGCGCCTCGACATAGCCGACTGCCGACCATTCGACCTCGAGCGGACCGCGCGTCACCTCGCCCGTTTCGACGCTCACGGGCGCGTTGCCGACCGACAAGCGCCAGGCCACCAAAGCTGCGACGATCGCAATGAGACCGATCGGCGTAACGAGCCTGCGCATCCTCATTTGCTTTTATCCCTACCGGTCTTGCGTTGCTCCCGCACCGAGGGCGACCGGCGCGCGGGCTCGATCTTTAGCACGCTCGCCCCAGCGGTCACGATGTCCAGCTTGCCGCCTGTGGCTCGCCGCATGACGCTCTTCTCTCCAACCGTGACGCGGTACTCGCCGTCCGGCCTCAGACCGCCGACGGTCAGCGTCGCGTTGCCCGAGACGCGCAAGGAGACATCCGCCGGCGTCCAGCGCTCGACGACGACATCGAGGCGCTCCTTCGAGCTCTCAATGCTCAAGGGGACCTGCCGCACCGCCTTCGATGTCCCCGAGAAGCTCACGGTCGGTCCCGTGCGGTAGAAAACATTGCGGCCCGGCGCGAACGGAGCCGGAGCCTTGATGCGCCAATCGCCTGCCTTCACAGCCTCCATTTCGACGTAACCGTTCCGATCCCGTATGGCCCTGATGTCGCCGCTGCACTCAGCGCGCGTGACGATGAAGTCGTGCCTCTGGCCATCCCTATGCGGCGCAGTGAACGTGACTCGGTATCCCCCCGCACCGTCCGCTTGTATCTGATAGCCGTCGCCTCCATGCGTCTGATGGTCCTGCCAGACGCCGTTCATCCATAGCAAGGGCGCCTTCCAGCCCCCCATGCCGTCAACGATGATCGGCAGATCGCCATGTCCGCCCTCGATGCTGAAGGCTGCAACGTCATCCGCCGCGCGAACATGGGGCGGATAGTCCGAGACCTTGGCGCCATGCGTGACCGTGATCGTTACGGGCCGCAAGCCGAACCGGTTTCGCTCGCGCTCCGCCTTGAACCCCGGCGGGGTCGGCTCGCCGTGGGGCATGAGCATGACGTCGGCTTCGAGCCAATCGCCCGGCTGCAGCTCGAGCTTCTCGGCGTCCACGGTGAGCCACGACGAAGCATCCTGTGCATCGAAGGCCGCCGAGAGAGCGGGCCTGTCGTACTCTTTGCCGCCGAGCCTGGCCCTGAAGCTGCGCACGAGCGTCAGGACGTTGTACTTGTCGCCCGGCCCTTCGCTCGCCATGAACGGCGACTGCGGGGACATGGGCTCACCCAGTAGCACAAAATCGTCCGAGGCGGGGACCGTGCGCCGAACCGTTGAGCCGTCGGGACCGGTCCATAGCAGCATCTCGTTGCGCCATCGGAAATGGTTCATGTTGAGCCACCGGAAGTTGCGCCGCGCATCACCCTCGATCACGCACGGCTTGTCCCAGTCGTACCGCAGACGCACCATGGTCCGGCTTTCGTCGCGCTGGGGGGCTTCCCACGCCTCGACGCGAGCGCGCGCCGCATTGTCGGAGGTGTGGAAGTGCATGGTGAAGCGCGCGAGGTTCGGCGCTATGCTGTCGAATACTGTCCGCTCGTAGCACAGGCGGCCCTTTGCGCCGTTGTACTGGAGCCAGCCGGGCCAATGCTGACAGTCGTGCTGCGGCTGGCCCGACCAGAACGGTCCCGACATGGGTCGGAAATCCGGAATGTGGAAGATCGAGCATTTCGCCGCCATCCAGTCCATGGACCAGCATGTGGTCTCCGACGCGCCGGTGGAGCAGTGCCAGTAGATGAGGAAGAACCTGATGGAGGAGACCTGCTTGAGGGGCCAGATGCCCCAGCCGTGCGTGAGCGGGTGAACCGTGAAGCGCATGCGCTCGTTGGCGGCTAGGCTGATCGGGAAGTAGACGTCGCCGTACCCGGTGTCCTCCGGCTCCTCCATCTCGCCGGCGAAGTTCTTGCAGACGAATGCCGGGATGGGCAGCGGGAACCCATACGGATCGGTCAGTACTCCCGCCTCCAGATTGCCCGTGGACGTGGAGAGGCGAAACAACGCCTTACGCGTCACCGCATCGTTGGCAACGTCAAAGGCAGCCGTCATGCGCCGGGTCGGATTGTGGAACGACGGGTCAAATGCGAACGCGCCGCCGTTGTGGGCCAGTGTGGCCGTGTAGATTCCCGCGGCAGGATCATAGCCCAGCCAGTGCCCGCCCTGAATGCCGATCGCAGCATCCGTGAGCGGCCGCATCTCGGCCTCCATGAGCTTCTCGGGAGCGATCCCGTCGGACGGCTTCAGCACGATCCATGCCGAGTCCGCTCGAAGCGAGACCTTGCCGTTGGCCCTTTCGGCCGCAGGCGCCCCCAGGCCGATCATGGCCGATCTCCCCTCGCCCATAGCGAAGACCTCTCTGCCCGAACCCACGGAACTGATGGTAGCGGTGTCCATGTCCAGAATCACCCGTTCGGGCGCCGCCCTTCCTTTGGGAGGGGTCAGCTTGATCTCAATCCCAAGGCGATCGGGCTGAGCATGGAATACGATCTCGCCCCGGATCGGTTCCGGTCTGGCCGACTGTGGGGGCAGGATGCTGACCGAGGCGACGTCGGTCATCCCGCTTTCGCCGGGCGGATCGAAACGAAGCGCGGTGATACGCGCTTTAGCGTCAACGGCTACCTCATAGTCGTGCCATGCGCCATCGGCGACGACAGGGAAGGTGGCAACGTTCGCGCCCTCGGTGCTCCGGCCATCGGTCGCCCAGTAGATGGCCCCTCCGCCGGCCGTTTGCGTCCGCAAGCGGAGCCGGACACGAACAGGCCCGCGCACATCAAGTTGCGGCAGACTCATGTGCGGGTCGGGACCAGTGACGCTGAGGCGCATGGCGCCGTCCGGCGCGCGCCCCACGCCCACGTTCTGGATGGTCTGGCACCCTGCGTTGTCGGCCGTGAAATCCCAGGACATGATCGGCGGTTCTTGGGGCGCCGCATAGGCGTGGAGGTCCTCGGCGCTGACGAAGGGGATGTCGAGGATATGGGCGTCGTAGTAGTAGGGCCCGGCATTCCAGACATTCATCCGGGCGCGAGCGCTCGTCGCGGGCTGCCAGCGCTGGCCTCGCCAAACCCTCCAGACAGGCGTGATGTCGGGCGGCGCCGGCCGATACGTGCGGCCGGCGGCGTCAGTGGCGCTGACGGCAATCCCGTTGGGTCCGACAAGATCGCGGCCGTCCACGCTGAGCGACACGATCCGCGTCGGTAACGTGGCCACGCGACAGCGGTACCGCGCGCCTTCGACGACAACGATATCGCGCTGTTCGCTGTCTTCCCAGCGGACGGTGACCGTCGGTATCTGAGCCGGCGCGGGGCCGGTCGGCGCGGCAACCAGTGGCAATAGCATCTGTGTACCCTCCGCCGTCTGGTTCCATGCGGTATGCCCCGGGTCCTGCCCTGCGTGCGGGCGTATCAGGCGCGCTCCGATGCCACTCCGGCCGACGCTTCCTCCGGAGACACCACCGGCAGCCCGGATGCGACGTCGGCTGGGAAGTGCCTGAGGTTGCCGGTTACGAGCATATCGGCACGGGCTGCCAAGGCGACCTCGAGGAACGGGCCATCGGACGGATCGGGCAGTTGGCAGGACAAGGGCACCGCAACCACCAGTTCGCCGTCGCACTCGATCTGATCCAGCAGCGCATCAACACGCTCGGGCAGGAACCCGAACCTCGGTCGAGCCAGGACCGCGCGGTATTCCTCCATGATGCGCGCGTCGTAGCACACCACGATGCCGCCGGACGCAACCAGCATGAGCAGCTGGGCACACGGTCCGTGCGGAGTGAGCAGCCCCGACACGGCCACATTAGTGTCAAGAACAACTCTCAACGCCGGCGTCGGACGGCAGCGATCTCGGCCTCGATCTCTTCCTGGGCAAGATCCGAAAGACCGGCTCTGACCGACTGCATCTGCATGTCGGCGACCGCCTGAACGGCTCGGGCGCGCCGGATCGCCCTCAAATCGGCCTCCAAAGTATCCGGCGACGTTGGAGTCAGCACGCCCACAGGACGTCCGTTCAGTGTAATGACGACCTGCTGATCTGCAGGAAGGTCGCGCCATACCTGGGCGATATTCTCTCGCAGTTCGCGCGAAGTGAGGGTCTTCATTTCCGTCTCCGACGCTATGGAGTCCTTCTGGTGTACGTCATAGTGTACCTTATTGGATGCCCGCGGATGTCCGAACGTTGCGGATGACGCGATAGAAAGATCTGCGCTCGAGCAGCACGCCACCAAGCAGAGGAACATCCTCGACGAGTCGCGAACATGCCCTCCACGCAGTTCCGAGAGGTCTGTGGAAGGCCCGCCGGCCATCATAAGACATACGCACCCGTGCCGTCGTCGCCGCGGAACGCGTCACAGACATCGCGATGCCGGCATCGGCGCATCCAGCGCCAACTGGAGGTTCGCATGACAGCCTTACTCGCCGGTCTCGCCGCCGTGACTTCGGTTGGCACCCACGCGGCCGCAGCCCCGAGCTTCTTATTCGTCTCCGACGCTCGAGCGCTGGTGCGGGCCGTAGGCCGCATTGGACCGGCCGGAGCCACGATTGCGCTGCGGCCCGGCGTCTACCGCATCTCCGCTCCGCTGACGATCCGGCGCTCTCACGTCAACATCAGGGGCGAGGGCTGGAACACCACCATTCAGCGTATCGGCTCCGGCGATGCGCTCGTGTTCGAGGACAGCGGGTTCTGCACGGTCCGCGACCTCCTCATCAACGGCGACGCTTCGGCCGAGTCCGGCAACGGCATTGTCTTCCGAGGGCAGAGCAGCTCCTGCACCGTTGACTTCTGCCGAATCAGCAACTTCGCCGAGTCGGGCGTGCTGTTCGATGGCGACTCGAAGCGGCCTCAGTCAAGCAACACCGTGAGCCGTTGCCACTTCATTGACAACGGCGGCGATCAGCTGCGAAGCGTGAGCAACAATGATTTCTACATCCTCCAGAACCAGTTCGGCGCACATTCCCGCTCAGGGGCCCGAGCTCCGCGATCGGGCACGGCGCTCTGGCCGTCGTCTGCCGGCTCTTACTCGCTGAACTATCACTGGGGCAACCGCGTGGCCCTGCGAGTCGGCCCCGGCAGCCACTTCAACCGATTCGAGAACAACAGGTTCGAGCAGAGCAAGGAGACCGGCGTCGTCATCGGCCAGAGCGGCGGGGCCGGGTGTTATCTGAACATCTGGACGGGCAACACGTTCCACACGAACTCCGAGGAGCGATCGGGCGCGTGGCCTGCCGTCGAGGCCTACGGAGCCTCCGACACAACATTCACGTCCAATCAGGTGTTCAGCTGGGATAGCGCCTCGGTGCGCCATCGCAACAGTCTCGTGATTGGCCCGGGTTGCCGAAACTGGATCGTCAAGGACAACGTCTTTCGTCACAACACCGAGCGAGCCATCGTTTACGACGAAAATGCTCAGCACATTGTCAAAGACAACCTGGGGGAGTGAGGACTTGCGATACGGAGCTCTTGTGACGATTTGTCTTGCGGCGCTGGCGATGTTGTGTGTGGCGGACGCCGAGGAGCGGAGCTTGCGGCCTGCCGCGTGCTGGCCCCGGTTCCGAGGGATTGACGGAGCCGGCGTCGAGGATAGCCGGCCTCTTCCCACAACGTGGTCGAAGAAAGACAACGTGATGTGGAAGGCTGACCTGCCAGGCAAAGGCTGGTCGTCGCCGATCGTCTGGGGCAATCGTGTCTTTATCACGACGGCAATACCGGAGGGCAAAGTAGAGGCCCCGTGGGTGCCCGAGAAGATGGAGGACAACGGCAAGGGCTATCCCACGACGGTCGAGCAGCGATGGACGGTCATCTGCCTCGATCTCCGCACCGGCAAGAAGCTCTGGCAGCGAGAGGCCGCGCGCGCCGTACCCAACTGGCTGACGCACCCGAAGGGGAGCCACGCGTCGGAGACGCCCGCAACGGACGGCGAGCGGGTCTACGCCCTCTTTGGAGGCGTTGGCGTCTTCTGCTACACCGTGGATGGCAAGCCCCTGTGGTCGCGCAAGTGGGGCCCATCGAAGATGCTGTTCAACTGGGGCACCGCCATCGGTCCCGAGGCGGCCGACGGCAGGGTGATCGTGGTCAACGACAACGAGGAGTCGTCATGGCTGCTGTGCCTCGACGCGAAGAACGGCAAGGAGGTCTGGCAGGTCAAGCGCGACGAGAAGAGCAACTGGTGCAACCCCCTTGTTTGGAAGCATGCCGGACGCACCGAGATCGTCACGGCCGGTTCGCGCGTTGTCCGATCCTACGACATGGATGGGAAGCTCCTGTGGGAGCTCAAGGGCATGTCGTATGCGACGATCCCATCTCCGTTTGTCTATCATGATCGGCTGTACATAGCCTCCGGCCATGCCAGCGGTCCCATCACCCCCATCTACTGCATCAAGCCGGGGGCCGAGGGCGACATCTCGCTCAAGGAAGGCGAGACAATCAACGCATGGGTTTCATGGCGCGACGCCAAGGCAGGTCCCTACGTTCCGACGCCAATCGCCTATCGGGACCTTGTGTACTCGTTGAGAGACTCCGGCGTGCTGATGGCGTTAGCCGAAGCGGACGGCAAGGCGGGATACCGCGCGCGGATCGCACGCGGCCCGATCCCAATCACCGCCTCGCCCGTGGCCGGAGACGGCAAGGTCTACTGCCTGGGCGAGAAGGGCAACATGGCGGTAGTCGAGGCCGGACCCGAGTTCAAAGTGCTGGCGACAAACGACCTCGGAGAGGACACTCTGGCGACGCCGGCCATCGCCGACGGCAGCCTGCTGATCCGCACGCTGAACAGTCTATACCGGATCGGCACGACAAAGACCGCGAAGCGGCGATGACGGCTGCGGCCGGCTTGCATCGCGGTCGCACGCCGCCGGCCATGATGCCGCCAAGCATGACCTGTGCCCCCGGTCCTGGCGCTCGGGCTCACGATTCCAGGCGCGCGAGGCGGCGCGAGCCGATCTGCAATGCGGCGACCACGGTCAGGGCGCTGAACGACCCGATCAGGACGCCGGCGGCGGCATAGACCGGCACGCCAGGGATGCCGAGCTGATAGGCTACGAACCACGAGCCGACGACGATCACCGACACGACCACTGAGTAGACCAACTGGAGACCAAGGATGAGGATGCGCGCGACGCCCGTCAGCGACGACCGAGCGCCGTCAATGCTCATCTCCATCGCTCTCGCGCCCACTCCCACGCCGATGCCGCTGAGAGCCACGGTGGCCATGAGGGTCATCGCCAGAGACAGGACCCACTCGCCGGACGTCATTGCATATACGAGAGCGTAGCCGGAGTGGGCCAGCAGCGCCAGTCCGCTCGACAGAAACGCCGTATAGGTGAGCTTGCCGATGAGGATGTTCCTCGGTCCTGCCGGCGAAGCAAGCGCCACCATGAGGCTGTTGGTCTCGCCGACGAAGGCCGACGACGCGATCCGAAGCGCGATCATGCCCACAAGGGGCAGCAGGATCAGGCCGAGAAGCGCGCGAGGGGCTGTATGGGTCTGAGGATCGGAGCTGAGATTCAGCAGCAGCACAACGACCACTGCGGCCGGCATCAGCAACAGCGACAGCTGACGCAGATCGCGCGCCAAGCACCGAAGATCCTTGAGGAAGTAGGCTCGCGCCGGTCCCGGCAGCCATCGAAACACCGCCTCCCAACATACGCCCCCTTTCGACACGGTGGAGCGCTGACCGGCGGAGTCCTGCGCGCCCACCCAGCCGCGCCAGTGCAGCGCCGAGGCCACATAGGCCCCGAAGGCGACGGCAGCCGCCGAGGTCAGCAACAGGAGAAACAGAGGCTCGTAGACTTCAGGATAGCCCGAAGGAGTCGCGACGACATCGCCGGCCCATGCCCAGGGTCCCCTTGATGCCGCCGGCGACGCAAGAAGGTCCAACATCGTCCGGGCCGTTCCGTAAGCTGCTCCCGGCTCGTGCATGCGGCGCGCCATCAGACTCAGGACCACATAGCCCGTGGCGAGCCCGGCAAGCCCGAGCGCGCCGATGATGTCGCGGAGCCGATTGGCCGGCAACAGCCGCATCATCACAATGGAACCGACCGTGCCGAGGGCCGTCGGCAGCACGCAGAAAGCGGCCATCACCACTCCCACGCGCACGACGTATTCGATGCTCAGAATGCCCCGTGCGTGCGCGTAAGCCACGACTATGGGCAGCCCCATCATGCCGAACAGGCTGACGTTGGCCAGAGCAATGTCCACAAGCTTCGCCGCAAACACTGCCTGCGGGCGGACAGGTGCCGCGAGCAGAAGCTGCACATCGCGGTTGGCATACAGCGCCTGAAGCGCGACGGTCATAGCAGACAGCACCAGCATGCCCCACGCGCCCATGAGCGCGAACGCCGGCAGTCGCTCGGCAAGCCCGCGCACTCGGGCCGGCGTCATGGTCTCATCGAACAACGGCCCGAACAACATGGAAGCCGCCCACGCCATGGCCACGATGACGACGGCAGCCCAGACCGGCGTCCAGCGGGCGCGCGCGCGTTCGTTGGCCGGCCCCCGCGTGAGCGAGTTCACGAGTGACCGCCAGCGAACGTACATCAACGAGGTCAGCACGGTGTGATGACCCTGCGTCCTACGATGTCCCTCGAGGCGCGTGCAGGCGGGACGCCTGCGCTACGTGAGCGCATCCGTGCGGGCGGGACGCCTG
>JBBIQU010000002.1:0-2944 GCA_037442185.1 Chthonomonadales bacterium | reverse complement strand
GGCGGGACGCCTGCGCTGCGTGAGGGGTTCCCTGCAGGCCGGATTTCTGCCGCGCGTGACATCGGGACGCTACTCGGGCAAGGGCTTGCCCCGCGTTTCAGGCGCGAACAGCAGCCCGGCGAAACCGACGAAGTAGACAAAGGAGACAATGGTGGCTGCCTTCCGGATGCCCATGGTCTCATCGGTCGGATCGGCGAAGTGTTGCGCCAGTTTGCCCAGCGCGAACGGCGCGCCTGCTGCGAGGATGCGCGCGCAGTTATAGCAGAAACCGACGCCGGTGGCGCGCAGCCGGGTGGGGTAGAGCTCGGGAAAGTACACTGCATAGGCAGCGAAGGGCGCAAGGCAGAAGACACCCATCGGGAACGCCAGCAGATATGCCGACAATGGGTCGCGCAGTCCCCAGAACGCGCCCTGAACCGCCACGAACGCGAGACCGATCACCAGCGCCAGCGCCGGCTTGCGCCCGATCCTCTGGCTCAATGCCGCGTAGCCGAACATGCCCAGGAACGCGCCGATCTGCTGGACGAAGAAGACCTTGCTCTTGAGCGCCTGCACAGCGGCCGTGACCGCTCCGGCGCGCTCGGCTTCGGGCAAGGCAAGGATGCTGGGCGCCTGACCGAAAACGGGCTTCATCACCGAACCGAGAAGGTCAGGCAGGAAGAACCCAACGCCCCATACGCCGCCGACTCCCGCGGTACCCAGCAGGACGCCGGCGATGGTGTTCCGCGTGAGCGCCTTTGTGCTGAACAGGGCCTTGATGCTGCCCACCTCCGTGCCGACGCCGCCGCCCTTGGCCACCTCCTTTGCTCGAACCCACTTGTCGGGTTCCCTGACCGAGCGCCGTATCCACACGACGAGCAGGGCAGGCAACGCCCCGACCAGGAACACATAGCGCCAGCTGTATGAACTCAGCACGAAGGTTATCACCGCCGCCATCATATTGCCTACGGCCGAGATAGCCTGAAGGGTCCCGAGCGCCATCGTCCTGGACCGCTCCGGCCATACCTCCGCAACCAGCGCCGCGCCGGCCGCAAACTCGCCGCCTACGCCCATGGCGGTGAAGAATCGGCAGATCGCGTACTGCCAGGGCTCCTTGACCAGCGCGTTCAAACCCGTGAACGCCGAGTAGGTCAGGATCGTGAGGATCATCGTTCGCGTTCGGCCAAGGCGGTCGCCAATCATGCCGAACAGGAACCCGCCTGCCGCCCAGCCGAGCAGGAAAATGGCCGTCAGCCAGCCTCCCGCGGCCTTCACGGTGCCGTCCAGCTCCTCGGCAGGCACCTTGGCCTTCAGCAGATCCGTCAGCGAGTTCTGCCTGACCAGCGTGAACAGGTGCTGGTCCATCGTGTCGAACAGCCAGCCTAGGGCGCAGACGATGAGTACCATCCACGCATACTTCGAGACACCCTGGAACCACCAGCGCGGCACGGGTGCTTCACCTGCGGACGACTGGGTCATGCGACCACTCCTTCCCTGGGATATTGGGACCCCCACAATGCCCTGTGCGCGCGTTGCGCTCCCGCCGGACGCTGCGTCGGGCAGACTGAGGGACCTGGCGAAGTCACTTGACGATCTCGACCGTCGGGGGATTGGCCCATTCGTCCCAGCGGCGAGCTATCTGCGCCTGATCCGCATCCCTCATGGAAGATCAGCCTATACGCCAAAGTGAGTGATCCGCCGGGCTGAACGGTGTGGGATCCGGCGCCGGCCGGCTTGCCCGACTCGAAATCGTGAACGCCAAACGGGTTGGCGCAGAAGAGGCCGTAATCGCGCACATGCCACCACGTGGGATGCCGGAAGCTCGTCGGGTGTTCGAGGATAGCGACGCCGACCTGCGCGCCGTCGGCCGTACCCGAATAGTCCACCCACGGCGCGCGCTTGCCCCACGTCTCGCCGCCGGATACGCCGGCTCCGTTCACGATGCGCCCCTCTCCGCCGCGCAGGCGCATGGTGTCGGCCAGCCGCAGACCGAAGCTTCCCTCTTTCGTGTCGCCAAACACGAGCGGGCCGCCAACGGGCCGCATGACAATCCGAACATCCATGACCCGTGCGCCCGCCAGTTCGAAGACGCGGACCTGCCGCGTGTCCTCGGCGATCTTGTTGCCCGCTTTGCCGATCCAATCCGTCAGGGCGGTGAACCCCGCGAACACAGGCCCACCGGTGATGTCGCGATAGCCGGCGTGGACCGTCTTGCTCGGGGTCTCGGCCCAGAAGTCCTCTCCGTTGACGGAGCCGTGCGTAAACCAGAGACCGCGATGATGCTTGTGGTCGCTGGTCTCTCCGGCACGGGGAGCGACGGGGTAGCCGCGCACTACCTGCCTCTGCCCCGGGGCGTAGACCGGGTGGAAGTACGGCTTGTTCGGACCGGTATTCACGTCGTACCGGGCGAACAGCGAGCCGCCGACGGTTATCTCGGCGTTGCGCAACGGCTCGGTTCCCGGCATGAGCCTTGCGACGATATGTGCCTTCGACCGCGAGGCCTTGGTGAAGGTAACGGTGTAGGTTCGCGTGGCTCCGCGCGGCAGATCGGCGACGATCCAGCAAACCGCCAGCTTGCCTCCCCGAGGCGTTACCTGACAGGGGACCGATCGTCCTGAGGCGCTGACCACCGCACCGGCGAAGCCCTTCGGGGGAGTGAGCGCCACCTCGATCGGCGTCGCCACGCAAGCCGCCTTCTCAGCGTGAACCGCCACCGTCCGCGACGCACCCGTCGGCGGTTTCTGGCGGGGAGCCGCTTCGGCTCGCAACCCGAGCGCCGCCCATGCTCCGCCCGCGACAAACAGGGCAATCAGGATTCGTTGCATTGCGCTATCCCTTCATCCGCGTTTGTGCCTCATTCGCCGCATGCCGCAAGGGTTCCTTCACGCGCCGTCATCCTTCGCCCTTCATCCTTCATCCTTCGCCCTTCATCCTTCATCCTTCGCCCTTCATCCTTCATCCTTCA
>JBBIQU010000001.1:0-81828 GCA_037442185.1 Chthonomonadales bacterium | reverse complement strand
CTTCGGGAGTCAGGCGATGGTCAGGTCCGATGGCATCGAGTACGGCTGCGCGAACCTCGGAGCCTACATTGGCCTCGTTCATCTTGGCCAGAGTGTCGCGACGCATCCTCCGGATCGTCTCGTCCAGTCGGCCCAGGCCGTTCCGTCCGGCGACGGCAATGGCCCGCAGCACGGGAACGCCGCCGGAAACGTCCTCGGGTTCCATGCCGGCGATGCGCACGAATCCGCCGAACGGAATGGCACGGATATGGAAGAGCGTATCGCCGCGACGGCCAAGCTTGGCGACGATGGGGCCGAAGAAAAGCGAGAAGTCCTCCACCCGCATGCGGCAGATACGCGCCGCGACATAATGCCCGCCCTCGTGCGCGAGCACAAGCAGACTGATCGTGACTATGAGATACGCGATGCCGAGGGCGATATCAGTCATACGCTATGCTCCAGGGGGCCTCAGGCTCCATTCTGTTCGGGTTGGTGGCCGGCGCGCGAGCGCCTGATCAAGCTACGCGCCGGGCTTTCTCGCGAGCCCAAGCGTCGGCCTGGAGCACGTTCTCCAGCGTCGGCTCAACCGGTTCGTGAGCCCGCATGACCGATGCCACTGTATCCATAATACCTGTGAACGTCAGGCCGCGTTCCAGAAATCGCGCGACCGCGGCTTCATTGGCGGCATTCATCACTGCCGGCATGGTGCCGCCGGTTTCGATGGCCTCGCGGGCAAGGCGCAGGGCGGGGAACCGAAACGGATCGGGTTCCTCGAAGGTTAGCGCCCCGCACCGGGTCAGGTCGAGACGCGGCAGATCGGTGTCAATGCGCTCTGGGTATACGAGGGCGTACTGGATCGGCAGGCGCATGTCGGGCAGGCCGAGCTGCGCGATGACTGAGCCGTCGCGGAAGCGCACAAGAGAGTGGACGATGCTCTGAGGATGGACCACCACCTCGATGCTGCCGACGGGCACTCCGAACAGCCAGTGCGCTTCGATGATCTCGAGACCCTTGTTCATCAGCGTTGCCGAGTTGATGGTCACGAGGCCGCCCATGTTCCATGTCGGGTGGCGGAGAGCCTGTTCGGGGGTGATGCGGCCCATCTCGTCGGCCGGCGTGTTTCGGAACGGTCCTCCCGAGGCCGTGAGCAGAAGCTGCGCAACGTCCCCCGGGGCGCTTCCTGTCAGGCACTGGAATATGGCCGAGTGCTCGCTGTCAATCGGAACGATGGAGATGCCGTGTTTGCGGGCAAGGGCCATGGTGTGCTCGCCTGCGGCGACAAGCACTTCCTTGCTGGCGAGGGCGATGCTCTTTCCCGCCGTTATTGCCGCGTGCGTCGGCGCAATGCCGATGGCTCCTGCGACCGCTACGACAACGACATCGGCTTCGGGGAGCTCGGCGAGCGCATTGAGCCCGGCCATGCCGTCGTAGACGCTGCAGCGCCATGCCCCGAGCCGATCCCGCAGGGCGGGCGCTGCAGCCGGATCAGCGATGCACACATGCCGCACGCCGAAGTCGCGCGCCTGCGCAGCGAGCGCATCGGCATTGCGATGGGCGGCAAGCCCGACCACCTCGATGGAGCATGGCGAGCCCGAGCGGCCTGCCAGACGACGCACCACATCAAGCGTCTGAACGCCGATCGAGCCTGTTGAGCCGAGGACGACGATGCGCCTGACGGTCGCGCTCACAGCGTTACGACGACCCGTACGGTCTTCGGACCGGCGGACGCAGGGGGGATCGGGATGGCAACGCGCAATGCAGGCTTGGCGCCTGCGCTACGGCCAGTCGGTTCATCGGTGACGACGGAGACGGGCGCGCCGTTGACTGTAACTCTGGGGGCTCGCTTCAGGCCGCTGAGCAATGCATGGGTCTTCATGCCGGCCCATACGCGGATAGTGAATGCAAGTGAACCGGATCCCTCGAAAGGCGAGACGATGGAGCCGGGAGCGTGCAAAACGCACCCGGACTTGCGGAAGACCCGGTAGTCATATACCTCCGGGCCGCCGTACAGCCGCACGGCATTGGCCTGGACCGTTCCCGGATTAATCGCGACGGCGTTTCGGTTCTGCGACTTCAGGGTAACGGAATCGGGCAGAAGGCCCTGCAGATCACGGTCGGTTGCCGGCCAGCTCTGCTGGATGCCCGAAGCTGCGATGCCGTCGGCGATCCGCTTCCAGTTCGTCTGGCGGTCGTACCTGGCGAGCCGGTACAGGGCATCGGAATAGACGAGGCCGCACCACTGAACCGGCAGGCCCATCCAGTTGGGGGCAACCCAGTTCGTTGCGCCGTAGACCGGGATGGTGGCGTACAGGCCGATCGGTTCCGGCACGGGCTTCACGAGATAGACGAACGGCACGCCGGTCCATGCCCAGTGCGTGGCCATATCGAGGAAATGCCTGTCGCCGGTTAGCTCATAGCCGATCGTGTAGGCCTTGACCAGGTGAGCTGAGGCAAGGATGTCGGGGGTGTGGAGAGGCACTTCCCAGGTCTGGGCGCCGCGAGGGGCCGAGTCACGATAGCGGTCCAGCCCGCGGAGCCGCTTGACGGCCTGGGCAATCAGGTTCGGGTCGCCCGATACGAGCGCGTCGGTCAGCATTCGCGCGACAACGGCGCCGGTCAGGCCGTTGGCGTGTTTCTCGAAGTGCGTGGTTCCGTAATCCACGCCGCCGCTCGGGCGGTAGGTGACGGTGCCGTCTGCTGCGAACGATGTAGATGCTTGCTCGGCCGATTCGTGCGCGCGACGGGCTCCCGCGAGCGCGTCTCCGAACAGCAGTGTCTGCACGGGGTAGGTGACGTGCGAAACGGTTGCGCTGTTTCGCCCGGCTGGATCCGTGACGTTCAGGGCGTCATCCGACTTCTCCAGCAGGCGCTTGGCAAGATTGGCGTCTCCGCATACCGCGGCGCACCAGTGCATCCATGTGGCTGCGTCAGCCGACGGATGCGGCGCGAAACCCGCGAAGTTGGGCCAGTACGCGTGACGGAAGCGCCCGCCCTCGGAAATCTTCGAGTCCAGCCAACCTCCCGCGGCCCAGCGAGCGTAGGCCGAGCGGTCCATACCCGTTGCCGGAGGCGCAGGCAGACCACGCAGCGAGACGAACTTTCGGATCGCCGGCAACACGCCGGATGCCGGTCCCCCGATGATCTTGGCGTTGAGTCTGAGCACGTAGCCGGCGTCGAGTTGGCGTCCGTCGTATGGGAGGAGACTGCCCTCGCTACGGTTGAACCCGTCGGAGCCCGGAAAGAGTATAGCCATGGCGTTGGCGCCTGAACCGAACGAGCGGTCAGGCGTGTCGTAGGCTGCGGCAAGCCACGGCTTCATGTCCCATATGAGGCCGATGTAACGCTTGCGGGCCTGCATCGCCATGAGGGGGAAGGTTATCTTGGAGGCATCGGGAACCAAACGTTGAGCCTGAGTGCCGCGTAGGTCATCTTCCGAACTACTCCGGTCGGGTCGGTCCAGGTATTCGAGACCCGCGAACAGACCGCGCTCTCGCGCAGCGCCGAACGATGACGCGCCGGGGAACAAGGCCAGCATGGGCAGGAAGCTCACGTGCCGGGTTCTGTTCACCTTGATCTCCGTGACGAAGTCAACTACGCCGCTGACCTTCGAAGGAGTGAAACGCTGAGTCACCGACCAGCGCGCTCCATCGGGATCGGATGCCGTCAGAGCAGTCTCGATCGTTGCGCCTTTGCGCCGCACCGATGTTCTGCCCCTCTGTGTGAGATCCGTCCACCTGGGCATACCGCCGATCGTGTAGGCTAACGGCAGGCGGGACCATCCGGTCGCCATGGGATAGCCGCCGACGGCGATCTCGAACGCGCCGTGCGTGTTGGAGGCATGCGACAGCGAAAGGTCGCCTGAGCGAACCGTCAGGCGACCGGTCTCGGGCACCGATGGCGGCTTGGTCCAACGGGGCGGCGCGATCAGCTGCCGCTCGGCGATCTCGATGGATGCTACCGTACAGACCCCCGAGGTGCCTGGCGGATCGAGACGGAGCTTGGTGTTCGGCGTGATGGGAGGCAGCGGCATGGCAACGTCGGCCCAACGCTTGGCAGGCACGGATGCAGTGACCGATTGGGCTTCGCGCGGGTAATCCTCGTAGAAGAAGACCTGCAAGGCGCCGCCCACGTCGGACCGTAAGCGCAATCTGAGCCAGAGCGTCTTTCCCGCCGGGGCGCCGGTCGGCGGACCGCTGATGTACGGGTCCGGGCCGCTGATGTGTATGGCCATCCCTGCGGACGCTGCCTCGAGGCGCGAGACGTCGTGCGTGGGCTGCCACCGCGCGACGGCGCCGGACTCCGTCAGGTCCATCCTGACCAACGGCGACTGTGCGGCGGCCGCGGCGCAACCGACGAGAGCGGCAAGGGCGATGGCCGGCGTTGCCCGTGTGATCGTGAAGCCCGTCATGTGTGCCTCCCTACGGGTTAGGGACAGGACGCACCCACCCGGCATGAGCGCTTAAGCTCCACCGGGCGGGTTCGCCTGTCCCTTGGGCGATGCTGCGTTAGGCCGATTGTACCGGATCGGGCTTCAGCCTACCGCGTCCGGTTCCTATACGAGAGCTCCGGTCGGATCGGGCCGCCACGAGCTGAGCATCTTCATGTAGTTGGCCCGCTCGAACGCCGCCGGCTCGGCGACGTTCTTCTGGCTCATACTGCCCTGCATCTGTTGGACGGATTCGTACTCCTTCTCCTCCATCCACGCGGTCATCTCATCAACGATGCCGGCGATGCGCTTAGGCCCGTGGTGGAGCAGCTCCGAAGCGACTTGAACGATCTTGGCTCCGGCCATCATGGCCTTGAGCGCATCTTGGCCGTTGCGGACGCCCGAGGTGATCGCGATGTCGGGCGTGATCCGGCCGTACAGGATCGCGGTCCATCTTAGCGGGACCCTGAGTTCGTCGGAGTCGCTGAGGACGAGGTGGGGAACCACTTCGAGATTCTCGAGGTCGAAGTCCGGCTGGTAGAAGCGGTTGAACAGGACGAGCCCGTCGGCTCCTGCTTCACCCAGGCGAGCGGCGACGTTGGCGAATGCGCTGAATGCCGGGCCGACCTTGATGGCGACCGGAATGCTCACGCCGGACTTGACGTCCTCGAGCACCTCAACGTACATCTGTTCGACCGCGGAGGAGGTTAGGTTCGGATCGGTCGGTATGTAATAGACGTTCAGCTCGACGGCGTCTGCTCCGGCGTCCTGCATGAGCCTGGCGTATCGGGTCCAGCCGCCTCGAGAAACGCCGTTGAGGCTGGCAATCACGGGGATGCTGAGCGCCTGCTTGGCCGCAGCTATCTGTTCGAGGTAGCTGTCGGGACCGACGTTGTACGAGTCGAGGTCCGGGAAGTAACTGATGGCCTCGGCGTAGCTCTCCTCGCCGTAGGAGAGGAAGTGGTCCAGACGATGGCTCTCGGCGTCAATCTGCTCTTCGAAGAGAGAGTACATGACGATGGCCGATGCGCCGGCATCCTCCAGTCGGCGCATGCCGTCAAGGTCCTTCGACAGTGGGGATGCCGACGGCACCACAGGGTGTTTCAACGTCAGCCCCATGTAGCGGGTGGTTAGGTCCATGTTAGATCAAGCTCCTTGTTGTCCTGCCCTGTTTCACGCAGCCCCGGGTACGGGCGCCGCGGCGAGGTGCTGGTAGGCCTGCCATCGAGCGTTCACGTCTGCCTGCGCGGCGGCCAACAGCCTTTCGGCCGAGGCCGGGTCTGCCTGCTTCAGCATCCTGAACCGGTTCTCGCTGTAGATGAAGTCGGACAGCGGGATGCTCGGGGCCTTGCTGTCAATCTGCAGCGGGTTCTTGCCTTCGGCGGCAAGGCGAGGATCGAAGCGGTAGAGGATCACCGCTCCCGAGTCCACCGCCAGTTTCTGCTGTGCCAGACCCTTCGCCATGTCAATGCCGTGCGAGATGCAGTGGCTGTAGGCGATGATCAGGGACGGTCCGGGGTACGACTCGGCCTCGATGAATGCCCGGACGGTCTGCGCGTCGTTGGCCCCCATGGCCACGGAGGCGACATAGACCGTACCGTAGTTCATGGCCATCCGGCCGAGGTCTTTCTTGGCGGCCGGCTTTCCGCCTGCAGCGAACTTGGCGACTGCGCCGCGGGCTGTGGACTTGCTGGCCTGACCGCCTGTGTTGGAGTAGACCTCTGTGTCGAGGACGAGGAGGTTGACATCGTGCGCGGTGGAGATGACGTGATCCAGTCCGCCGTACCCGATGTCGTACGCCCAGCCGTCGCCGCCGAGTGACCAGACGCTCTTCTTGACCAGCGCGTCCGCAACGCTCAACAGTTCTCGCGCTGCGCCTTCGGACGAACCGTCGAGTTTCTTCTTCGCTTCGGCGACCCTGCGTCGCTGGGCGGCGATGCCCGCTTCGCTCGTTTGGTCCGCCGTAAGCAGCTCGTCGGCGAGGGTGTCACCCAGGACGGGCCGGAGCCGGTCCACGAGGATCTTGGCGTATTGCTCTTGCTGGGTCAGCGTGAGCCGGAAGCCGAGACCGAACTCGGCTGCGTCTTCGAAGAGCGAGTTGCTCCACGCAGGCCCGAGGCCGTCCTTGTTGACGCAGTATGGTGTGGTGGGCAGGTTGCCGCCGTAGATGCTGGAGCATCCGGTTGCGTTGGCAATGACCGCCCGGTCGCCGAAGAGCTGGCTCAGGAGCTTGACATAGGGTGTCTCACCGCAACCCGCGCAAGCGCCCGAATACTCGAAGAGCGGCCGGAGCAGCTGGATGTTCTTGATGGTGTTGAAGCGGACCGCCTCGGTCTCCTTCGGCATGTCGGGCAGGCCGAGGAAGAACTCCAGGTTGGCGGCTTCCGTCTCGCGGAGCGGTCGCTGGGGTGCCATATTGATGGCTTTGCGGCCGACCTGCGACTTGTCCTTGGCCGGACACGCTTCAACACACAGGGTGCATCCGGTGCAGTCCTCGACGGCGACCTGGATCGTGAAGTTCTGACCGGGAAACTCGCGCCACTTGGCGGCTGTGCTCTTGAACGTTGGGGGCGCATCCGACAGCAGCGCGCCGTCGTAGACCTTGGAGCGGATGCAGGCGTGGGGGCAGACGAGCACGCACTTGCCGCACTGGATGCACACGTCCGGTTCCCAAACGGGCACGTCGAGGGCGATGTTGCGCTTCTCCCACTGCGTGGTGGCGGTTGGGAATGTGCCGTCCGCCGGCAGCGCGCTGACGGGCAGGCTGTCGCCCTTGCCGGCGATCATCTGCGCGGTGACCGTTCTCACAAACTCGGGCGCCTCGGGTGAGACCACGGGCGGCATGCGGAGCGTCCCGGCCTTGCGGCCCGGCACGTTCACCTCGTGCAGGTGCGCGAGCGCAGCATCAACAGCGGCGAAGTTCTTCTGAACGACGGCCTCGCCGCGCTTGCCGTAGGTCTTCTGGATGGCAGCCTTGATCTGGGCGATGGCCTCGTCCTTGGGCAGAACCCCGCTGATCGCGAAGAAGGCCGTCTGCATGATGGTGTTGATGCGGACGCCCATGCCCGTTGCCCGAGCAACATCGTAGGCGTCGGTCACATACAGCTTCAGGTCTTTGGCGAGAACCTGCTGTTGGAACTCGGCGGGCAGCTTGTCCCAGACCTCATCGGGCCCGAATGGGCTGTTCAGAAGCACCGTCGCCCCGCGCACGGCCGATTCGAGGACGGGGTACCGCTCGACAAAGCCGAACTGGTGAATGGCGACGAAGTTGGCATGGTTGATGAGGTACGAGCTGTGAATGGGACGAGGACCGAAGCGGAGATGGGACGTAGTGACCGAGCCCGACTTCTTCGAGTCGTAGACGAAGTACCCCTGGGCGGCGTTGGGCGTCTCTTCGCCGATGATCTTGATCGAGTTCTTGTTGGCGCCCACGGTGCCGTCGGCTCCCAGGCCCCAGAAGACGGCGCGAACCACGTCCTCCGGCTCCGTGCTGAACGACGGGTCATATGCCAGGCTCGTGTGGGTCACGTCGTCGTTGATGCCGACGGTGAAGTGGTTCTTCGGCGACTTCAGTGTGAGTTCGTCGAACACGGCCTTGCACATGGCCGGCGTGAACTCCTTCGAAGACAGGCCGTAGCGTCCGCCGATGATGCGGGGCATAGCGGCGAACGGCGCGGCGCCTGCGGCAACCGCCTCGGCGACCGCCGTGACCACATCCTGATACAGGGGCTCGCCGGATGCGCCCGGTTCTTTGGTCCGATCGAGGACGGCAATGGCCTTGACGGATGCGGGAAGAGCCTTGACCAGCGCCTGAGAGTCGAATGGCCGATAGAGGCGCACCTTGATGACGCCGACCTTCTCACCGGCCTGGCAAAGGTATTCGGCCGTTTCCTGTGCCGTCTCGCACGAAGATCCCATCAGGATCACAACGCGTTCGGCATCGGGCGCGCCGACGTAGTCGAACAGGTGGTACTGCCTGCCCGTGATCTTCGCGAACCGATCCATGGCGTTCTGGACGATGGCCGGGGTGGCGAGATAGAACGGGTTGCAGGTCTCGCGAGCTTGGAAGAACACATCGGGGTTCTGCGCGGTGCCGCGCACGACCGGATGGTCAGGAGAAAGCGCCCTGGCTCGGTGTTTGCGGACCAGCTCATCGTCAATCATGGCGCGAATGTCGTCGTCAGTAAGCTCTTCTACTTTCACCACCTCATGGGAGGTGCGGAAGCCGTCCATGATGTTCAGGAAAGGCACCCGGGACTCGAGCGTCGAGGCCTGGGCGATGAGCGCCATGTCCATGACTTCCTGAACCGAGTTGCCGAAGAGCTCCGCCCAACCGGTGGAGCGGACTGCCATGACGTCGCTGTGGTCGCCGAAGATGGAGAGAGCGTGCGCGGCGACGGAACGAGCCGTGATATGAAACACAGCGCTGGTCAACTCGCCGGCAATCTTGAACATGTTGGGCACCATGAGCAGGAGGCCCTGACTTGCCGTGAACGAGGTGGTCATGGCGCCCGTCTGAAGGGCTCCGTGGCAGGAGGCGGCGGCTCCGGCCTCGGACTGCATCTCCTGTACGAGGGGCACGGAACCCCAGATGTTCTTTCGTCCGGCTGCGGCCCATGCATCGCACGATTCGCCCATCGGGGTGGAGGGTGTGATCGGGTAGATGGCGATCACCTCGGATGTGCGGTACGCGATGCTTGCGGCAGCCTCGTTGCCGTCAAGCGTGACTATTCTGCGAGGCATTCGGTTGAACCCTTTCTTATCGCTCCGTCGCACGAGCGCACCACAGGCGTTCCGCCTGCATGATGCGCGGGCGCGCAGAGCCCGTGTCGAACTTGCGCCGATGAGAGCCGATCGGGAGGTCACACAAAAACAGGGAGGCCGATAGTCGGCCTCCCTGTCGTATCCTTAGCAATGCTCCGTAAATGGCTTGATGGCGGACCGCAAGTGAAAACGCACTGCCTATGCATTTGTGCGCCGCAATATGCGCGCCACTCTGCCGCAACGTCACCCAGTGACCTTCCGCGACCCCCTTGCGGGACGCCGCTCGTGGGGAGATAGTACGGTTTCAGTATAGCACAAACGGCCTTCCGGCCCGCGGCGGCGGATCATGCAACAAGGTCGGCGTAGAGGCGGTTCTCGACATTGCCTCCGCTGACGACGCAGCATACCCGCCTGCCGCGGAAGCGCTCCGGTTCGGTCAGCGCCGCCGCGACTGCGAGCGCGCCGGTCGGTTCCGCTTTCAGGTTGGCCTTGTCGAACAGGAGGCGCACCGATCTGCGGATGGCGTCCTCGGGGACCTCAATGATCCCGCCTATGCCGTCCCTGATGACGGCCCAGTTATGCGATCCGAGAGACACCGTGCGGGCGCCGTCGGCAATCGTCTGCGGCTCCCTATCGTTCCGCACGATGCGACCTTCGCGGAGCGATCTTGCGGCATCGTTGCCGAGGAGAGGCTCCGCGCCGATCACGGTCGCCGTGGATCCTGCCGCGCGCAGCCCGGTGATGAGACCGGCGCACAGCCCGCCACCTCCGACGGGCGCGACCACGAAGTCGAACGGTACGCCGCAACCGGCGATCTCGTGACCCAGTGTGGCGTTTCCCTCGATCACCAGCGGGTCATCGTAGGCGCTGGCGACATACGCCTCCGGTATGGCGCGCGCGAGTTCGGCCACTCGATCTGCCCGAGACACGACATCCGTGTCAATCAGGTCAACTTCGCCGCCGTAGGCCCGGACTGCTTCGATCTTCACTGGCGCCGATGATGCCGGCATGACGACCGTGCACGACTTGCCGAACAAACGGCACGCGCAGGCAAGCGCCTGGCCGAAGTTGCCGCTCGAGGCCGTGAGGATGTGGCCGTTAGGCACGCGGAGGGCGACGTTGCGCGCGGCTCGGAACTTGAAGCTGCCCGTCCACTGGGAGGTCTCCGATGCGAGGGTGACTTGCGCCCCGAGGGCGTCGCTCAGGAGCGGCTGTTCAATGAAGGCAGTGGGTCTGGCCGGAGCCGGATCGCACGGCTTCGCCGATGCGGCTACGTCAAGCATGGCCGTATGGCCGGACCGACGACGGCGCGCTTCGTCTTTCCGCGTGGCGGTGGGGTTGGCCCGTAACGCTTTGTCAGTCAACGACAACGATTCCATGGATGTTCAGCCTTGGTACGGTTAGCTTGAGTGTGCCGCTGTCCCAGGTCCAGCGAAGCCGCGTGGCGTCGGGCAGCCAGCGGACGCGCTTGGGCTTCCGGGCGACCTTCATCGTGACCTCGATGGGTCCGACGGTTGGGACATGGTCGGTTGTCAGATAACGATCGGCGACCTGCATGTTGGACCGATTGAGCAAGTGGAGCGCCAGGGAGCCCTCAGTCGTTCGGCGCAGTGCGACGTCAACGCACGGAGGCGCCTCAATGCGCAAAGCGGGATCCGGGAAGACGCGCTCAACCACATTGGCTACGAACGCACGGATGGCGGGGTGATGCGTGCGGAAGTGACCAATGGCGACGGGCCCATACACTGCCGCGATGAGCCCTTTGCCCAGGCGCGCAACCGTTGCGGCGGGCTGGCCTCCGGACCTCGTATCGCGCGTGGGGTAACGCATGCCGACGACTTCCGCGCCGGCGGGCTCGATGGGCTGCCATGCGCCGTTCAGGTTGACGACGCCGGCAGAAGTGGCCAGTTCAGCCACGGTTGATACCGGTTCGCCCACCAGCCGGACGCCCAGATGGTCTGCGAAAAGCCGCACCGGCGCAGTCCCAAGAAGCAGGAGCGATCCTCCATTGCTTACATAGGATAGGAGCGCGTCTCGGACGCTATCGTCCAGTCGGTGCGTGTCGGGCAGGACGACCAGCGGATACTCCTGGATGCGCGGGAGGAGTTGATGCTCGGCCAGGATGTCCACCGAGTAGTGCGCTTCGAGGAGCGCATGGAGAGCGCCTTCAAGCTCGTCCTGACAGCCATAGGGAGTGAAGACGGCGTCGGACCGGTCGGCCTGCGAGGCATACGAGAGGAGCAGCGCCACCTGCGGAATGGTTGAGCTCTTGTGGCTAAGCGATTGGCGAGCCCGCGCGAACTTGGCTACTTGCTCCATGGTTCGAGCGATCTCGGGGATGACATATCCAGAGCGCGTTGGCTGGTAGTAGACCTGAAAGCCGCCTCCCTGCATGATGACCACGGCTGCTTCCTGCATGAGCTGGACGGCGGGCTTCAAGCTGTGGCCGAGACCATGTCCGTTGTTGAAGCCCCACGCCATCAGGTCCCACGGCATGCCGGTTGACGCAAGGTAGCGAGCCTCGGTTCGGGCTCGATCAACCGACACCGTCGGCGCGTAGTCGCCGGACAGGTAGTCGAGACGGGCAGCCACGGGCTTGGGCGCAAACGTGGTGTACATCCAGTTGCTGGTCACCTGCGCGTTGGGGCATGCGGCGTGCACTGCGTCCACCCATTTGTTCAGGTAACTCTCGAACGCGTCTCGATGGAACTGCTTCCATTCCAGCCACCGGGCGTCGTCTCTGCCTCGCGGTGCGGTCTCGGAGCCCGTCCGCGCCTTCCATGCTGCAAGCGCTCGGGGCGACCAGTCGAGTTGGGCGGCCCAGCATTCGCCGTCAACCCATGCGCCGTCCAACCGGTACTTGCTCAAGACCTCGATCAGTTGAGGGATCATCAGCCTCTCGGCGTACTCGCCGAAGACCGATGTGTGCTGGCGATCGGCCTGACCGTCCGGACCGATGCGCGCCCATTCAGGATGCAGCTCGATGGCTCGATTGTCCCACACGCCCGAGTAATGGACGTACAGGCCGATCCCGCGGTCCTGCGTAACCCTGCGCCAGATAGCCAGGGCATCCTTGACGATGCCGGGCGACGGCGAGCCGATGGCGCTGGGATATCCGCAGTAGCCCGCGTGGCCTTTGCAGTCGTACTGGACGTAGTCGGGTTTCACTCGATCCAGCAGTTCGGCTATGTTCTGGTCGGTCGCATCGGCCCCGAGCGCTGTATCGCCGGCAGACGGGTGCAGATCAAAGTGCATCCCCAAGAACGCGTCGCGGCGTGGGACAGGCTTGATCATTGTCGTTGACCTCTCTTTGGGATTCGGCGAACCGGCACGCTCGGCGATGACCGGCGCCGGCCCATCCGCTCCTGCAAGCAGGACGAGCAATCCGGCAAGGGGAACCATACTGGGAGACCTCGTTTCATTTGCGAGCCTATTCGCGTCCGCGATGGCGCAATCCTGTACGGGAGACGCACTCATGCCTGAGATTCTGGTTTCTATGTCGTCCGACGCGTTCGATCGCGTCATGTCCGACGGCGCGCGCGCGAGACTCTCCGCCCTCGGCACGGTCACGATGTGTCTGGATCCGCGGCGCGTCCCCGAGACCGAGTACGACCGCATGTGGGCCCGCGCGGAGTACTGCATGTCAGGATGGGGCGTTCGGCCTCCGAATCCGGAGCGGCTCGGCGATGATCCCCCTTTGAAGGCAATCTGTCACTCGGCAGGAACGGTGCGCATGTTCCCGCGCGTCCTCCTTGAGCGTGGGGTGATCATCACGAGCGCGCGGTCTGCCATTGCCCGGACGGTCGCCGAGTTCGCGCTTGCCTGCGCCATGCACTTGCTGCGCGGGATGGGAGCGTTCTACAGAGGCGCCCGGCATAAGCCGGTTTCCGCGACGCTGTACGACAAGACAATCGCTCTGATCGGGTGCGGATGCGTTGGGCGGCATTTTCGCGAGCTGCTTCGTCCGTTTGGGTGTCGGGTTCTGGTCGTAGACCCGTTCATGTCGCGGCAAGCCGCCGAAGCCCTCGGCGTTGAGCTCGTCGAGCTCGATCAGGCCCTCGCTGAGGCGCGGATCGTGTCGCTGCATGCGCCGGACGTCCCTGAGACCCGCGGCTTGATCGGTCGGCGCGAGATGGGCCTGATGGCTGACGGCGCGTTGCTGATCAACACAGCGCGCGGGCGGATCATTGATACGGCGGCCCTGACCGATGCGGTTGGCTCCGGGCGCATTGGGGCTGCTCTCGACGTCACCGATCCTGAGCCGTTGCCGGACGATCATCCCCTCCGGCGGATGCCCAACGCGCTCATCACACCGCATGTCGCCGGACCTACTACCGACGAACTGCCACGGCTTGGCGATGCGGCGCTGGACGAACTGGAGCGGATCATTCGGGGGGATACGCCCCTCAGCCGCATCGGGCTCGAAGACTACGACCGTATGAGCTTCTGAGGGTTGTCGAGAGCGCGATCCGGCTCTGCGTCGCCGACCGTAAGCGCGTAGGGGAACCGGAGGCGATTCGGGCGCGTCTACCGAATGAGGCAACCCGTCTCAGGCGGGCTTGCTGTGTCGTTCCTGCCGGCAATCACGTTGGAGGGTGTCACCGGAGCGATGCGCGATGGCATATGAACTTGCGGCTGTCCGGCATGAGGCCGGTGGCGAGGCATCCGGGCGGGTCAGCGAATACGAGGACCGCCTGGCTGTCAGTGCGCGCGAGGGTGACCGGGCCGCCTTCGACCTTCTGGTTCGTCGTTACCAGCTGCGCTTGCTGCGATTCAGCCTGCGCATGGTTAAAGACCCATGCGATGCGGAGGACGTTGTTCAGGCTACTTTCCTTCGCGCCTATCGAGGGCTGACGCGCTACAAGCCGGGCGGGTTTTTCTCGAGTTGGATCTATCGCATCGCCCTCAACGAGTGTCGGCGAAAGCTCCGTGGCCGACCTCCGCAGTCGCAGCCTCTCGAAGCCGGCGCAGGCCTACCTGCTCCGGCGGACTCGGGCGATCCGCAACGGACGCTCGCCGCCAACGATCGTAACCGCATAGTGCGCGATGCGGTTTCATCATTGCCGGAGCGGTACCGCGAAGTCATGGTCTTGTTCTATTTCGAGGATATGTCGGTCGAGGAGACCGGGCGAGCGTTGGGATTGACCGCCAGCGCCGTCAAGGTGCGCCTCCACCGAGGACGAGCGAAACTATGCGCCGCGCTGGCGGACCGACTGTGACCTTGCGCCCCATGGAACCAGCTGACCGTTCGTGCCGCCGTTTGCGGCGTGCCATAGACGAGTGGCTCGATGCTCGTTCGGCAGTCCCCATGCCGGCGGAGGTCGCCGAGCACGTGCGTGATTGCCAGGCATGCCGGTCCTACATCACGGCGTGGAACTCCGTCGAGCTCCAGTTCCGCTCGTTGCGCGAAACCTGGCCGAATGCGCGGGAGTGCGTCGTCTCTCCCATTCGCAACGACGGTGCAGTTTATGGGCGTGAGGCGATGGGGCCGGCCCTGTGGGTCCCTGCGTTGCGCCGGCTCTTGAGCAGCCCTGCGCGCGCAGCGTCGGTCGCCGTGGCGGTGGCGGCGGTCGTGTGGCTGGCGCTCTTCGCCACATCGCTGATCCGCACCAACTCCTCGATCGCCGGATCGGGACCAACCGGTCGGAACCTAGGGGTTGAGGCAATGGATGCCATCCGCCGGGACGCGCCGGTTGCGGCTACGCGTTAGGGGCGGGTGCTATACGTCGGCCTTTGCAGGCGGGACGCCTGCGCTACGTCTACCGGTGCAGCCTGCGTTGCGTTGACGGGCGCCGACTGGATGCTTGCTCAGAACGCGGTGTCGCTTGAGAAAGCGAAGTTATCCACCTTGACGGGCGGCACGAGGCAACGCGCGTAACCGGTTGCCGGTTCCTGTGATCCGATTCCGACGATGTTCTGGAACACGCGCAGCGGGCTCTCGTTGAACCGCATGTTCTTCACGCCGCCGATGATCTCGCCGTCGCGTATCTCAAACAGTCCGTCGCGGGTCATGCCGGTGAGCAGCAGCTTCATCGGGTCCACGAAGCGTATGTACCAGAAGCGTGTCACAAGCAGTCCGGCGGATGTCTGGGATATGAGCCGCTGAAACGACGAGTCGGCGCCGTCCATGATGAGATTGGTCGGCCGTCCTGTGAACGTCCGTCCGGATTTCTGCGCCCAGTAGCGCGAGTGGCTCAGGTTGCTCAGCACTCCATTCCGCACCCAGGTGACGGTCGGAGCCGGCATGCCGTCTTCGATGAACGGCGCCGCCGGGCACTCGGCCCGGTATGGGTCGCTCACGATGGTCAGATCGGGCACACCGATGGTCTCCCCGAGTTTGCCCGACAGCGCGCTGCGTCCTTCGTCGGCCGCCTTAGCGTCGAGCGACCACGCGAAGAACGCAAGGAGTTCTGCGATGGCGGCGGGTTCGAGGATCACCGTATACGGGCGGGCCTCCAGCTCCCGCGGACTGCGCGCAGCGACAGCCTTGCCTACCGCTCGTTCCGCGACCGCTGCCGGCGACACATCGGCCACCGCGATTGAGGAGCGCTCGGCCCAGCCGGAGCTGGTGTCGGTGATTGCCGTACACACGAATCGCGCGTCGGTACGCCTGTGGTAGGCGAACATGCCCCGATTATTGAGCATTGCGGTGAACCCCGATTCCGTCGCGAAGCTACCGGCAGCAACGGTGCCTGCCTGTTCGGCAACGGCTATCGCGGCGACGATGCCTGATGCGCGTGTCTCAGGGTCGGCATTGGCAGTCGGCTCATCCCAGGCGGCGATTTCCGAAAGCGAGCACGGCTCGATTGGCGGCATGTACTCGGTGTTCGGGGCGGCGTTGCGAGCGATCTCCTCTGCGCGGCGAACGGCGTCGGCAACGGCCTCGGAGTTCATCTGGTTGATCCTGGCGACTCCGACCTTGTTGTCGAAGGCCGCTTCGACGGTCAGCGTCGTATCGGCCTTCGAGACGTTCTGGGTGATCGCATTGTTGGCGAATCGTGTCGAAGCCTCCTTGGATCCGGACAACACGAGGGTCGTATGATCGGCCCTCGCATTCTTCATGGCCTGTTCAAGTATGTTACGGGCTTCGTTTTCGGTCATCGCTGTCTCCCTTGCGATTGGATTCGACGGAGTGGGGCAAGTGTCCTGCCGTCATCGGGTTGAAGAGGGCATTGTTTGTCCGGTTGGTCAGAGGACAACGCTCCGGCACGAGCGGCCGCCGGCACCTCAAGCGCCTGCATCGAACTCGTCGTTCAACCGCACGGTGATGAAGCTGATCAACGACAGCCCGCTGAGGGCCGCGAACCACATGAGGCCCACGCGCCCGTTGTCGGACACGTGGAGGCCAATGTAAAGCCAGATGAACCCGATCACCGCCCAGATCATGGCGCTCGCGAACGTCATTGCCCAGAACATCAGCCTGGAGAACCAGTGCCGCATGAAAATGAGAACGCCCGGCGCGCAGACAACGACGCCGGTCCATATGTAATCGCCCCACGAAATGCCCGGGTGCGCCGGATCAGCTTTGATGATGAACTGCCCGCAGTATGCCGCAGTCATCCCGAGCGCAATCCACGCAACGCCCAGCACATCGAACCCCCACGAGCGTCTGAGCGGTTTGATGTCGGGCAGCGGCTCGGCGATAACCTCGAGCGGCTGCCTGCACTTTCGGCAAACGGTTGCGGTTTCCTCGTTCTGGATGCCGCATGTCTTGCAGAACGTGATCCGCATGACCGGAGCGGCCGGCGCTTCGGACTCCGGTGGTGCGCTCGGGCTTGGCTGTTCTGGCTGCTTATCGCTACGGTCCTGTGCCGCTTGCGCGGCGAAGTCCGGAATCTCCACGACCTCGCCGGTCAGCGTTGTGGCCATTCTGGTCGGCGCGCGGTCCGGCGCTTCGGGCTCCATGGCTCGCGGAGGATTAGGGGCCTGCGGCTGATATGCGGGCGCCGAGAAATCAGACTCGTCAACTTCATCGCCTGCCAGTGTGCGAGTCGGCCTCGGAGGCGCGGTTCGGTGAGGCGCAACGGTTTGCGCGCCCGTTCCTTCGGAGAAGTCAATCAGCTCCGGCGTCGCCGTGTCGGTACGTTGGGTGGTCGCTGCGCCGCACTTCCAGCATAAAGGCTCTCCGGCCAACAATGAGGCGCCGCACTCCGGACAGGCGACCCGTTCAACTGGGTTGGCTCCGGACTCGGTCATGTCAGCGTATCCGAACGAACGGCTTCATCTGGGCAAGCTTCTTCTCACCGATGCCGCTGACATCGAGCAGTTGCTCAACCGACGTGAAGCGGCCGATCTCCTTGCGGTAGGTCAGAATCCGTGCCGCCATGGCGGGTCCGATGCCGGGGAGGCGTTGCAGCTCATCCGCCGAAGCCGTGTTGATGTTGACGGATCCTTCCCCGGGGTCCTCAAGCTTCTTCGTGGGTGAACGTGATGAGCCTGAAGCGGCCGGCGAGTCCGACGCTGCAGAGGGTTCCGGTCGCTGACGCCTGGGCACCACGATCTGGTCACCGTCGGCGACCAGTGCCGCGAGATTCAGCGCGTCCTGATCGGCATCGGGGGCCGGTCCGCCTGCGGCCCTCAGCGCGTCCACGCTGCGGCTGCCTGCGGGCAGCGTGTAGACCCCGGGCGCTCGCACCGCGCCGGCCACATGGACCACTACCGCGCTGCCCGGAGCCGGTCTGTCGCCTCCAACGGCCTTGCCCGCGTCGGGTTGCGCATCGTCGCCCCGGGTGATGACCATCCCGTTACCCGCCACGGCGGTTTGGCGATAGGCGTAGATGAAAGCGCCGCCGAAGAGCGCGCACAGGACGGCAACCATCGCCAGGGCAATCCGGCCGGCGCCGGATGAAGGGGGCGGACTGGGAGCGGTCTCGCTGCTCAACGATCCGTCCTTTCTGATGCGCTCAGAACTCCGCCGAACCTGGCGTGCGCGGGAATGCGATAACGTCCCGAATGTTCTTCATGCCGGTAAGGTACATCATCATTCGCTCGACGCCGAGCCCGAACCCCGCATGTTGGACGGTTCCGAACTCTCTGAGCTGCAGGTACCACCAGTAGGGCGCTTCGGGAAGCCCGCATTCCGCGAGGCGCTCGCGCAGCACGTCGGCGCGCTCCTCGCGCTGACTTCCGCCGATAATCTCTCCGATTCGCGGCACCAGCACGTCCATGGCGCGCACGGTCTTGCCGTCGTCGTTCACCCGCATGTAGAAGGCTTTGATCCGGCGCGGATAGTCGGTTACCACCACGGGGCGCTTGAATACCTCTTCGGTCAGGTAGCGCTCGTGCTCGGCCTGCAGGTCGCTGCCCCACTCAACCGGGAACTCCCATGTACGTCCGGACGCGCCGAGTATACGGATGGCCTCCGTGTAGGTCACACGCTCGAAGTCGGCTGCAGCCACATGTTCCAGCGTCTCGATGACCGTCGGTTCGATGCGCTTGTTGAAGAAGGCCAGGTCGGTCTGACAGTCCTCGAGGACGTAGCGGATGATGAACTGGAGGAACTCCTGAGCGAGGGCGACGTTGTCGTCGAGGTCGCAGAAGGCCATTTCCGGCTCAACCATCCAGAACTCAGCCAGATGCCTCGGTGTGTTCGAGTTCTCTGCTCGGAAGGTCGGCCCGAACGTGTAGACGTTCGCCATCGCCAGAGCCAGTATCTCCGCCTCGAGCTGTCCGCTGACAGAAAGGTAGGCCGGTTTGCCGAAGAAATCCTGGGCGTAGTCAACGCCGCCGCCATCGGCGCGGGGGATCGCCATCAGGTCCAACGTTGTGACGCCGAACAACGCGCCTGCGCCCTCGCAGTCCGAGGTGGTGATGATGGGTGTGTGGATGTACGTGAAGCCGCGCTCCTGGAAGAACCGGTGAATGGCATAGGCCAACGCGTTGCGAACCCGGAAGACGGCGCCGAATGTGTTGGATCGTGGACGGAGGTGGGCGATTTCCCGCAAGAACTCCATCGTGTGCCCCTTCTTCTGAAGGGGATAGGCGACCGGATTCGCGACGCCGTGAACCACAGCGCCGGATGCCTCCAACTCGACGGGCTGACCGGCGGCCGGGCTCTCCACCAGGGTGCCGGCAAACTCGACGCACGCGCCTGTGGTGATCGTCTCGAGCACGTCCGGGGCGATCGTCCCGGCTTCGATGACTACCTGCAGGTCAGTGAAGCAGCTCCCATCGCTGATCTGAACGAAGCTGATACCTTTGCTGTCACGGCGCGTCTTGACCCAGCCGCGCGCAATGAGATCGGTTCCAACCGGCTTCGTTAGAATGTCGCGAATGTACTCGCCAGGTCTGATCATGCTTGGCTCCCGTTCACCCAACCACTATGTTGACCAACCGCTCGGGGACAGACACCACGTTGCGAATGGTCTTGCCGGCAACGGCCTCGACGACTTTCGACGCCTCGAGCGCGAGCTGCTTCACCTCATCCTCGGGGGCGCCTGCGGGCACGGTCAGGCGCTCGCGCAGCTTCCCGTTCACCTGCACCACGATCGTGATCATGTCCTCGGCGGCGACTTCGGGATCCCAGGTCGGCCAGGATGCCCTGTATGTTGAGCCCGAGTGGCCCAGCTTCTCCCATAGCTCGTCGGCTAGGTGAGGCGCAAAGGGGGCTATCAGGAGGGGCAGCGCCTCGATTACCTCCCCGAGAACCGCGGGGCTCCCGTGGGCTCCGTCGGGGCCGGCATTCTCGGCGGCAGTTGGAGGTATCCACTGGTAGAGGTCGTTGACAAGCTCCATGATTGCCGCGATGGCTGTGTTGAACCTGAAGCTCTCGATATCCTCGCCGACTTTGCGTATGGTCTGGTGGAGCTTGCGGCGAATGGCCCGATCCGAGGGAGTTAGCGGTTGGGACGCAGCGGCACCGCCGGCAGGCGCCGATATCCTGGGCGCGATCCAGCGCCATAGCCTCTGAAGGAACCGCAAAGACCCGGCGACACCCTCCTCGTTCCACCTAACGTTGTCCTCGAACGGCGCGACGAACATCTCGAAAAGGCGCAGGCTGTCGGCGCCGTACCTGGCAATCACGGCATCGGGGCTGACGACGTTTCCTTTCGATTTGGACATGCGAACCCACCGCCAGACGATCTTCTCAGGCGGGAAGGTTGCGATCTCCTCGGGCTTGAGGGGTATCCAGTCAACGATCCGGTCACCGTCTTCGTCTTCGCCGGCCGACTCTCCGGATCGCGGAGCGCGACCGGGCGTGTACGCCAGCATTGCGCCCTGACTGCGGAGGGTCGGGAAGGGTTCGTCGAAACCTATGAGACCTGCATCGTGCATGACCATCGTCCAGAAGCGCGCATACAGGAGGTGCATGACGGCATGTTCTGCGCCTCCGGTGTACATCGTCACGGGCAGCCAGGCATCCACCTTGGCCCGATCGGCGAATGCGTCCGGATTGTGTGGGTCGGCGAATCGCAGAAAGTACCACGAAGAACACGCAAATCCGCCCATGGTGTCCGTCTCGCGACGTGCGGGCTTGCCGCACGCGGGACACTGCGTGTTGACGAAGTCGGGGATGGTTGCCAGAGGGGACTCGCCCGTTCCGGACGGCTGGTACTGATCCACGTCGGGAAGCAGCACGGGCAGTTGATCTTCGGGGACCGGCACTTCTCCACAATCGGGACAATGCACGATGGGGATCGGGGCTCCCCAGTAGCGCTGACGACTGATTAGCCAGTCGCGCAGGCGGTAGTTGACGCGGCCTTCCCCGACCCCGTGGTCCTCAAGCCATGCTATGACCGCCCGAACTGTCTCGACGTCGTTGGCCCGGCCCGCAAAGGGCGACCTTGGGGTTAGAGCCTCAGGGTTCGCCTCGAAGTCACGCATGAAGCCGCCGTCGGGCAGGGCTTCGACCATGGAATCGCCGTCCTGCGGGCCGCCCGGGATTGTGTAGACGAGCTCGATTGGAATGTCGTGCTTTCGGGCAAACTCGAAGTCCCTCTGATCATGCGCCGGAACGGCCATGATGGCTCCGGAGCCGTAGCCCATCAGCACGTAGTCAGCGATCCAGATCGGGATCGCCCTGCCGTTCACGGGGTTTCGCGCATATGCGCCGGTAAACACGCCGGTCTTTGGACGATCAACGCTCATCCGCTCGATGTCCGTGGCGCTCATGGTCCGACGGACGTATTCCTCAACGCTCGGTCGGCACTCGGAAGTCGTGATCTCCTCGACGAGCGGGTGTTCGGGGGCAAGCGCCATGAACGTTGCGCCCCACAGCGTGTCCGGACGGGTAGTGAACACGCGTATCGTTCTAGGGTCGCCGATGATGGGGAAGTCCACGTCGGCGCCTTCGCTCCGTCCGATCCACTCGCGTTGCTGAAGCTTGATGCCGGTGGGCCAGTCGAGACCGTCAATGCCGGCCAGCAGCCTTTCGGCATAGGCGGTGATGCGGAAATACCATTGGGGCATGGGGCGCTTGGTCACCGGCGCATCGCACCGCCAGCACCGCCCCTCTTTCACTTCTTCGTTGGCAAGGCCCGTCTTGCATGCCGGGCACCAGTTGATGGGAGCGGTGGCCCGGTAAGCGAGGCCCCGTCGGTACAGGAGCAAGAAGAACCACTGGGTCCACCGATAGTACTCCGGCTCGCTGGAGTTGATCTCCCGTTCCCAGTCGTAACTGGCTCCGATGAGCTTGAGCGTTCGCCGATAGCTCGCGGCATACTCGGGCACCATCTCGCGCGGATGACGGCGGCGCTTGATGGCCTCATTCTCGGCGGGCTGACCGAACGCGTCCCAGCCCATTGGGTGCAGAACCTCGAAGCCCTTCATGCTCTTGTAGCGGCAGTAGGCATCGGCTGGCGCGTAGTTCTTGCAGTGCCCGACCGAGAGGCCGGCTCCCGACGGATAGGGGAACATCTCGAGCACGTAGGCCCGCGGACGCTCGGCAGCGTCATCGGCGCGGAAGGTGCGTTGCGCCTCCCAGATTGCCTGCCATTTGGGTTCGATGGTGCGGAAGTCGTAGCGGTCGGTCATGCGTGTTCCCTCGTGGACGCTCGATGACGATCATTATAGTCGGACCCGAGAAGGCCCGTCAAACCGGCGAGCGCCGTCTTCGAGGGTGCATCGCGTCGGACCCGACACCGAAGGAACGTGTCCGAGAGCCGTCCCGGCGAGGCAGGACGGCAACGTTCGAAGAGCGGCGGCTTGGTATACTTGGCACGCGCCGGAGATGCAGGGTAAGGCGTGTGGGAGGTCAGGATGACGGTAAGCGTCTTTACGGTGGGTCCGATGGAGAACAACACCTATCTTATCGGGGATGAGGATACTCGCGACGCTATGGTCGTGGACCCCGGGTTCGGAACGGACGCAGTCGCCGAGAAGGTGAAACAGGCCGGCTGGAAGGTGCGGCTCGTTCTGAACACGCACGCACATCTCGATCACATTGCGGAGAATGCCCTGTTCATTGACACGTTCGAAGCGGGCCTCGGCCTGCATCCGGCGGACCGCAAGTTGATGGATGCAGTGCGCGAGCAGGCGCAATGGTTCGGAGTGCCGCCGCCCCGAATGGCGTCTCCTACGCTTGACCTTGCCGACGGCATTGAGCTGGCGGTGGGCAGCGGGATCGTCCGCGTCCTTCACGTTCCGGGGCACTCGCCCGGCAGCGTGTGCTTCGCTGGAGACGACTGGGCTATCGTAGGCGATCTGGTGTTTGCGGGCAGCATTGGACGAGCCGATCTGCCCGGCGGCGACTACGACACGCTGATCAACTCCATTCGGACCCGAATACTGACACTCGACGACAGAGTGCGCCTTCTGCCGGGCCATGGCCGCGCAACCACCGTCGGCGAGGAGCGCAGGACGAATCCATTCCTCACATAGGGAGCTGAACGCATGGACGTGGTGCGCAGAGACCGCATAGAGCTCACTCTTGAAGGCGCCAAGGCCGCGCTTGACGCTGCCGTTGACTGCGCCGAGAAGATGGGCCTGCGAATGGTAGTTGCCGTGGCCGACTCCAGCGGATGGCTGATCGCCCTCAACAGAATGGATGGTGCGAAGCTCACCAGCGTGGACATCGCGATGAACAAGGCGTTCACCGCCGCCGGTACCCGGAAGCCTACCCATGAATACTCGCAAATCGGCGGACCGGGCGGCTCGGCCTTCGGGATACACGCAAGCAATCAGGGGCGGTTCACCGTTTTCGGAGGCGGAGTGCCCATCTTCATTGATGAGCAGTGCGTTGGCGCGGTCGGGTGCAGCGGCGGTTCTGCCGAAGAAGACCGGGTCGTGGCGGAAGCCGGCGCAGCCGCCGTACTCAACCTTGCGCTGCGGCGATAGGCACACCACACGGGCGCTGGGGCGTCCGTGTGGCGACACACGCAACCCACCTGCGTGGGTCGAGCCCATCCCGCGCGAACTCGCGTCATAGACCGACGATCTATGACGGTCAGGTCTCGATGGCGCTATAGGTCTGTACGATAGCTTTGCCTACTGATTGACGCCCACCGGCGTCGGATCAACGGCAACGCCCAACTTCCGTGTGCAGACCGGTTGGAGGAGCGTCACGCGCCCGGCGTTCGACCATATGGGCCTCGGACGCCCCCAGTAGGCCACATAGGCCCACTTGCCGTCGGTTGTCGGACACCATCCGTCGGTTCCCTGTCCGGTGAAGAGCACAACGCGCGCATAGGGCTTGATCAGTATCTCTCCGCAGAAGACGTACATCTCATCGTCGCTCGTGAGGGGATTGCCCTCGGTGTACGAGTCCGTCGTTACAATCCAGCCGTGCAACGAGATCGTTGTGAGGCCCTGATTCTGAAGAACCAGATACTCTCCGTTTACGGACCCAGACAGGTGTACGTCTACGATCTTGAGCATATACGCGCACTCCTCACCGGTAAGGAAGTGGACCGCCTATTCCGAGCGTTCCATCAGGAACACCCGTACGTCGAACCGCAGTTGAGGCACTTGTAGCAAGCTCCGTTGCGCACCATCAGCGCGCCGCACACCGAGCATGCCGGGGCGTCCGCCTGAAGCTGGAACACCTCGCGCTCGCGGCTGTGGTATGCATCGTTCTCATTGGCCGCCGCCGGAAAATGGCCGTTGCCGAGTCCGTTCAGCGACCTTTCCTCCCCCGGCGGCTGATCATCCGCCGGCAGGAACTTGGTCCCGAGCCATCTGAAGATGTAGTCGGGAATGGACTTGGCGAAGCGTATGTCGGGATTCGGCGTGATCCCGGACGGCTCGAACCTCATGTGGGCGAACTTGTTCACGAGTGTGCTGAGCGGCACTCCGTACTGAAGCGCTAGTGACGTCATGGTCGCGATGGTATCCATCAGTCCGGAAATGGTGGACCCCTCTTTGCTCATCGTGAGGAAGATCTCGCCCGGTTGCCCGTTGTCGTACATGCCGACGGTGATGTATCCTTCGTGGCCGGCGATGCTGAACTTATGCGTGATGGAGCGGCGCTCGTCGGGCAGCTTGTGCCGGACCGGTTGGTACTCCCGGCTGTCGTCACGGGAAGACCCCTGCGGTTCTCCGGTGCTCCTGCGTGTCGAGAGCGGCTGTGTTCGTTTGGAGCCGTCGCGATAGATGGCGATCGCCTTGAGCCCGAGCTTCCAACCCTCGATGTAGACCTGGCGAATGTCATCAGGGGTGGCATCGTTGGGCATGTTGACGGTCTTCGATATTGCTCCGCTGATGAACGGCTGGACAGCCGCCATCATGCGGACATGGCCCATCCATCCGATGGTTCGGGTCCCGCCGGCCGGTCGGAAGGCACAGTCGAGGACGGGCAGGTCGGCTTCCGAGAGATGCGGCGCGCCCTCGATGGTGTCGGTCGCCTCAATGTGCGCGATGATCTCCCTGACCTGGTCCGGCGAATAACCGAGCTTGGCCAGCGCCTCCGGAACGGTGCTGTTGACGATCTTCATCATGCCGCCGCCGACGAGCGACTTGTACTTGACTATGGCGATGTCCGGCTCAACGCCCGTCGTGTCGCAGTCCATCATGAAGCCGATGGTTCCGGTTGGGGCGAGAACGGTCGCCTGAGCGTTGCGGAACCCATGCATTCCGCCGATATCCAGCGCTCCGTCCCATGACTTTCGGGCGGCCTCTTTGATGTGCAGAGCGCCGCTTTGCGAGCAGAGTCCGTCCTCAATGGCCTCAACCGCATCCCTGTGCATCCGGATCACTTCCATGAACGGGGCGCGGTTCTCGTCATACCGTGCAAACGGACCGCCGTGATCGCGGGCTATGATTGCGGATTGCCTGTAGGCTTCGCCCGTCATCAGAGCCGTAATGCTCGCAGCCAACGCGCGTCCTTCGTCACTGTCATAGGCGAGGCCGGCAGCCATGAGCAGGGCGCCAAGGTTGGCATACCCCAGTCCGAGCGGACGGAACGCGTGGCTGTTGCGCTCAATGGCTGGTGTGGGATAGCCGGCATTGCCCACGATGATCTCCTGGGCCGTGATGATGATGCGGCACGCGTGACGGAACGAATCGACATCGAAGGTGCCGTCGGGCAGACGGAACTTCATTAAGTTCAGCGAGGCGAGATTGCACGCGCTGTCGTTGAGGAACATGTACTCGGAGCAAGGATTGCTGGCGTGGATGCGGTCGGTGTTCTTGCACGTGTGCCAGCGATTGATGGTCGTGTCGTACTGGAGGCCCGGGTCTCCGCAGACCCATGCGCTATCGGCGATGGAATCCATGAGCTCACGGGCACGCAGGGTCTCGGCCCGATCGCCGCTGAGCACATAGCGCGTGGACCACTCGCCATCCTCGATGACCGCCCGCATGAACTCATCGGTTACCCGCACAGAGTGGTTGGCATTCTGGTAGCTCACGCTGTCATATGCGCCGCCGGGCACGTTGAAGTTGCCGTTATAGCCGGCGTCAATCAGGGCCCAGGCCTTCTTCTCCTCGTCCGCTTTGCAGGTGATGAACTGGCGTATGTCGGGATGATCTGCATTGAGAATGACCATCTTGGCCGCCCGCCGCGTCTTGCCGCCGGACTTGATGACCCCTGCGAATGCGTCGTAGCCGCGCATGAATGACACGGGTCCCGAGGCTGTCCCGCCGCCCTGGAGGCGTTCTTGGGAGGACCTGAGGGTGGACAGGTTGGTGCCGGTTCCTGAGCCGAACTTGAAAAGCATGCCTTCGGTCTTGGCGAGCGTCAGGATGCTCTCCATGGTGTCTTCAACCGAGTTGATGAAGCACGCGGAGCACTGGGGGCGCGGCTGATCCGGCAGTCCGACGTTGAACCAGACGGGCGAGTTGAAAGCGGCACGCTGGTGCAGCAGGAGATGGGTCAGCTCATCCCGGAATGCGGCGCAGTCTTCGTCCGTGGCGAAGTACCCGCCCCGATCTCCCCAGTCGGCGATGGTGTACGCCACTCGGCGGATAAGCTGTCGAACGGACGACTCGCGGTCGGGCTTGCCGGGATGACCTCGAAAGTACTTGGACGCGACGACATTCACGGCGAGCTGGGACCATGAGGCGGGCGCCTGAATGTCATGTTGTTCGAAGACAACGTCGCCGCGCTCGCCGGTAATGACGGCTGACCGCGTTGACCACTCGACGGTCTCCCAGACGTCTTCATCGGGGCGCGTATAGTGGCGCTGCACTGTCAGGCCGTTGGGCAAGGCGTGATCCTGTGCCTTCGTTGAGCCCGTATCAACGGAACGCGCACTCACATCGCTAGCGGCAGGCGCTTCCGCCACCACGCCGGCAGCGTCATCGGTCATTGTGAAGCCATCCTTCCTGTTTATCTTCCCCGGGGGAGGGCCCTCGGGAACGCAATCAGCCGCACGGGATGCGCACCGCTCCCGCAGGGCCTGTACCATGCCGTCAGTTGTTCTGGAGTCTGAACCGCGCAACGAACGTTGCGTGCGGCGCGGTGCAGACCACAACACTTAGCGCTTTCTGAGGTTTTTCACCAACTCGCGGAACTGAGTCGCGTCCTCGAACTGCCGATACACGGACGCAAAGCGAACGTAGGCAACCTGGTCCATCGCTTTCAACCGTTCCATGACCATGTCGCCGATCACGGCGGAGGAGACTTCACGTTCGAGTCGGTTCAAGAGCATGCGCTCGATGTCGTCAACCGTACTGTCGAGCTGTTCGGCGCTGATCGGGCGTCCGGCACAGGCCGTGCGTATGCCCTTGAGCACCTTCTTTCGGTCGAAGGGCTCGCGCCGCCCGCTGCGCTTGACCACGAACATCTCCATGTGCTCGATCTGCTCGAACGTGGTAAAACGTCGGCCGCAGCCCTTGCATTCGCGTCTTCGCCGAATGCTGGTTCCGTCCGGCGCCTCTCGCGAATCGAGTACCTTGTCCTCAACCGAGCCGCAGTACGGGCAACGCATGCAGCGCTTTCCTCACACACGAAACACTACATATTGTGGCGAGGGCTATACTAACACCACCACATCTAGGATGTCAATACGGTCCGAGAAGAAAACCGGCAGTTTCTTGGCGCGGCGGGAAATCGGGCCTGCGGAGCGCATGCGAACTCGGGCGACCACGGCCGGACTCGTTGTTGATGGCCCTTGGATTGTTGCCTTTTGCATAGGCCGTGTGTTATGATACGGACGCGCGTGTACGCCCCCGCCTCACAAGGTCGCGCCACGATCGGCCGACGGTATCTGGAAAGGAACGCACGGATGTCGCATGCCCGGGTCTTGTCACAGTCACGCAGAGCGTGGGTCTTGGCCATTGTTGCGTTGCTTTTCACAGTCGGCGCAGGCGCCGCTCCCGAGGACCCAGACAACTACCGGAAGCTGTCGGATGCCGTAAGCGCCGACAACATCGCCGAGACGGTCCAGACGCTCGCGTCGTACGGGTCCCGCGTGGCGGGCTACGACGGCGACGCCAAGGCTGCGGAATACGTCGAGCGCCGTTTCCGGGAGATCGGCCTCGAAGACGTCAAGGTCATGAAGTTCCCCGTGACGGTTCCTGGGGACCGGGGCGCCTCTTTGAGCGTCGGCGGTGTCACCAAGCGGGTCTACGGGCTCTGGCCCAATCTCGTCCGCACCTCCCAGCTTCCCCCGAACGGCCTTAGCGGCAAGCTGATATACGTTGGCGACGGCAAGCTGTCGAACTTCAACGGCAAGGAAGTCGAGAACTCCATCGTCCTCGTTGATTTCAACAGCCGGGCCGAATGGCTCAACGCCCCGCGATTGGGCGCCAAAGCGGTGGTGTTCATCGCTCCAGATACCTCGATGCGCGGCGAGGCCGAGGCTAAGTTCGTATCCATTCCGATCTCGATTCCGAGATTCTGGCTGAGTCGGTCCGATGCGCCGGCGATCCTTGGCCTTGCGGCAGGCGAGACTGCCCCCGAGTGCAGGCTCAAGTGTGACATGCCGTGGGAATCGCGCGAGGCGGCATGCGTTTTCGGCAAGATCACCGGCACCGATCCCAAGATGCGCGAGCAGATCATCGCCGTGCAGGGCTACTTCGACTCGATCTCGGTTGTGCCTGCGCTCGCCCCCGGCGCCGAATCGGCGTGCGGCATTGCCAGCCTGCTGGAGGTCGCGCGCGTATTCAGGGCGAATCCGCCCAAGCGCAGCATGTATTTCGTGGCAACCAGCGGGCACTTTCAGGCTCTGCAGGGGATCCGGGAGTTCCTTGACGCGCACATTGATGCCTGGGTCCCACCCTCGCTCGCCGAGAAAGCGGTGGCCAAGGAGAACGCAAGCAAGACCTCAATCTGGCTGGGCTTGGTCCTCGCCGTTCTGGTGATCTGGCTTCTGAGCCGCGTGCGTGTCCCGAATGCCGAATCCGGCAAGCGCATGAACGCCGGCTCCTGGGTGCTCGCCGTTCTGGTTCTGCTCATGGTCGGCGTGAACGTGGCTTTCTATATGCAGCCCAGGAACCAGCCGCTCAGGAAGCGGGACACGATCTATCTGTGGGCCGGTCTCGATCTCAGCAGCCAGACCCGCGGGCTCGGCATCTTCTACAAAGGCTGGTTCTACGATTTCCGGGAGGACATTCAGGGCAGGTTCTCCGACATCGCGCGCGTCTGCCGCGAGAATGCCGAGAAGATCGGCAACGTGCTGGGATTCGACTCGAAGAAGGTGTTCGCCGATGGGGTCAACCCGGTTGACGGCAAGAACTGGCGGAACCACATCCCCGGCAAGCCCGCTTTCGATTCCGAAGTGGTTACCATGGCGCAGGGCAACGGCGTCACGTTCGCGTCGGTTGACGACTCGCGCGCTCTTGTGGACACGCCGTTCGACACGGCCGACCGGGTGAACATCGCCAATGTGGCGTTCCAGACGAAACTGCTCGTCTGTCAGTTCTATCACATCACGCGAGACACGAATGAGCCCGGCGACGTCAACGCCCAGCGCATGCCCATCACTGAGCCGTCCAAGTGGTCGCGCATGGCCCTCCAGGGAGGCTTCGCGACGCTCAGGGGACGCCTGACGATCTACAACCCGCGCAAGAGCTTCATCGCGTTCGCCGATCCGTTGCTTGCCGGTTCGCTGGCGGTGATCCGAAATCGCACCAAGAGCTACATGGGCGTCCGGGGCAACATGATTCAGGGCGTCTACGACGAGGCCGCCACCAACGAAAAGAACGTGTTCGAGTTCCGTGGCGTAGCGCCGCTCACCGCCTACGGCGGCAATGCCGTGACACGGGTGGCGGCATACCATCTGGACTATCGCGACGAGGTCCCGGAGATTGATCCGAACACGAGCACGCCAACCGGGCGGATGGTTCCGAATCCGGACAAAGGCGGCATCAACTTCGCCCCTGACCTGGGAGTGACCGGCGCGAAGTTCATGCCTCTGGACGTGCAGGTGACGACGGCGCGCAAAGAGGTGTCGGTCATCCTGTTCCGGTGTGTTCCGACCTCGATCTTTGATCTGGTGGACCAGCAGTCTCTGCGCGCGCTCGTGTCCATTGATGTCCTCGACGGCGATACGAACGGCGAGCCGCGCATGTTCGGCTATGCGATAGACCCGCAGGATCCGTGGCTGGTGGGGTCGTACGTGGAAGACCTTGCCGTGATCTTCTCTCAGCCGGGCACTCGCCTGAAGATATTGATGGGAGCCGGGCCCGGGGCGACGCGTCTTCTGCTGATCAATCCCGACAAAGAGCGTCCCGATGGGCGTGGATACCTGGTCGGTGGCGATCCCAGTCAGGCGCAAGACGCCGAACTGCGCGGCAAGGTGACGCTCGACAAGTTCGATCCCGAGCGGGAGATCGCGCGAGGCGGCGCGATCTATCACACGGCGCTGCACGTGGCGCGGGACATCTGGCAACTTGACGACTTCCGCATCAAGCGGCTGGCCAAATACAGGATTATCAACGAGGGCATTAACCGCCTCCACGAGCTCGGCAAGGATGCCATTGAACGTGCCGAGAAGGCTCAGGCTGCGCGCAACTGGGAACGGTTCGATGCCGAAAGTCGGGCAGCATGGGGCTATGCCTCGAGGGCATATCCCGATGTCCAGCGAACGGCGGTGGACGTGGTGCAGGGCGTTCTGTTCTATCTCGCGCTGCTGATTCCGTTCGCCTACTTCATGGAGCGCCTGCTCTTCGGCTCCTACGATCTCAAGCGCCAGCTGATGGTCGCCGCGGTCATATTCCTGTTGATCTTCATCGTGTTCTCGCGCGTCCATCCGGCGTTCGACATCACCATGAACCCCGTAATCGTCCTGCTGGCGTTCGTTATGGGAGCGCTCTCATGCATCGTGATCGCTCTCATCACGGGGAAGTTCGAAGAACAGCTGAAGCAGATGAACCAGCAGGTGAGCGGCGTGCACCGCGCCGATATCGGCCGCGTCTCGGTTGCCCTGGCTGCGTTCAACCTTGGCATCTCGAACATGCGCCGGCGGAAGGCGAGAACGGTGCTGACGTGCATTACGCTGGTCTTGCTGACGTTCACCGTCCTGTCGTTCACGTCGGTGGTTCAGACAATGCGGTTCAATCAGGTCCCGGCGCCCGGAAAGCCGCGCTACAACGGCCTGATGATCCGCACCGCCATGTGGGATCAGCTCCAGGAGCCGGCCTACCGTCTGCTTGCGGACGAGTACGGCAAGAAGAACGCAGTGGCGCCGCGCTCGTGGTTCTTCGGGACGCAGCTTGGCGAGCAGTCCTTCCTGACCATCAAGCGTGGAAACGCTCAGTACGATGCCAAGGCGCTTGTCGGATTGGCGCCACAGGAGGCGAGGGTCACGCGACCGCAAGAGGCGCTTATCGCGGGACGCTGGTTCGAGCCGGACGATACGTATTCGGTGATCTTGCCGGACGTGATCGCCGCGTCGTTGCGCGTTGAGCCCGAGGATGTCGGCAAGGCGACCGTATCTTACGCGGGAGTTGACTACACGGTCGTCGGCATCTTCGACATCCAGCGCCTCAAGAAGGTCCTCGACCTTGACAGCGAGCCGCTGACGCCGGTGGACTTCATACTCATGCAGAAGCTGACGCGGCAGGGGCGCGGCGGAGGCGAGACCGGGTTCCGTGAGTACACGCACCTCGAGCCGGATTCGGTGTTCTTCGTTCCGTTCCAGACGGCAACGAACCTGGGCGCCGAACTCCGCTCCATCGGCATTGACTTTGGCGACGCCGAGAAGGTCACCGAGACGCTTGGCCCGCTGATGCACCGCTTGGGGCTGAACCTCTACGCGGGGCGCATACCTTCGGATCCGAACCTCAAGCCGTCCATCGAGCGCTACTCGTCCATCGCAGCAACGTCCAGCAAGGGGCTTGAACTGGTGTTCTTCCCCGTTCTGATCGCGGCGCTGATCGTTCTCAACACCATGCTGGGCTCAGTGTTCGAGCGGGTCAAGGAAATCCATATCTTCTCGTCCATCGGACTTGCGCCGGCGCACATTGCCATGCTGTTCATCGCGGAGGCTCTGGTCTATGCCATCCTCGGATCCGTTGCCGGATACCTGCTGGGGCAGCTGGCCACCAAGGTACTGGTCTTGACCGGGGCATTCCAGGGCCTGTACCTGAACTTCTCGTCGGTGTCGGCTGTCATGACTACGATGGTTGTGGTAGGGGTCGTGCTGCTCTCGACACTCTATCCGGCGCGCAAGGCCGCCGAGGTGGCGACACCGGCCATTGACCGAACATGGCGCGTTCCGGAGCCCGAGGGCGACGAATGGTCCATTCCGCTGCCGTTCTCGGTGACGGGCGAGCAGGCCACCGGTCTGAACTCCTTCCTGGCCGAATGGTTCGCCGCATACGAGGAGTACAGCATCGGCGACTTCGTCACTCAGAACGTTGAGACCGAGGAGCAGGAAGTGGATCTGCCCGTTGCGGCAGGCGCGACGGCTTCGGCCGGAAAGGGACATGTCTACCGCATCAGGTGCATGACATGGCTTGCCCCGTTCGACCTCGGCGTGAGCCAGAAAGTGATGATCGAGACGAGCCCGACGACAATGGCCGATGTCTTCGAAATCCGCGTGGTCATCCACCGCGAGAGCGGCGACATATCGAACTGGAAACGGGTCAACAGACGGTTCCTGAACACCCTGCGCAAGCAGTTCCTGATCTGGCGCACGCTGAAACAGGGAGACCGCGAGCGTTACCTGGTCACTCAGGAGCAGGCATCGGAGAAGTCCGCCTCTGGTCCGCTCGGCGCTCCGGCAGCGGCCACCGAATGAAGGCGGACGCGAGCTTGGTCCGGGACCACGGCGGCGTCGCGGTGTGATCGGCAGAGGAGACGAGAGGGAGGACTCAGCGCTTGGCTATTGACGACATTGCGCGAGCCAGAGCGAACGTTGAACAGGCGTCTGTCGAAGAGGGCGCCGAGTTACAGCAGATACAGTACGAGGAGGGGTTTACCGGCAAGACCATTGTCGGAGCCCTGTTCGTCGGCTTCATCATGCTGCCTGGCGCTCTGTACCTGGGTCTTGTCGCAGGGCAGGGGCTCGGAGCCGCCGCCGAGTGGGTGACGATCGTCCTCTTCTCTGAAGTCATGCGGCGGTCCTTCCTGCCGATGAAGCGGCAGGAGATCTACATCCTGTACTATGTCGCGGCAATGCTCTCCAGCCTGCTGCTAGCCGATCGAGGCATTTCGGGCGGGCCGTTTGGCTACCTCATCTGGAACCAGTACTTCCGACAGGCTCCCCAGGCAGGGCTTGTCGCGAACGAGATACCCAACTGGGTGGTTCCGCCGGCAGGCTCTGCGGCGCTGACACAGCGCACCTTCCTGCATCCTCACTGGTTCGTGCCGATCCTGCTGCTCGTCGTCGGCGAAGTGCTGGGACGCCTGAACTGGATGAGCATGGGATATGTGCTCTTCCGTGTCACCTCGGATGTCGAGCGCCTGCCGTTCCCGATGGCTCCGGTCGCTGCGTCGGGCGCTACAGCCCTGGCGGAGGCCGCAAGCAAGGAGGAGTCCTGGCGCTGGCGCGTGTTTTCGATTGGAACGGTCATCGGCCTCGTCTTCGGCTTCTTCTACGTCGGCATACCGGTCTTCACGGGCGTTGTGTTCAACAAGGCCATGCAGCTCATACCCATTCCGTTCTTTGACCTTACGTCGAGTACAGAAACGATATTGCCCGGCGCTCTGACCGGCCTGTCGGGCGATCTCGGCAAGGTTCTTGTGGGGTTCGTTCTGCCGTACCCGATCGTACTGGGTAGCTTGATCAGCTGCCTGCTTCGCAAGGTGTTTCCGGGACCAAACATACTCTACGGCGCCGGCGCATTCGGGTCGGCGGCAACCAACGGCTGGACGCGGGGCATGGACGCGATCAACACCAGGCTGATCACCGACATCAAGTTCTGGATGTCCATCGGCATCGGCCTGCAGCTGGCGGTCGCGCTCATAGGTATCGTTCAGGTCGTCAAAGCCCTTTCGCAGTTCCGCCGAGAGACCAAGGGACGCGGGCTGTTCTCGCAGGTTCCCAAGGGACGAGGCGACGTCTCCATCTGGATCCCGCTGGCGGTCTGGTTTGTCATCACGTGCTTCTATATCTGCCTGACGCAGTATCTTCTCCATGTGAACGGACATGGCGGGCAGTTCCCGTGGGGTCTGCTCATCTTCTTCGGCCTGATCTGGACGCCGATCAACTCGTTCATTAGCGCCCGAATGATGGGGCTCACAGGTGGCGGCGTGTCGTTCCCGTTCCTGCGCGAAGCGTCCATCATGAAGAGCGGCTACCCACATGTGGATATCTGGTACGCGCCGATTCCGCTCGCCGACTACGGTCCGCTGGCGCAACGGTTCCGAGAGGTCGAGCTTACGGGCACCAGGTTCACGAGCATCGTGAAGGTCGAGTTCTTCGTTCTGCCCGTGTTCTTGACGGCGTCGTTCATCTTCTGGGCGTTCTTCTGGCACACCGGCGCAATCCCGTCGAGTCAGCACCCCTATGCCCAGCGCTTCTGGCCGCTTGTGGCGACCTTCCAGGCGATGTTCCAGACGATCAACAAGCCGGATGGTCCGAAGTGGGTCCTTGAAGGCATCAACGCGGGGCGCATTGTCTGGGGAATGGCTGCCGGGCTCGGACTGTACGCAGGCATCGTGAATGTGCTCAGGCTCCCTCAGCTGCTGTTCTATGGCATGGTTGGAGGGGTGGGCGCGTGGCCGGCGGACATCATCCCGACGTTCTTCGGCGCGTGGCTGGGGCGCAGGTACTTCGCCAAGCGGTTCGGCATTGATCAGTGGCGCAACTACGCCCCGGTGCTTCTGGCGGGCTTTGCCTGCGGCACCGGACTGATCGCGATGGCGTCCATCGCGCTCTCGCTGATCGCGAAGTCGGTCAACTACCTGCCCTTCTGAGCGCTGGGAGAACGACAGGCCGGTACGCGACATGAGCCAGCAACACGCCTCATTGCCGAAGGCAACGCTTCGCACTGCCGTCCTGTCGGTTCCGTTGGCGCTGGTTCCGATCATCGGCCCTGTCGCTGCGTCGTGGATAGGCTGCCGCGGAGCGCGCGGCGGCGCTGTGGTCGCCGGACTTATCGTGGCCGGACTGTGGGCTGGAGCGCTCTGGTGGGTTTCGGGGCAGTCGGTGAATGTCTCGGGCACCACCGTCACGCTGGGACCTCTGGCGTTTCTGATTCCGGTGGTCGCGGGCGGGCTTGCGGCCGGCGGACTCTTGGCGCAGGGGCGGAGGGCAACGACGGTCACGGGCGTACTGGTGCTGGCTGTCGGTACGGCATGGTCGGGTTATCAGTTCGGCCCCGTCTGGACGCTGGTTGGCGAGTTCGGCGCACAACCGCAGGCGGTGACAAACGACCCGGGGGGATGCCCGGAGAACCTGAAAAAGCTCTATACCGCCGCGAGGCTGTATGCCGACAGCTGGGACGATATGCTGCCTCCTGCAGATGTGTGGATGGACCGCCTGTCGGAGTACGTGGGCGACGAGAATGCGATGGCATGTCCGGCTGTCGGCGATGCCAAGGCGGGCAAGCACGGATATGCGATGAACCGCGCTCTGGGGTCGAAGGCGATCGGCGAGGCTTCGAACCCGCAGGAAACGCCGCTGTACTATGATTCCTCGACGCTCGAGCGCAACGCCAATGACGACGTAAGCAGCTTGCCCAGTCCTGGCCGACACGGGGGCAAGAACAACTCGGTCTACCTTGACGGCCATGTGACTGGTCAGGCTAGGCCCTGAGAATTGCGCTCCAGTCGGGTGGGGCAATAGATGGAGTATGGACTCAGCGGAGCCGGCGGGTCGGCGATGGATCGTCAAGACGGTGATGTCCGCGGCGGTCATCGTCCTGGTGCTGTCCGCTGTCGCGTGGCTGACCGGTCGCGCGATCAGGCCATATCAAGCGGTCAACGAATCGCTGCAATGCCGCCGTAACATCCATATGCTCGTTCGCGGTTGGAACCTGTACGCCGACGATTACGACGGCCGCTATCCGTCGGCAACAACATGGGAGACATCGTCGGAGCCTTACGTTCCGACGAAGTACCGTCGGTGTCCAGCGCTGGCCGGCGACGTGCGAGGCTCGGGATATGGAGCTGAAGCAGCTAGCTGCGGCCGAGAACGGGCGAAGCTGGAGAACGAAGATACGACGCCGCTCGTCTTCGATTGCGTCGAGGTTGGGCGCAACGTGTCGGCTGGGCTGAGCGACATGCCGAGACCGGGCCGTCACGTAGCGCGGTTCGGCGAAGATCGCCGGCTGCGGCGGGGCAACTGGGTCGGATACGCCGGAGGCGGAAGCCGTCTGGTTCCCGACGCACCCACTGACGAGTGAGATTAGGCCGCATGCAGGCGCATGAGATGGGACTGAATGGCACCAAGGACGCGACGAACCAATCGGCAGGAAGCGCGATCGCTCGTCGGCTGGGACGGCGTGCGTTTCACGGTTCCTTCAGACTGGAATGTTACGGGCGTATCGGTGGACCGCGCCAACGGCTACCTCAAAGTCGATTCTCCCGACACGATGTTTCTGCAGGTGAAGTGGGCGGATCGCTCGGCGCAGAAGCCACGATCCGTCGCGGATCTGGTGGTCCGAGCGTACCGCAGCGTTCGCCGATTGCCGGAACATGCCGCTGCCGAGCCCGATCTGCGGCCGCTGCTCGATACCTATCTGAAGGAAACCGCCAAACGGGCCCGCAAGGAACGTCGCACATTCGAGTGCAAGGTCAAGCCGCCAACGACGGAAGCCGGCGGCGAGCGAACGGCGTTGCATTTCTCCTGGACCGGCGGAGGTGTCGGGCAGGGGAAGATATGGTACTGCTCCGTCTGCCGGAGAACCGTGATCGCGCAGGTAGTTGGCCAGCCCAAGGACCCGGTGGCCGACGTAGCGGCGAGCATCTTCGGGGATATGAGGGACCATCCGGAAGGCTCGTGGACTGTGTGGGGCCTGTTCGACCTCGTGATCAGCATCCCGGAGGGCTTCGCGCTGCGATCGCACAAGCTGCTGTCGGGCTATCTGAAGCTGGAGTTCGGCAACCGGCCTCTCGGGAGGATCGTCGTTGAGCGCTGGGGCTTGGCGAATGTGGCCCGGAGGAAGTTCACCGTTCAGGAGTGGCTCGGACAGATGACCGAAGCCGGCCGACATCAAGTCGGGTACGCTCAGGTTCAGGCGAACGGGCACGACGCGACGCAGGCGACCGGGCGCGTCAGCGGGTGGATGGGTCTGATCGGGGCCTACAAGGAGGCGCTGCCGTCCCTGAGGCCCGCGGTGCGCTATGAGGCTTGCGCGTGGGATTGCGACGAGTCCAACAAGATATACGCCGTGCAGACATGGACGCCCCCGCACACGAATAGCCTTCTTGCCGATCTGGTTGCGAGATGCGAGTGCCACTGAGCGAGCGACTACAGTATCTGGCAGCGCGGTACCTGCCGTTCGTGAGATCGCGCCAGACGGGCGATCGGGGCGCGCTCATGAACCTGAGACCGGTACGGAATGATGCCATTGAGTGGCAGGAAAACGCTGCCGGTGAGGCCGAACTTAACATACCGTACAGGAAAGACCGATTGGCCCGAGCGATTGCCTTTGTCGTGCATCTGCCCGAAACAAGGCGCGTGCAACTGGATGAAGTGGGTACATTCGTATGGAAGATGTGCGACGGCAGCAACACGGTTGATGGGATCATCAGGTCCATGACCAAGCACTATAAGATGAATCGTGCGGAAGTTGAGGCGTCCGTTGGGCGGTATCTCCAGATGCTGGCCGAGCGGCGCTTCATAGGCTTCTATCGTCGAGGGAGAGCACAGCGATGAGCGCTGAGAGTAACCGAGCGGAGATTGGGCGCGCCGGCATGCGCCGGCAGATCAAGCTTCCGATGACGAAGGCCATCGAGATTGCCCTCAAGAGCATCAAGATACGCTTCTGGCGCTCGATCATCACCGCCGCAGGCATTTTCCTGGGCATCGCCTTCTTCACTTCGGTGCGCATGTCAGGCGAGTTCAGCGCGATTCAAAGGAAAGTGATCGAGGCCAAGCGAGACGCAATCGCCGCGGGGACGCTCAAGCCCACGCCCGAGGACATCCGACAGGTGAACTCGCTCTCTGCCGACAAGGCGGAAACGCAGGCGGCTGAGATGCGCCTGAAGTGGCTATCCATCATGGCGCTCATCGTCTGCACGGTTGGCATCACCAACGCGATGCTGATGTCTGTCACGGAGCGCTACAAAGAGATCGGCACCATGAAGTGCCTGGGGGCGCTTGACGGCCTTGTGGTGAAGCTGTTCTTCATCGAGGCGAGCTTCCTCGGGTTCCTGTCGTCGGTAGTCGGCTTCGTGCTGGGATGGGCGGTCATATCGCTGATCAGGCTGATAACGGACGGGCTGGAGGTGTTCGGCGCCGCCTACTGGCTGGCGTCGGTTCAGCTTCTCGGCCTGTCCGTGGTGGTCGGAACGGTTCTCACGTTCATCGCAACCATACTGCCTGCGATACGAGCGGCCCAGATGCCGCCGGCGGCAGCCCTGCGCGTTGAGATATAGAAAGGGTCCGGATACATGAGAGCTAACGAGTACGTCGTTCGAACCAAAGACCTGGTCAAGGAATACACCATGGGCGATCAGACGCTCAAGGCCCTGAATGGTGTGAACCTTGATGTTTACAAGGGCGAGTACATATCCATCATGGGCCCATCCGGCTCAGGCAAGTCAACGCTGTTCAACGCGATTGGCGGTCTCGACAAGCCCAGCGGCGGAAGCGTGTTCATCAATGACGTTGATATGGCTCAGCTCGACGCGCAGGAGCTGGCGTACCTGCGGTGCCACACGATCGGCTACATCTTTCAGACGTTCAACCTCATCCCCGTCATGACAGCGCTGGAGAACGTGACGCTGCCCACGGTGTTCGCCGGAATGAGCACGGATGACGGCGTCGAACGGGGTATCGAGCTTCTGAACCTGGTCGGATTGGGAGAGCGGCTACACCACAAGCCCTCCGAGCTGTCCGGCGGTCAGCAGCAGCGCGTCGCGATCGCTCGATCGCTCGCCAACAACCCGTCCATCATCCTTGCCGACGAGCCGACGGGCAACCTGGACCTGAACACAGGCAAGGAGATCATCGAGCTTCTGAAGCGGCTCAACCGCGACCAAGGCGTTACCATCATCTCTGCGACGCACGATCTGAAGATGCTCGACGTTTCCGATCGGATCGTCTGGATACGCGACGGCAAGATAGCCAAGATCGAGGAGCGCAAGGACATTGATATCCGCATCGGTGAGATGGAGGGACAGGGCGAAGGCCTGCATTAGGGCTCTGCCGCTCGCCCGCATCCCCGCGCACGGCGTCATCGGCCGTTGGGGGACTTGCGTTTCACTCTTGATGATCGGCGCCGGTTCCGGCGCCGATCTGCCGACTCCGGCCCATGTGGGATTCCATCATTGCGCCCTTGTGTACGAACGGGCGTCCCGCACTTCGGAAGACCTGCTTCCGTATGTAGCAGATCTCCGAGAAAGCCGATCACGGGCCTGGCTATTCGACGCGTTTCTGTTCCTTCACTTCACCGCGTTGTCCGGCGTCCGGACGGACGACGGCGCCACCACGCGGCCGGACTGGGAACACCAGCTCGACACTTGGTTCGCGCCGGGCCGGGACCTTCATGCGCTGGATCAGGCCGTTGAGATTGCCTCACGTTCGCTCGGCCCGCCCAAACGGCCACGGCAGATCATCCTCACGATGCCCTACCCGAACCCGTCGGTGCGGTCGTTCGGCATCCTTCCGGACGGATCGTCTCCCGACCTTTCTTCCCTGAGCGGCGTCCGCAAGGCAGCGGAGTGGTATGTGGGCGAGGCAAGGCGACGCTTCGAGAGTGCGGGGTTCCGCCATCTGCGCCTCTGGGGCATCTACTGGATGCGAGAAGAGATGCCCGCGAATGACGAGCCGCGCGTTGCGACAGTGAGCGAGGTTGTCCACAAGGCCGGGTTACGGCTGGCGTGGATTCCCTGGTGGCGTGCTTCCGGGTTCGAGAGGTGGCGCGAGGTCGGATTCGACGTTGCCTTCCTGCAGCCCAACTACGCCTTTCATTCGTGGACACACGGCGGCGCGGTGCGACGAAACCGCCTTGCCGCCGCCGCTGACCTGGCGCGCCGCCATGGCCTCGGGATCGAAATCGAGGCCGGGTCAGTGCTCGAGAGCGAGGCCGATCGCTCGGCGTTCCTCCACTACCTTGCCGACGGAAGTCCGAAGCGTCTGGGCTACGGGCGATCCGCCATGGCGTACTTCCTGAGCACGGATACGGTCGAACGGCTGGCGACCTCGCGCTCGCCCGCCGCCGTAGCGCTCTACGCCGCGCTTGCCGATTTCGTGCGCGGGCGCGAGGTGCGCGACCCCGATCCGCCACTGAGGTTCAGGCGAACGTCGCGCGGTTGGGAAGCTCCCATCGTGCCGGAGCGGCACGTGTCCCGGCTGGATGTGTTTCTCGACGGTGACGCTGCCGGAGCGTGGCGGGGCGCATTGGAGATCACGGTCAAATCTGCATCGAGCTCGACATGGGAGCCGGGCGGCTGGGCGATCCGGTCAGGGCGCGATGAGACATCGGGACTGCGTCAGGTGATCACGGTACCGATCGGCCGCCGAGTGCGAGAGATATGTGTCCGCTCGCACGGGAGCGAGCCGTTTCCGATGGCATCCGCGCGGATTGCGGTGGAGTCGTTCGAGACGGAGTCTCCTCGCACGCACGTTGCGCTCGGGCGAAGGTATGCCCTGTCGGATCCGCCCCACGGGGTGTACGATGACCGAGGGGGCAAGCTCACCGACGGGGTCGAGCCAACGGCAGGATTCGGTGAGGGGAAGTCGGTCGGGTGGACGTCGCCGATGGTCGCCGTCAGCTTCGACCTGCAACGTCCCCGGCGGGTTAGCCGCGTCGAAGTGAGTTGCCAGGGCGGCTCGTATGGCGCGGTGAACTGGCCGGCTGAAGCGGCCCTGCTGCTGTCACAGTCGAAGACGCCGCCGGCTCTCGCTCACGCCGGGCCTATGCCGGCGGGACTGCGATGGATCAGCGGCGACCCGCCACGGGTGGTTCGGCGTCGGTCGGCTCAGGACCTGGACGGGGTCATCTCGTTCATGGTTCCGGAGGCCGAGCCGGCCCGCTATGTCACCCTCGCGTTCCGTCCTTCAGGCTGGCTCATGCTGACCGAAGCGCGCATCTTCGCCGACGGCGCCGATATTAGCCGAGACCCGGGCGTCACCTATACGCTTCGTCCATTGCCGACGCCGACACCCGAAACGGCTGCCAACTACGCCGACGACGGGGTGCGGTTGACCGACGGCGTGATCGCGACCACTCTGAATCGGGCGCTCGTGACAGGGTGGCAGGACCGTGACGTGCGGACCCTGGAGGTTGAGCTGGACGGTGCGACTCCCGTATCGTCAGTCACCGTCTGGACGCTTGCCGGCGGTCTGCATGGCATCTATGCTCCTTCAGGCGTCACCGTGGCCGGCTACGACGGCAAGGAATGGCGCAGCCTGGGTGCGGCAAACGCCTCGCCGGTTACGGAGGACGGCCGGGAGTGCCGACCACTGGCGTACCGTCTGGAGTGCCGGCCGCCCGCCGCCGTAACGGCCTTGCGTATCATCGTAACGCGAGGACGAGGATGGGCGATGTTGAGCGAGGTGGAAGTACGCTGAGGCACGCCCCGCATCGTCCCTACGGCAACGATACCGAGCGCACTCCGGCAATCTCGCCCATCGCCGACATCAACTCGCCGAGACGGTCCTTGCTTTCGAGCTTCAACGATACGCGCAGATTCCGCCGGTCGTCGGCTCGATTCCGGCGGAGTTCGAACGTGCGGATCGTTCCGCCGTAGCCGGCCAAGCATCCCACGATGTCGGGCACGACGGCGGGCGTGTCGTCGGTCTCAATCTCGATGACGTGTGCCTTGGCGCTCCGGTCTTCCATGGCGCCTTCAATGTGGTGCAGCCACCACAGGACGATAACCACGATGCCGGAGGCAACCACGGCCAGGGGCATCGTACGTGATGAGACGCCTGCCGCGAGGCCGATCATCGCTGTCGTCCAGATGCTGGCGGCCGTCGTCAGTCCCCGGACGCTTGCGCCTTCTCTGATGATTGCCCCTGCGCCGAGGAAGCCGATGCCGGTGACTACCTGGGCGGCGACGCGCCCGGGGTCGCCCGTCTTACGACTGATCTCGGTTGACACAAGTGCGGCAACCGTGGAGCCGAGACTGACGAGGATATGGGTGCGCAGTCCGGCCGGATGCCCGTGAATCTCTCTTTCGAGGCCGATGAGCGCTCCGAGGGCTACGGACAGGAGCATCGGCAGCACCATCTCAACAGGCACGCGTTGGGACCTTTCCGTGGCGCTGTGAACCCGGGCGAGCTATGGGAACGAAGCAGGCGCAAAAAACCGCAGCGCCACTCTTGACGCTGGACCGTCTTCTACGGTATCATACCTATTCGTGCGTTGGCTCAGGAGGTCCCCCACATTGAGAGAAGTTCAGCATGCCTCAAAGCGAATCCCCCATGCCGCCGAGATACCCAATCTGATCGAGATACAGACCGATTCGTATCGTTGGTTCCTTGAAGAGGGTTTACCGGAGCTTTTCCAGAGCTTTTCCCCTATCACCGATTTTACCGGCAACACGTCCATTTCGCTCAACGATTTCACTCTCGGAGAGCCGAAGTACTCGATCGAGGACTGTCGTGACCGCGACATGACGTTCGAGGCGCCGATCCGCGTGAGCGTCGAAGTCCGGCAGCCGAACCGCGAAATGGTTGAGAGCGAAGTATACCTTGGCGACCTGCCGTTGATGACCGACAAGGGCACATTCATCATCAACGGCGCCGAGCGCGTGGTCGTGAGTCAGCTGGCGCGCTCGCCCGGGGTGTACTTCGAAGAGAACCTCAGCTACTCGGGGCGCATGCTCTACAAGGCGAGGATCATCCCGAGTGAGGGCGCGTGGGTCGAGATCGAAACCGATACGCAGCGCGAGGATTGTCTGAATGTCCAGATCGGCCAGGCGAGGAAGTTCCCGCTGACGACGCTGCTGCGTGCACTGAACGCATTCGACCATGCCTGTGAGCCCTTGCAGTTGACGATCCGCGCGGCCCGAGAGAACCTGTGGCTCTATCGCACCGAAGGCGAGGGAGAGAACCGCGTCACGGTTCGCGACCGCCTGCTCCCGATGACGCTTGCGGAGGCGATCGTCGAACGCAAGACCGGCGAAATCGTCGCATCCAAAGGCGCCCGCATCTGCGACACCAGAGCCGAGGCTGAGCGGCTGCATTCCGCCGCTATTCTCGACGCCTCGGAGGCCTCGGAAGAATCGGCGCCGGCAGAGGAGTGGGTCGCGCTGGAGGCTCTGCAGGCTCGGCTTGGCGGCGATCACGTGCTGAAGCTGGCATCGCCGTGCAGCACGACAAGCGAGCTGGGCAGGCTGTTCGGCAAGCGGGTGACTCTCATTCGATACGACGACCTCCACGAAGAGCATGAGACCAGGGTCGAGGTCGGCGAGCCGACAGCCGAAACCGAAGTTGCCGGCGAGACCGAGTCGGCTGACGCGACGCCGAAAGCGCCGGCCGATGCGCTGGCGCTGCTGAAGATCCTGGGCAAGCGGCTGGCCGCGGATGTGCGGGATCCCAAGACCGGCAAGGTCCTCGTGCGGAAAGATCACAGGATTGACAAGACGGCGGCAACGGCGATCATGAAGCATCGCGTGCCCCAGATCGAGGTCTACGATGTGCATCGGTACATCGAGGCGACGATCGAACACGAAGGATCGGTGAACAGCTCCCAGGACGCCCTGATTGACATATACAAGAAGCTGCGCCCAGGCGACCCGGTGACCCCCGACTCCGCGCGCAGTCTTCTCCAGAGCAACCTTTTCGATCCGAGGCGGTACGACCTGGGCAAGGTCGGTCGCTACAAGATGAGCAAGAAGCTCGAGCTGCCCATCCGTTCGGGCGAGCGCATGCCGATTACGAGCAGGACCCTCACGCGCGAGGACGTGGTTCAGATACTCCGCTACATTATCAACCTCGACAACGGTCACGGCTCGACGGACGACATTGACCACCTGGAGAACAAGCGCGTCCGATCGGTCGGGGAGCTTCTGCACAGCCAGCTCCGTCTGGGCTTCCTGAGGATGGAGAAGGTTGCCAAGGAGCGCATGACCTCACTCGGACCGGACGAGACGGCTTCGCCTTCGGTGATCCTGTCGGTCAAGCCGGTTTCCGCCGCGATCAAGAGCTTCTTCGGGTCCAGCCAGCTCAGCCAGTTCATGGATCAGACGAATCCCCTCGCCGAGCTGACGTCGAAGCGCAGGCTGTCGGCGCTGGGACCGGGAGGTCTGAGCCGCCAGAGCGCCAAGCTCGAGGTTCGCGACGTTCACCACTCGCATTACGGGCGCATCTGTCCCATCGAGACGCCTGAAGGCCCAAACATCGGTCTCATCGGCTCTATGGCGGTCCATGCCCGGGTGGACAAGTACGGCTTCCTGCAGACGCCCTACCGTAAGGTTCGCCGCGGCGTGGTCACGAAGGAGCTCGTCTGGATGACCGCCGATGAGGACCATAAGTACCACATCGCGCCGGGCAATGAGCGCGTGGATGCCGAAGGCCGCTTCGTTGATGCGATGGGCAACCCGAAGCACGAGATACAGGTGCGCTATGAGGACCAGTATCCGACGGTCCGGCCGGATCGCGTGGACTACATGGACGTCTCGCCCATGCAGATCGTGTCCGTCGCGACGGCCATGATCCCCTTCCTCGAGAACGACGATGCGAACCGGGCGCTTATGGGCTCCAACATGCAGCGCCAGGCGGTGCCGACGCTGCGGCCGAGCCGTCCGCTGGTCAAGACCGGCGTCGAGAAGCGCGCCGCGCGGGACTCGAACGCCGTGATCAAGGCGAAGCGGTCCGGCACCGTGACGCGAGTCACGTCGCGCGAGATCATCGTGCAAACGCCCGGCGGACCGAAGGATCGCTATCGGCTGATCAACATGCTTCGGTCCAACCAGTCCACGTGCATCACCCAGCGCCCGCTGGTCAGCGTGGGGCAGCGCGTTCGCGCCGGTCAGATCCTGGCCGATGGCCCGTGCACCGACAACGGAGAGCTGGCCCTCGGGCAGAATGTCCTCGTGGCGTTCATGCCCTGGGGCGGCTACAACTACGAGGACGCCATCCTCATCTCCGAGCGGCTTGTCAAGGACGACACCTTCACGTCGGTGCATATCGAGAAGTACGAGAAGGAAGCGCGCGACACCAAACTCGGTCCCGAGGAGATCACGCGGGACATTCCCAACGTAAGCGACGATATGCTCAAGGACCTCGACGAGAACGGAATCATCCGGATCGGCGCCGAGGTTCGACCTGAGGATATCCTCGTCGGAGAGGTAGCTCCCAAGGGGCAGGGCGAGCTTACGGCAGAGGAACGCCTGATCATCGCGATTTTCGGCAAGAAAGCCGAGGAGACTCGCGACGTGTCGTTGCGCGTGCCGCACGGCGAGAAGGGCAAAGTTGTTGATGTCAAGGTGTTCAGCCGCTTCAAGTACCAGTGCGAGCGGTGTTCGAGGGAGTTCAACTTCAGCAAGCGGCCCGACACCACGACATGCGATAAGTGCGACGGCGAGCTCGTTAGGATCACGCCCGACGAACTCAATGCCGGCGTCAACCAGTTGGTGCGCGTCTACATTGCCCAGAAGCGCAAGATCATGGAAGGCGACAAGATGGCAGGTCGCCACGGCAACAAGGGAGTCATTTCGAAGATCCTGCCCGAAGAGGACATGCCGTTCCTGCCGGACGGAACGCCGGTGGACATCGTGCTGAATCCCCTGGGAGTGCCGTCGCGCATGAACATTGGGCAGATTCTCGAGACGCACCTGGGGCTTGCCGGGCATCACCTGGGCTGTTCCTATGTCAACCCCGCATTCGAGGGCGCAACCGAGGCCGACATCCGCTGTGAGCTCGGGTTCACGGCATCGCATCTGCGCCGTGAAGCGTTGGAGGACTATGTTGGCGGCGAGCTCGGGCTCTCGGTGCCCCCGGTGCCGGATCCCGACTACAACGAGCTCCGCGATCGGTTCGAGCATCTTTCGCCGGAAGATCGTCTTGATCAGATCTCGGCGGCGCTCAGCGAAGCATCGGACGTCAGGCTGCACGCCGTCGAGCAGTGTCTGCGCAGCCTGGATGCCATCGAGCTGGAACGTGTCTCGCGGATTCTGTGCGGGCCCGTCGTGTCGGAGGAGCTGGCGATGATCGGCGAGTCCGAGGATCCTACGGCCGCCGAGGCGGCAGCGGACGGCGCCTACGAAACGCCGGCCGCGCGCGTGACAGCGGCGCCTGAAGTGCCTGCCGACTACGATTACGCTCGTCTGATCGAGCGGATCCGCGGAAACGCCTGGTCGCGCGCAGGCATAGACCCGAAGACGGGCAAGACGTACCTCAGGGATGGTCTGACGGGTACCCAGTTCGACAGCCCGGTGACGGTCGGCTACATCTACATGATGAAGCTGGCGCACCTCGTTGACGACAAGATACACGCCCGATCAACCGGGCCGTACTCGTTGGTAACGCAGCAGCCGCTCGGCGGCAAGGCGCAGTTCGGCGGCCAGAGGTTCGGCGAGATGGAGGTGTGGGCGCTCGAAGCATACGGGTCGGCTTACACTCTGCAGGAAATCCTGACCATCAAGTCGGACGACGTCCAGGGGCGCGTCAAGACATACGAGGCGATCGTCAAGGGCGACACAATGCTCGAGCCCGGCGTGCCCGAATCGTTCAAGATACTCATGAATGAGCTGCAATCGCTCTGTCTCAAGGTGGTTGTCGAAGACGACAGCAACAACGAGATTGATCTGAAGGACCGGGATGACGACATCAATCCGAATGAAGACCCGGTTAACGCGACGGCCAGGCGCAGAGCGCGCCAGAGGCTGTCCAGCGCGACGTTCACCGACGACGAGTAGCACGGCTTCGGTGCGACGGTCGTCACCGCAATAGGGAACACGTACCAACATCGGGCGGCGGACGCCAGCGTCCGCCGGCCCGTCATACGCCGTCAGGCATCTGACGGGAGGGGAAAGAGTGGCGGATTCCAGCACTTTTTCGAAGATCAGAATAGGCATAGCATCGCCGGAGCAGATCAAGCAGTGGTCGTTCGGCGAGGTCAAGAAGCCTGAGACCATCAACTATCGGACCTTCAAGCCGGAGCGCGACGGGCTCTTCTGCGAGCGCATCTTCGGGCCTGTCAAGGACTGGGAGTGCCATTGCGGGCGGTACAAGAAGGTCAAGTTCAAGGGCATCATCTGCGACCGTTGCGGGGTCGAGGTCACTCGGAGCAAAGTCCGCCGCGAGCGCATGGGGCACATCGAGCTTGCCAGCCCTGTCTGCCATATCTGGTACCTGAAGGGCGTTCCGAGCCCTCTGTCGCTCGTGCTCGATATGTCCCCGCGCAATATAGAGAAGGTCCTTTACTTCGCGAGCTATATAGTCACCCATGTTGACAAGCCGCGCATTGAGGCCGCGATGGACACCATCCGCGAAGCTGTCGCAGCCGAAAAGGAGTACATCCGCGAGGACACAGAGAAGCAAATCCTTCAGGCGAATGACGAGTTCGAGCGCGAGGTCGAGGAGCACACACAGGAAGGTCTCGATCCGCTTCTGTTCTGGGACGAGGACGTGTTGCGCAAGAAGCGCCGCGAGCATCAGCAACGGATCGAGCAGGATCAGCGAGATGCCAACGACCGGATCGAGGAGTTCGACCATGCGGTTGAGCTTCTCGAGAAGCTCGAAAATCGCCAGCTTATCAATGAAGACCAGTTCCGAGCGATCGAACGGCTTCTGGGTGCCGTGCGACACCAGACCGGCGATGAAACGTTCCCCGAGGCCGTCAAGGCCGGCATGGGTGGCGAGGCGATCAAGACCCTCCTTGAGGAGATTGACCTCGAGGACATGCTGCGGGAACTTCGGTACGAGATAGAGAATGTCACCGGGCCGCGCCGCTTGCGGGCAATCAAGCGGCTCGAGGTTGTCGAGGCGTTCCTGACGAGCAAGGCGCATCCCAAGTGGATGATCCTGACGTCCATACCCGTCATCTCGCCCGAGCTGCGCCCCATGGTCCAGCTCGACGGCGGCCGCTTCGCCACGTCCGACCTGAACGACCTCTACAGGCGTATCATCAACCGGAACAACCGTCTCAAGAAGATCACCGAGATTCGCGCGCCTGAGAGCATCGTGAACCACGAGAAGCGCCTGCTTCAGGAGGCGGTGGACGCGCTGATTGACAACGGCCGTCGCACCCGCCCTGTCGTCGGTTCGACCAACCGGCCCCTCAAGTCGCTGTCGGACATGCTGAAGGGCAAGGAGGGTCGCTTCCGCAAGAACCTCCTTGGCAAGAGGGTGGACTACTCGGGACGGTCCGTCATCGTTGTTGGGCCGCACCTCAAGCTTCATCAGTGCGGCTTGCCGAAGGAGATGGCTCTCGAGCTGTTCAAGCCGTTTGTCATGAAGACGCTGGTCGAGCGCGGCTATACGGGCAACATCAAGACCGCCAAGCGCATGATTGACAAGATGAAGCCCGAGGTCTGGGATGCCCTGGAAGAGGTGATCCGCGAGCATCCTGTGCTGCTGAACCGGGCTCCAACCCTCCACAGGCTCGGCATTCAGGCGTTTGAGCCGGTCCTGGTGGACGGTAAGGCGATCCAGATCCACCCGCTCGTGTGCCATGCGTTCAACGCCGACTTCGACGGCGACCAGATGGCTGTCCATGTCCCGCTCTCGGCGTACGCCCAGGCCGAGGCGCGGACGCTCATGCTGTCCACGCACAATCTGTTCTCGCCGGCCAATGGCAATCCCATCGTGGCGCCAATCCAGGACATCGTTCTGGGGTCGTACTGGCTGACGACCATGGATGAGAGCGCCGAGCCTGTCGGCGAGCCGTTCGCTAGCCCGGACGAGGCCCTGATGGCTCTCGACACGGGTCGGGTGAAGCTGCACGATCCAATCGCTGTCCGAGTCGAGCGCAACGGTGAAACCGTGCTTGCCGGCGTTGAGCCGGGAAAGCGCACATCGGTCGGTCGGCTGCTGATGAATCAGATACTGCCCGAGGGTCTCAAGTCCAGTGACCGTTATCTGTACCGAACGATCAACAAGAAGGGCATCTCCGAGATGGTGGCCGAGGTGCATGCGCGCCACGGCAAGGAGACGACAATCGCGTTTCTGGACGAGCTGAAGGCCCTCGGTTTCCGATATGCAACCATGTCGGGCGTCACGATCTCGATGACCGACATGGACATTCCGGCGAAGCGCGAAGAGGTTCTCCGAAGGACGGAGAGCGACGTATCGCGCCTGAACCGCGCATATCGGGGCGGCCAGATCACTCTCGGCGAACGCAAGCGGCAGGTTCTGGCCCTCTGGATGAAGGCCGGCGAAGAAGTGGCCGACGCGATCATGAAGGGCATTGAGCGGTTCAACCCGATCTACCTGATCACAGACTCCGGTGCCCGCGGGTCTTCGAAGCAGATCATGCAGCTGTCCGGCATGCGAGGTCTCATGGCCGACCCCTTCGGGAACCTGATCGAGGACCTCCCGATCAAGTCCAACTTCCACGAGGGCCTGTCGGTGCTGGAGTACTTCGTCTCAACGCACGGGGCACGGAAGGGTCTCGCCGACACCGCGCTCCGAACGGCTGACGCCGGCTACCTGACGCGCCGCCTCGTGGATGTCGCGCAGGATGTGATCGTTCGCGCTGACGACTGCGGCACAACGTCGGGCATCGAGGTCGAGGAAATCTTCGTTGAAGGCGAACTTCTCGAGGCGCTGAGCGACCGGATACACGGACGCTACCCGACCGAGGACATCATTGACCCGCTGACGGGAGAGGTCGTCGTCGAGGCCGGAACCGAGATATCCGAGGAGGCGGCCAAGCGGCTGGATTCCGTCAGAGTCGTCACCGACGACCTGGTGCGCCTCAGCGACGGCGCTGTCGTGGCCCGGCGCGGCGAAACCATGCACAGATCGGACGCAGAGGCCTTGCGGGACCAGGGATTGCGCCGAGCGAGCAATCCGCGCCGCGTGAAGCCCGCTGATTCCATCCACGAGATCACCACATCGCTCAAGGTGACGATTCGATCGGTACTCACCTGTGAGCTGCGCATGGGCGTATGCTCCATGTGTTACGGACGTGACCTGGCAACCGGTCGCCCCGTGGACATCGGCGTCGCAGTCGGCATCATCGCGGCGCAGAGTATCGGAGAGCCCGGGACGCAGCTGACCATGCGGACCTTCCATACGGGTGGCGTTGCGGGCAAGGAGCTGGTAGGCGTTGCGAACGTCAAGCAGAAGCGCCAGAGCGCCCTTCGCGAGCTGCACGAAGATATCCGGCGTGGTCACGTGAACTTCGAGGAGGAGGGCGGCAGCGACCGCGAGCGTTCGCGATCGGTCCAGGCCGTTCTGAAGGTGCTTGAGGACCAGGTCCGAGGTCTGCTGCGGGTTGTGGAGCTCTTTGAGGCCCGAAAGCCCAAGGGACAGGCGATCATCACGGAGCTGGGCGGCGTCGTGGCAGACATCGAGCGCAAGGGTCTGCGGCACGTCGTGATTCACAGCGCCCTGCCCCTGACCGAAGATGGTCCCAAACTGACAGGCGAGATCGCCGCCGAGGACATCCTGGATCGGGACAGCGATGCCATCGTAAAGGCCGGCGAGGCAATCACGGACAAGGCCATCAGACGGATGCGCCAGAGCGGGATCGAGGAAGTCCCGATACGAAAGACGATCTTGGTGCCGTACCGGGGCGAGCTCGAAGTGGATAGGGAAGATCGGCTCGAGCCCGGCGATCGTCTGACCGAAGGTCCGCTGGACCCCCACAAGGTGCTGGAGCTTCAGGGGCCGCGCGGCGTTCAGGAGTACCTCATCCGCGAGATTCAGCATGTCTACAAGGGCCAGGGAGTTGACATCAACGACAAGCACGTCGAAGTCATCGTCCGACAGATGCTGAAGAAGCGGCGCATCACCAAGCCCGGTGACTGTCCGTTCCTGCCCGGGCAAATCGTGGATAAGTTCGCCTTCGAAGACGCGAACCGTCGTGTCGAGGAAGAGGGTGGAGTTCCCGCCAGCGCCGACTGGGTTCTGCTCGGCATCACGGACGCTTCTCTGGCAACCGACAGCTTCCTATCGGCGGCGTCCTTCCAGAAGACGACGCGGGTTCTAACCGAAGCCGCGGTTCGCGGCAAGAAGGACGAGCTCATCGGCCTGAAGGAGAACGTCATCATCGGACGGCTGATACCGGCCGGAACCGGTTTGCCTCGGTACCGGAGCATGGAGCCTGCGACGCCGGATGGAGAACAGATCATGTTCGAGCCGGCGCCGCGTGCCGAGCGGGTCAGCCAGATGCTCCGAGGGGACAATGAGGAAGCTGAGCCGACCGAAGTGATCGGGGCTGACGCGCTCGAGGCGCTGCAAGTCGGCGATGACGATGATGTCTATGAGGCTGATGACGACGAGAACGGGGATGTGGAAGCGGAGGAACAGGCGGCACCTCAGGCGTTAGCGCAGCAGCTTCCTGTGATTCCTGTCGAGGAGCCCGAAGAAGAAGTGGTTCTGCCTCCGGCCGAGGAGCTGGGGCTGGCGCAGGAGGACCTGGAGTACTTCGCGCACGGAACCGACACCGGCGACAAGGACGCCAACTAGCTGTAAGAGACCGGACTGTCGTCCCTTACCCGTAAGTGCTTCGGCCCTCCCGTTTTCCAGGAGGGCCGAAGCCTATCGGGACGGCGGTTCATGTTCGCTGATGGTACAATAGGCAGCGACTGGAGGGTATAGCTCAGTCGGTAGAGCACCGCCCTTTTAAGGCGGGTGTCCTGGGTTCGAGTCCCAGTGCCCTCACCATCACATCGCTTCCTCCGGCGTCGCAGATTATGGCGCGTGGCTGAGCCGATCGCCGTCTCCCCGACGGCTGCATCCGATCACGCGCGTCGCTGTCGCCTCAACAACTCCTCCTCTTCGGCCTTGCTGAGATCATCCGATGTTGGCCTGCGCGCGATCACTTCGTGGGCGGCGTTCGTGCGCGACTGATCGGGCAACGCTGCAGCCTCGCTCTTCGTGATCGCTTCCAGATCCTTGCGCGAAACGAGTACGACGTAACGCAGCCGAAAGTCCTTCTCGCGCTCCGTGAGCTTGCTCCGTCCCTCTTCCGACAGGCCGTCGAGCCATTTGGTCTTCATCTGGTCGCGCACGGACGCATGGCGAGCGCGCACCTCCGCAGTCAGGGCCTCCGGGTCTATCTCGACGGCGACCTCGTCTGCATCGTAGACGTGCTGAACTGTTCCGGTCAGCCCCGCAAAGTGGGGGTAATAGAGCCCGCTCTTGGCGTCGTCGGCTGTTGCGGAGCGTGTGGCAATCCTCACGCGTGAGCCTGTTCCGATAGGTGGCATGTTTGTCAGTCTCCTCATAGCAGGCGAGACGCCTGCGCTACGTTCAGCGCCGCAAGTTGTCGGCTGCAGACGCTTTCGCGATGCGGGTCATGCGGCCGTGGCGGCGATAGTGGTTGCGATCCAGTCCGTCAGCAGGTTCGGGGAGACGTTCTGATCGAGCCGACGCCGCGCACCGATGAGGACATCGAGCGCAACGAGGCATCGGCGCGGATCCAATCGCCCGACCTCGGCAAGCGCATCGGTTGACCGTGACGTAAGGAAGCCCGAACTGTCACTGCCCAAGGCCGCCGCCAGCATCTCCCGATAGGCGAAGATGAGCAGTTCGATGGCGAGCGCGGCCTGTCGCCTGTCCGTCCGCCCGCGCGTGCCCTGGCTGCGGTCGTCGCCATCGGAGGGCGATGCAGCCGACACGCCTGCGCTGCCGCTCGGCATGACATCGGCCTCCGATGCCGGCACATCCAGTTGAGAAGCCAGTCCGCGGATTTCCTCCGACAGGCGCAACGCTCGAATGGGTGGCGAGTCGCCCAAGCGGACCGCGAGATCGAACGCCTCGGCTAGACGATCGAACGCGGACGGGTCCGCCCCCAGGCGGCACGCGTCTCCGATTCTGCCTTCGGCGACGCCGGCGAAGAGCCTGGCTCTGTCGGGGGCCAGACCGTACCGATCCGCGAGAATGTCCCCCAGCTCGGCGGCGGGCATCGGGGCCAAACTGATTGCCCGGCACCGTGACACGATCGTCTGCAGCAGCCGATCAGCGTTCGGCGTCAGGAGAACGAACACCGCGTAGGCGGGCGGCTCTTCGAGGACCTTGAGCAGGCTGTTGGAGGCCGCATCATTGAGCGTGTCGGCGCGCTCGATGATGTACACGCGCCTGCGTCCGACCGAGGGCGAGAACTGCAGTGTGTGCTCAAGCGCCCCCGGCGGTTTGCCGGGCCGATCCCAGAACTGCCAGATCTGCGTCTGGTCGCCGGCCGGCGCAATGGCAACGATCTCGGGATGGTCGCCGCGCGCCGCCATCTTGCAGCTGAGGCACTTCTCGCATGCTCCGAACGGATCGTGGGTGGGTTCCACGCACGCTGCGGCCTGAGCATAGGCGCGTGCGAGGGTTGACTTGCCGACGCCCGTTGGACCCTTGAGCAAGTAGGATCCGGCAGGCGTGTCCCGTTCGAGCGCGCCCCAGAGCGCCCTGCGAGCCGCCTCATGGCCGATGAGGCGGCGTCCGGTGACGAAGTGCGGCTCAGCCGCAGTCTGATGCACGTGGGATGCCTGCGCCGCGACCGGCGCTCCTTCTACCAATCGAGCGTGCTGCCGGCGCTCTCGGCTGCCAGCATGCGCTCGGCCTGGATGGCCGCCATACAGCCGGAACCTGCCGCAGTGATCGCTTGCCGGTATACATGGTCCTGAAGGTCGCCGCACGCAAAGACGCCGGGAACGCTGGTGCGGACGTCGCTGTGAGTGACTACGTAGCCGTTGGAGTCCAGCTCAAGCTGGCCGACGAAGAGATCGCTGTTGGGCTTGTGGCCAATCGCCATGAACACGCCGGCGCACTCCCGAAGGCTCGTCTCACCGGTGACGGTGTCCCTGAGCGTCACGCCCGTGACCCGTTTCTCGGCGACGTCGTGGATGTCAGCAACCACCTTGTTCCAGAGCGCCGTCACCTTGGGGTCGCTGAGCAGTCGCCTCTGCATGATCTGGGAGGCTCGGAGGGCATCCCGACGATGGACGACATAAACGTGCGAAGCAAAGTGGGTCAGGAAGAGCGCCTCTTCGGCAGCGGTGTCACCCCCGCCCACGACGACGAGCTCCTTGTTGCGGAAGATCGGCATCGGCCCATCGCAGGTTGCGCATGCCGATACCCCGGCGCCCCCAAGTCCGCCTTCCCATACCGGTTTCTCGGCGTCAAGGCCCAGCCACTTTGCCGAAGCGCCGGTCGCCAGGATGAGTACATCCGCTCGGTACTCGGTGTCTCCGACCCATACCCCGAACGGGCGATTCGCCAGCGAGACACGGGTCGCCATGTCCTCGACGAACTCGACCCCGAACCGGGCGACCTGTTCGCGCATTCGGGCCATCAGCTCCGGACCCATGATGCCTTCCGGGAAGCCCGGGTAGTTCTCCACTTCAGACGTGATCGTTAACTGGCCGCCCTGTCCCTGCACGGATTGTCCGAGGCCCGGCCCGCCGTCAATGACGAGCGGATGCAGCGATGCGCGCGCCGTGTAGAGCGCAGCGGTGTAGCCCGCCGGTCCGCTGCCCAGGATGATGACGCTCCGATGGTCGGGGTTCGAATGGGGTTGGGTCATGTGTTCGTATCCTCCTGCAGGCGCTCACCGATCCGCGCCCGCGAAATGAACTGGGACAGCAGCCTTACTTCATCCGGCGCGAAGGCTCTCGGCTCTCGAGTCATGATCTCCAGCACGCCAGTGGTCTTGCGCCCGGCCTTCAGGGGTAATCCCAGGTACGACGCGAGGCTCTCCCGCCCGCCCCACGCGTGTTCGCGTGTGCGACGGTCTTCGGCCAGCTTCGGCACAGCCAGGGATCGTCCCCGCGCAGCCACCCATCCCGTAAGGCCGACACCAACGCCAATCTCAGGATCGGGCGCGCCGGTGCCGGCAAGGCGGCTCTGAGCTTCAAGATGAAGCGTCTGATCGCGCAGCGTGTAGATGTTGCAGCGGTCGGCCTCCATCACGTCGAGCGCGACATCCGTCACGAGCTGCAGGATGTGCGCTCGGTCTATGCTGGCACCAAGCGCTGCGGCAAGTCGCCGGAAGTAGCGGCGCATGGCCTGAGCGCGAGCGTGTGCGCGCGCATAGGTCTGAGCGTTGACCACCGCAGCTGCGGCCTGGTTAGCGATGGTGTAGAGCAGTTCCAGTTCGGCGACGGTGAACAGTCGCCGCCGTGACGACATGGCCAGCAGAACGCCCAGGACGGTATCGCCCGAAGCCATGGGGACGCACATGCACGACGCCACGCCTTCCTGATGGATCGGATAGAGCTTGTCGCGCGCATCGGCTGCAACGTCGGCGACCGCCGTTGGCGCCGTCCACGCATGGACCCATCCGGCGATGCCCTCGCCCGACCGTGGCGTGATGGCGGCGAACGAGGTCTGATCGAGCCCGCGCATTGCGTGCGGATGCAGAAGCCCATCCCTGTGGTCCATCAACATGACGGCGAACTTGTCAACCTGGAGCAGCGCTACCGAGTGGTCGGCGACATAATCGAGGGCTTCGGCAATGTCGAGGGTCGAACCGATCCGCTGCGATATGCTGAAGAGGGCGCTGGCTGCCTCCGCGCGCCTCGTCGCATCCTCGAAGAGCGCGGCGTTATCCATGGCAATGCCCGCCTGGGCGGCCACAGTGGTGAGAAGCCGCAGTTCGTCGTCCCCGTAAGCTCCTGGAGCGGCGCTGCTCACGGTAAGCAGACCCATCACATCGGAGGCGCTGCGGATTGGCGTAACCATTGCCGAGCGCTGACGATGGTCTGCCGAGCGAATGTCTACCTCGCCGATGTCACCCAGCGCCTGGCGGGACGCCTGCGTGACGATGGAATCGGTGTCCGTCAGAAGGAGCGGCTCGCCATCGTTCAGGACGCGCGCGGCGACGCCCGTGTCGGCGGCCAACTGAACCTCGCGTTCGTCATCGCTCAGGCCACGGTCAGCTGCGATGAAAAGGTGCGTGCGCTCATCGTTGAGCAGGTACACGACAGCGGCCTGGACCGGTATGTGGTGGCAAATGGCATCGAGCACCGAGTCGAGCACGCCCTGGATGTTGAGACTCGACGTTACGGTGCGCGTTGTTTCGTAGAGGACCGCCAGTTCTCGTTGCTTCTCTGCCAGCTCTCGGCTCGCCTGTGCAGACTCGACCACCATGCCGGCGGCCTGAGCAAAGACCGACATGATGTCAAGATCGTGGTCCTCGAAGGGTGCGCCGCCCTCCCTGTCCACCGCATAGATGGCTCCGCGGACGCCCGATACGCTGACGATCGGGCAGATCGCTCCGCTCCGAACCGCAGAGTGTGGGTCCGGGAGGAACACTGTCGGACGTCCGACGCGAAGCGCGTTCACGCAGAGAGTGTCGTCAGCGGCAACACGAAGGCCGACGATCTCGCGCGGGTCGGCTCCCGCAACGGCGACGAAGTCCATTGGGCCGCCGGGATCGGTAGAGGACTGTACACGGGAGGTCTGCGGCGCGATCAATCCAACGGCCACCGTGGATGCGCGCAGGAGTGTGCGAAGCTCGGTGGCGATGATCCCGTATGCGTCCGTGTCTCGCTGGCGCATGGCGATGGCCTGCAGTGCCCGTCCAATCGCGCGCCGCTCCGCGGTTGCGTCACTCGTCCTCGCTTCGTCCTGGTCCATCCTATACACTCACAGTTAGCCGACGGCCGAACGCGCCGTGGCGCTTCGCCCTAACGTCGGGCATCCAGTCCTGTCCAGCTATGCTTCCACTCCGGCGCCTCGACGACGAACCTCGCGTCCTCGCGCCATGCTTGGAGCCGCACCCCATTCTCGTCCTCGAGGTATCTGGGATCCATGATCCGCCTTTCTACAAGTTCGTCCAGAGAGTTGGGCAGGTTCCCATAGGCAAGACGATGGGCGTACAATGCTCGCCCTATGCCCAATCTGATGAAATGGGCTTCATTGCGTCCACGGATGGGCCGCGTGGCCTCGGGAGGGAGCTTCAGGAGACGCAGCCGTTCCACACAGAGCGAGCCCACAGGGCAGTCGCGCGCCACGAAAGACAGGGCATGCATCCCCGCATCGAGTACGAGCGCTCCGAGCGAGATGGCGCGGGCCTCAGGTTCCGCGGCGCAGAGGTTGATATCGGTCGCGACCGGCGAACCGTCAATCTCGATATCGAATGAGCCGGAGTCGGGTCCTGTCTGTGCGAGGAGGCGCAACGCGTAGCGCTGCATATCGGGCACGGCGAACGGTATCGTCATCATTGCGGCGGGTTCGGTGTTCGGCCAGAGGAGCATTGGCTGTCCGCCGAACATGCCTTCGAGCGTGATCGCGGGTCTGGCGTTGCCGGCCGTCCTGATCGCTTGGAATGCTTCGAGAAGATGCACGTCGAGCCACGGCACGCTTCGCTCAGGCCACGACGGCAGGTCGGCTCCTTCCGTTCCGTTGGTTCCATGCTGATACCAGAACGCGACGCTGCTCCAGAAGTCGGGGCGTTCAACGTAGAAGCCGTCCTCGGACCGCGGAAGGTTGCCCTTGTGCTCAATGCAGACCCGGAGCGAGCGGCTGAAGGTGACGGGATCCAGGAGATGCCATCGGTAGCACACTCCTGCATCGCCTGCGGAGTATCCTTCCCATCTCGGCTGACCGAACCACAGGCCGGTCCGAGGCCTGAAGCCCCATGCATCGTTGAAGTAGTCCTCTGTTCCCGTGCCCTGCAGGCTGGGCGTCTTCTCGCCGTCAATGAAGAAGAAGTCGTCGCCCTCGCCGAACCACCCGTCCTGGCCCAGCGTCACGGCAAGGACCGTGCCCACGTAGCGGCCGGTTCCGGCGAGGTCGGCAACGACGTAGTCGGCTCCCGACGGCGCGGGAAATGCCTGCCGATAGCCTGCGTGGAAGAGCATCGCGTCCTTGGGAAGGTCGGCTGTCTGCTCCCAGTCAACCTGCCAGTACAGCCCGGTGCCCCGATCCGGGTTGTCGTTGGTGATGGTGATGCGCGCGCAGCGCTGAAACGGCATCGGCCAGTAGCACGTCAGACTGCCGGTCGGCGATACCTGTACCGGCCAGCTCTCAACGACCGCGGGCCTTCCCTGGCCGACTGCAAAGAACATGCCGAGAGGAACGGCAACCGCCGGCGTCTCGCTGTCGTCCCAGTAGATACGGAGGCTGAGCGTGTCCAGTTCGCCTACGCCGCCGGCATGACTCGTCATCCAGATGTGCCTGATAATGCCCGGTCCTTCGAGTATCGGAAGCTCAAGGACATCGCCCGGCTGAAGCCATGTCATGTCCATGTTGCCGTCGTTCCAGTTCGGTTGCTCGTTGCTGGAAACGCGTCGGTTGCGACCGGTTACGGGACCGAACAGTTCGTTTGTGAGGCCGTGGCCGAACGGCATGTTGATCCTCCGAATTGGGATGGTGTCGTGGGCGCACCCTGCGCATGATACTCTGCCCGTTCCTTTGCGTCAACCGGCGTCACGCAATCCGTGACATGGGATAATGGAGACAGCACAGGACGAAGAACGTCAAGCGTTATCCGGGGAGGACACAGGGTTTGGCATCAAGCATGTCACATGGAATGGCGATGGCGGCCGGGCTTGGCGCGGCGATACTCGGGTCCGGCGGCATTGCCGCCCTATCGTCGGGGGCAGGCCGCCTCCACATAGCCTCCAACGTGTATTCATGGCAGGTCTACTACGCTCGTGAGGGGCGTGCGTTCGATATGACCCGGGCAACCGATCTGAACGCCGTCAAGGCAGCAGGGCTGGATGGACTCGAGCCCATCCTCGAGACACCGGAGGACGCCGAACGAATCGGCGCCGCGGTCAAGGCGGCCGGTCTGGAGATGCGTTCCGCGTACGTGAACACCACCCTTCACAGGCCGGACGAAGTTGAGAGAAGCACGTCGCGCGTCCTCGCGATCGCGGAACGAGCGCGCGCATACGGCAACCGGATCATCGTGACCAATCCGAACCCCATTCAATGGGGCGGTACGCAGGACAAGAACGATGACGAGCTGGAACGGCAGGCGCAAGCGCTGAACCGTTTGGGCAAGGCTTTGCTCAAGCTTGGGGTGACTCTGGCTTACCACAACCATGACATCGAGCTCCGGCAGGCAGCCCGGGAACTCCACCATATGATGACGGGAACGGATCCCAGGTACGTCAAGCTGTGCCTGGACCCGCATTGGATCTATAGGGGATCGGGGAACTCGCAAGTCGCGATGTTCGATGTGGTGCGACTGTACGGTCGCCGGATCGTGGAAGTCCACGTTCGGCAATCATCCGGCGGGGTCTGGTCGGAGGTTTTCGGCGACGGCGACCTCGACTACGGCCGGCTCGTGGGCGAGTTCAAGCGACTCGGAGTACGTCCGCACATAGTTCTGGAGCAGGCGGTTGAGCAAGGCTCGCCGCGAACGATGGAGAGCGAGCGCGCAATGCGGCTGAGCGGCGAGCGTGTGCGGGAGTTGTTCGCGGGTGTCGGGGGCGCACAGTAAGAGACCCGTATACGGCGCCGGATGTCCTTGTGACGCCCCCTCAGGGCTAAGGGCCGTTTGTGACCGGCCCCTGGTGGCGAAGGGCTATGTGTCAGGCGTTCCGCCGGGGATGCCCGACAGGTCGCATGGCAGAGTGTAGGTCGGCACGCCTCCCGTCGAGATGCCGGGTATGGTGCCGCGCCGCGGGTAGTACTTGCTGTGGCCATCCGCGAAGTTGATGTTGAAGCCCTCGCTGTGTCGAACGTCGCCCGACATATTGGTCCAGCCGAAGCCCTCCGTCGGCGAGGGGCACTCGGGATAGGCTGGAGCGCCGCCGTACGGGGTGTACTTCGAATCGAAAAACAGAGTCGTGTTGACCGGCTCGACTACGGCCGCGAGCGGCGTCACCGGGTCCTGCTCGAACAGATCGGGCGGCAATGAGGGGTCCTGGAACACGGCAAAGTTCATACCGTAGGAAGCATATCGAAACAACCCGCTCGTGCGCAGACCCATGGGTGTCAGGATGGCGGCAAAGTCAATGCCGGGCCTGTTGGACGGGCACACGAAGATGTCTATGTTCTTGATGTACGGCATGACGGCATCGTAGAGAGTGAACACGCGCGCGTTGGTCCCGGGCATGAGGATGGGCGTGTCCATGCTGTAGACGCTCTGCGGGAACAACTCATCGTTGTCCTGGACGTACATCAGCGTTGCCAGAGCCAGCTGCTTGGCGTTGGAAAGACAGGCTGAGCTTCGCGCCTTCTCTCTTGCCTGTGCGAAGACCGGGAAGAGGATGGCGGCAAGGATTGCGATGATCGCGATAACAACGAGCAGCTCAATCAATGTGAAAGCCCTTGTGCTGCGTTGGTCAGTCATGAGTGTCTCCCTCTTGTGCGCGCCCTTGATAGGACGGCCCTTGGTCAGTCACGATGGACCGGCGGCATCGCCGCTGCCCTGTCAGGCCGGTGTACGTAGTCGGGCCAGAGCGGGCAGTTCAGGTCCACCCAGGTCTTGATGCGAAGCGCGTCTGAAGCTGTCATGCGCACGCCGTGATGCCCCGACCGTATCAGGTGCATGAGTTTGCTTCGGCGGCTTCCGAATGTGAGCGGTTCGGCCTTCTCATTGCCGCCGGGATTGTAGCTCCAGTCGAAATAGTGTACTAGCCCTTGGCCTATTAGCGTGCGGTAGGACATCGGAACCTTGTCGTCGCCCGGAGTTCCGCGAAGGTCCACGCCGGATTCATGCCTGGAGTCGTGGCAGCCGGCACAGCGCCGATCCAATACCGGCTGAACATCCCGCTCGAATGAGAATGGGCGGCCGTCCCAGGGATGCCGGACGACTCGGCCCGGACGACTCAGGCGCGGCCGAACTCCCACTCGGGGCGCGTTGCGGCGTGGTTCGTGGCACCCGATGCAGCCGCGACGCTCGCCGGGCGCAAGCTGGACAACGCTCCGCATCCGCTGCACTTCGTCGTAGTTGACGTCGAGGACCGAGAAGTAGAGCGCCTTCCCCGCGGGCGCCTTGAAGCGCGCCGACCCATCAGGTGCGACCGGCACGAGCCCCCACGACGCCTTTGCCACATAGCTGGGCCATCCGAACGGGCCGTTGACGAGGTGTACCGGCGTCGCGTACCAATCCTCGAAGTCGGGATGGTCGGCCCGGTATCCTCCGGGCACCGGTTCCAGATCGGCTCGCACTTCCTGCGAGATCCGGATCCACTTGACGTCCCCACGGCGCACCTTCGGTCCAAGCCCGGCGTAGACGTCAGCCACGATGAACTCGCCCTCGCCCGACGTGGTTCCTGCCGGAGGTGTGGCCGTTCGAGCCAGCGTGGACGGCGGTACGCGGCGCACGAACGGCGTTGGGCACATGACCGATATGTCGGGATCGGCGTAGAGCAACTCACGGTTGCCGAATCGGTCAATGACGTAGGCATCGAACTTCCGGCCGGTCGCATGCGAACAGAGGAAGTAGTCGCGCGAGAGCGGCGTCGGATCACGGAAGCATTCTTCGGATGGCGGAGCGCCGGGCCACGGGACCTCAGGCGTGAGACTCCGGATCGCCAGCGGGTCGAATCTGCCTCGTGCCGGGTCTATGAGCACGATCGGACCGTTCAGGTCGCCGAAGTGGGATATCAGCGTGCATACGATCTCGTTCGTGCCGGGGACTTCATGCGCCCCCGTGTAGCCGTTGGGCTGGATCAGGGTGTTGCCGAAGACAAGGTCCGCGTGCGACCCGTCAGGTCGAACCGACCAGAGGGTATGGCTGAAATCGGCCCCTTTGTCCTGATACTCCGACCGGGTCCATAGGATGCGGCCATCGCGCATGACGCTCGGCGCCCACTCGCTCAGGTTGGCGTAAGAAAGTGGCTCGATGTCCTTGCCGTCAAGACGGAACAGCACGTAAGCCTGCGGTCGCCAGCAAAGGTATCGAGCCCGACATCGGGTGCTGATGAAGGCGAGGCCGCCGTCGGGCAGAGGAGTGGGATAGAGGTCGTGGAACGGACCCGAGGTCAACGCACGCGGAGACGTGCCGTCGGGCCGGACCTGCATAAGGTGGAAGTACCCGTTCGGCTCACTCCTGTACGCGAAGTATACGCTTGTGAGATCGTAAGATGCCGAGGCATCGCGGACAACGCCGTTCGCCGCATCGAACAGCTTTCTGGCCGTGGCCTTATCAGGCTGGATGGCGCCGCCTTCGTACGGGAACTCGACAAGCGACACGCTGCCGCCCGGAGCTCCCGTTGCGTCGAGTAGGTCGCTGTAGTTGTGGCTGGGCATATAGGGATGCCTGCGAACACACAGGACACGTCGCGCAGCTGCGAGCGCCGGAGCCCGCATCATCAAGGCGCGCTTCGCCAAGCGTGCCTGAACGTACAGATCGCGCCGCTCTGCGTCCGTAACGGCCGATCGGGCGGACCTGCGGGCAAGTTCCGCATAGAGACGACGCTCATTCGCGACGCTAACGCCTTCCTTCTCCAGCCGATCGAGCATGGCGGCCATGAGATACATCGTGCGGTGGAGAGGGTCATACTCAAATAGGTTCAGACGCCATTGGCGGCCCGGTCCCTCTTCGATACGAACATCCTGCTCGGGCCCGATCGGGCCAGGGACTGCCGGGATCGTCACCGTTCGAACCTCGCCAGGGCCAAGGCTCACTACCTGGTCGGGTACGCCTGTCGCTGCCAGTCGGACCGACGTCTCACTGGTGCCGGAGGCCAATCGGACTGCGAACAGGCGTCGGTCGCTCGATGCCGTTTCGGCAATGCCAAGCTGTGACGTGCGGAACGTAACGGGTCTGCCCAGGCCCGACGTGTGGCGCCCGCCGAGACCGAGACCGACACGGATGCCATAGGTCTCAGCCCGGCGGAACTCCGCAAGGGGTAGACTCAGCTCCACGGTCCCGGCCGCGAGGTTCCCCGCGGACTCGATCGGTATGTCGCGCGCGACCTCAAGCCGGCCGCCGTCTCCCTGGCGGTAACGGAGGAGGCGGAGTCCGTCATCGCGCGCGGCGATAACCGCAGCGTCGGACCAATCACCCGAAGAGATGACCGCCACATGCGAGCTGAGCGTGCGGTCAACGTCAAGGGCGAGGTACAGCAGGCCGTGCGACGTGCATGCGCTGATGCGCTGGCGTACGAGGGGATTCTGTCGAATCACGCTCGGAGCCACGACCCTTACAACGCCTGTGCTGGCGCGCTGCCAGCAAGCGTCATCCGGCACGCCGTCAATCCTCGGAGGCGTCGGGACTTCAGGCAGGGGCAGGTCGTCGTCGGGCGCGTGCTCGGGATACTGCCAGACGCGAACATACTCAGTGAGGCCAGCGTCGAGGTCGGCGCGTCCGAAGGTCTTCAACCACGCCACTTCCTCAGCGACAAACGCCTTATGGACCACTTCGTCATCGGCAGTCTCACGCTCGGGCCACTCGGAGAACTCGCCAATGGCGTCCGTTGAGATCGCGACCGGCGACCCGTAGACCTCCAGCTCATCAAGACGGCAGACGCCGTCGCGGGACGCCCTGATCTCAACGCGAATGCGCTTCATCCATACAGGTCGGAATACGTGCTCGACACGCACCGAGGCGTCCAGAGAAGAGCCGCCGATCGCGACCCGCCGGCTGGAGCTGGCCGCATGACCGTCGCGGCTCTCCATGTCCGCGAGGATCTGCCAGCGCGTCGGGACGCGGTCGCGGTAGCCCGAGGTTCGATCGCTGCCGAACGCCACCCGGTAGACCCAGCGCGGCTTGTCGAAGTCAAGCTGGACCCATGCCGGCAAAGAGTCCGCGATCCATGAGTGCGAGTTGCCGTAGAGCCCGTCGTTGAGGTGGGCGACGGCATGAATGTCCGGATGGCCCGCGATGACGCCCGATGCGGATGCTCTGGCGTCGGCTTCCAGCGCGAGATTCGGGTAGCCCAAAGCGTCGTAACGCGGCACTCGGTCGCCGTCGGCGACGGCTGCGATGCTCGAAGACGCAGGCGGCGGAGGCGGGGGCAACGCCGGCCAGCCTTCTCGCGCCACGGTCTTCCATCGGCGCCCGTCCAGCGATATGTCCACAGAGAAAACCACCGGGAACCCGCGTGTCGCGTCGCCTCGGGCGCGCTCCAACTCGATGCGATTGACCTCAAGCCGATCCTTCAGCGCGACCGCAACCCACTGTCGGTCCGGATCAGCGGCGGTCCAGCATGTGGCCGGATCGGCATCGTTCAGGTGGGACGCTGCGTCGCGCTCGGATGATGCCATGACGCGACCGCCCGATCCGGGCGACGCAAGGTCGAGACCCGGCTCAGGTCCGAATACGCGAATGCCGGCGAGGGCAGGCGGCGCGGCGTTGTCGGTCCCAAGGATGGAAACCCGGACGTAACGTGCATGCTCCTGACGGATAGCGATGATGCGACCGGACGAACTGACGCCCGGCGGGGCGAGGATGCCTCGTAACTCAGCGGCCGTTTCCCAGGATGTCCCGTCGAGCGATGTGAGCACATTGATCCACAGGGGAACTCGGTCGGCGTATTGCCCCTTGCGGTCGCGCGAGAAGACGACGCGGTCAACGGCGACGACCTCGGGCAGAGCGATCTGAGCCCATTCACCTTCCGAAGCGCTCGCCGCGATCCAGCTACGGGCGTTGCCGTACTTGCCGTCGTTCAGGTGAGCGATCCGGTGGCTCGCGTAGCCCGCTATGCACGAGGAAGCCGAGGCCACGCCTCCATTGGCTGCCAAAGCATGATTGCGGCTGTCTTCGCCGGCATAGACTTCGATCTCGTCCATGCAGGGCTCGGACGTTGACGTCTTCAGGATGACCAGTCTCACATAGCGGGCCGGCCGGGCGTCAAAGGAGATTCCGGTCGGTTCGGCAGCGCTGACGACCGGTGCCTGCGGCGCCCCGCGGACGGTGAGCCACAGGAGCGCGACGGTCAGGAGACTCGCCGCCGCCATGGCAACGCGTGTCGCCGACGCCCCACTCCTATCCGCGAACGTCACTCGCGTGGCTCCTTCCCGCCACGACGAAACCGGCTTTCGGTCCCGTCAATAAGCCGGCGTATGTTGCTTCTGTGCCTGGCTATCGTCAGCAGCGCTGCTCCGACTGCGAAGGCCAGCCTGGCTCGATCACCCGGGTAGATCAGCAGCGTGGACGGAGTGAGCGAGACGGCTCCGATGATCGTACCGAGCGATACGTATCCCGTCAGGCCGATGACCACAGCCCAGACCGCAAGCGCAATCACCCCGACAGGCCACATGACGCCAAGCATCACCCCAAAGCTCGTCGCCGCGCCCTTGCCTCCTCGGAACTTGAGGAACGGGGAGAAGCTGTGGCCGACCACGGCCGCGAGCCCCGCCGCTATCTGCCATTCGGTGCCGAGGGCGATCGCGCGTGCCGCAAGGACGGGGGCAAGGCCCTTGCCCACATCCAGAAGCCACACCATTATCCCCGCGCGCCACCCGACGACGCGATATACGTTCGTGGCCCCGATGTTCCCGCTGCCGTGCAAGCGCACATCAATGCCCGCGACCCAACGAGCCACAAGCAGTCCGAACGGAATGCCGCCAACCACGTAACTGGCAATGATCGTTAGCCACTCGCTCATATTGCGTCAATCGTCTGATGCAGGCGAGACGCCTGCGCTACGAATCAACACATTCGTTGCAGGCGAGACGCCTGCGCTACGGTACCCACCGCAATGCCTTCGTCCTGGCCCTGAAGGGGCGGCGGATGGTAGCCTGGTCCGGCGGGCCAGGTCGTACGGTACCGCCATTCTCCTCGCCCCAGGTCGTGCGGTATCGCCGTGCACCTCGGGCCAGGTCCTGCGCAATCGCCTGTCGCTCTTTGGTACCGCCGTGTACCTCACCCCAGGTCCTGCGCAATCGCCCGTCTCTCTTTGGTATCGCCATGCCCCTCGGGCCATGTCATTTGTCACGCGGCCGAAGCCGACCGTAGAACAGACGCTCAACGATTCGGCGGGTCTCCTCCATCCGTCCTGCCACAGTCGCACGCAATGCGTCCTCGGCGGTCCCATCCGGGCCATCGGTGGTTCCGAGCTCAATGGCCAGAGCTCGGGCACGCCGCTGATCTCGAGGAAACACGTCCATCGGTTGCCCCGTGAGTAGCGCGAGGCGGTTGCGCACGCTTGAGAGAGCCATGTAGGTGTCCATCAAGCGCGCAGCGTCCGGCAGCGGCAATGCACCTACAGAGGCAAGGGCATTCAGGGCCTCAACGGTGCCCGGAACGCGAACCGACTCGTATTGGTGTCCGCACCGCATCTGCCAGAACTGGGCAGTGAACTCGATGTCGCTTAAGCCGCCCAGACCGAGCTTCAGGTTCGTATGGCGCTCCTCCGTTCGAAGTCGTTCGGACTCGATGCGACGCTTCATGGCTCGGATTGCGTCGGCGTCGGCGTCGGAGATGGGCTGTCCGTAGACGGCGTTGCGAACCACGTCCATGTATTGGCTGCCGAGAGCGGGCGATCCTGCAATGTGCCTGGCCTTGATCAGCACCTGCCGCTCCCAGGTGTCGGCTTCGTTCGTGTAGTACGCGCGGTACTGCGACACCGACTGCACAAGGGGTCCGAACCTTCCGCCCGGCCTCAGGCGAGCGTCCAGCACGAATGGGAGATCGCGAGCATGCAGCATACGCGCGCAGCTCAGCGTCATCTCGGCGATCTCGTTCATCACTGCGTATCTTGCCGAGCGGCCATTCGGCTCGTCGCCGAGTTCGAAGACGCTGTCGTCGCATACGAACGCGATATCGAGGTCCGATGTGTACGACAGCTCACGGCCGCCCAGCTTACCGAATCCGATGACGGCGATGCTGCGCTCCACCTCAGCCGGATCGAGATCGGCCCTGCGAGCAGAAACAATGCAGCAGCGATGCAGCACGACCTCCACCAGCGCTTCCGCGAGGGACGTCAGCTCGAGGGCGATGGTAGCGGGTGTGGCTTCGCCCCAGATGTCTCGCGCTCCAATGCGCAATCGCTCGCGGTGGGCGTATTGAGCGACGGCATCCCAGTGGGCCGCGTCCTCAATGTCAGTCTCTCGGGCTGTCGGCGGAATGCGACCCGCAAGCTCGCGCGCGGTCACCTCGCGGAGCTTGGCGTCGGGATCGAGCATCTCCTCACTGAAGAGCAGATCGAGCCAGGCGGGGTGTTTCGCGAGGCTCTGGATCAGCGACCGACTGCCCGACGCAAGACGCACCAGGCGGTGGAGCACTTCGGGAGCGGCCTGCAGCGCGCCGTACCATTCCGCTCGGTTGGGATTGGATTGGCTCAGGAGGTCGAAGCCCGCCAGCGCGGCATCCGGGTCGCCAACGCGGGCGCAAGCCTCAAGAAGGGCCGGTGCAAGCCTCAAGAACGACGTCTCGGCCTCGGGGGCTTCGCGACCGTACGAGGTGCCGTAGAGCGCGGCTCTGAGTACCGCCACGCTCTTCTCCGGTTCGCGGAAGCCCTCGGCTGCCAAGCGAGTCTGAAGCTTGATGTCAACTTCATTGTCGTTGAGCGCCGTCAGCTCAATGAGGAAGTCCTCGCCGGAGAATGGGGAGGTCTCGACGGCAGGGCGTCGTTCGGCAATGCCGGGATCGTGATCTGCCATGGCAGGCGTGGCAGCAGCCGCGAAATCGGTAGGGCTCTCGTCACGCCAGAAGAGGCGCAGGTGGATTTCGCGAACGGCGGAGGTGTGCGCGTCAAGCGTCCGGCGGAACTCATCGGCATCGGTCAGGCCGAGACGGCGCGCGAGGAGGCCGATGTCTCGCTCAGTCGCCGGCAGCTTCTCGGTCTGATGATCGTAGAGCAGCTGCAGCCTGTGTTCGACATTCCGCAAGAACACGTAGGCATCGGTCAGTCGCCTCGCGTCTGCGGCGCCGAGCGCGCGCGCTTGCCTTAGCCTGGCGATGGCCTGTAGGGTGTTTGGGGTTCGAAGGAGCGGGTCATGGGCGCCCCTCTCCATCTGCAAGAACTGGACGGTGAACTCGATGTCGCGAATGCCTCCCGGACCCAGCTTGACGTCCATGGGGCCGCCCTTGGCTTTCTGAAGGCGTTCGATCCGCCGCTTGTTCTCCCTGATGTCAGCGATGACTTGGTGAGACATGCGTCTTGGAAACGCGTGGGGAGCGACGATACGCAGGAACTCCTGACCAAGCTGCACGTCGCCGGCAACAGGGCGCGCTTTGATCATCGCCTGGCGTTCCCACGTTTCCGCCCAGTTTTCGTAGTAGCTCTTATAGGAAGCGAGCGTGCGGACCAGCGCGCCGAAACGGCCTTCGGGCCTCAGTCTCATGTCCACGCGAAAGAGGTGGCCGTTCTGCATCTCCTTGCTCAGATAGTTGACTGTGGCTTCGGCTATAGCCATGGCCAGCCGCATGCCGCGGTCCTCGTCCGAACCGGGCATGAGGTCACATACGAAAACAAGGTCTATGTCGCTGGAGTAGTTGAGCTCGGCTCCTCCCAGTTTCCCGAGCGCGATCACGGCGAAGCGCAGCCCTGCCGCACCCGAATCGCCCTTGGACCCGGTGAGTCTGGCGGCTGCATCCTCACGGGCGAGCGCATAGCACTTCTGAATGCAGGCATCGGCAAGGTTCGAGAACTCCCGCGCAGTGGTCGGCATGTCCGATATGCCCATGATGTCGCGGACGCCGATGCGCAGCATCTCGCGATGGCGGAATCTGCGCATTGCCTCCAGCTTGAGTTCGGGCTGCGCAATGCAGTCAACAAGCGCCGACAGCTCGCGGTACATCATGTCGGCAGGGCGCGAACCGGAGCGAACGCCGGGATTGGCCATGATCTCGAAATACTCGGGGTTCCGTGCGAGTATGTCGGAGAAGTACTGACTCACTCCGCAGACGTTCAGGTAGATCGTCAGCGCGGTCGGATGGCCAATCAAGTACCGGAAGTGCGTGGTCTTGTTGCCGATCGCCTCCGTCCAGCGAACGAAGTTGAGCAGGGCTCGGTCGGGGTCCGGCGAAGCCGAGAGCGCATCCAGAAGGTGTGGCAGGAGCTGAGCGACATCCTCGTCGGTCACTCCCCGCCCGGCAAGCCCGACCAGCAGTCGTCTGGCGCGGGCCACATCCGTCAGACCCGCCGCCGCAAGCTCTTCCGCAGTGAGTTTGTCGGCGGTGCGCTCTTCGGTGGCCGGGCTGGCCTGTCGGACCGGGCCGCCGTTCGACACCCCTTCAGCGCTTGTGCCATGAGTCATGGCTTGCGGGTCTTGCGGCTCCCTGCTGTGCGAGAAGAGGAGCCGTCGGTCGGTTCGGGGCCGCTCTCGGCAGTGCGGGCGCGAATGATCAGGGGAGTGCCCTCAAGGGGATATGCCTCGCGCAGTTTGTTCTCGAGATAGCGGGCGTAGGAGAAGTGCAGCAGGTCCGGATGGTTGACAAACAGGAGGACCGTCGGCGGCTGGACGCGCGGCATGGTCGCGTAGTAGATCTTCAGTTGGCGTCCGTGAACGGTTCTCGGCCGGGCATCAACTGCCGCTCGTATGATCCGGTTCAGTTCGCCTGTGGGGATACGGTGTGCATGGTTCGCGGCGGCTGACATTGCCGTGTCCAGGAGGTCGGAGACGCCCAGGCGCGTGACCGCCGAGCAGAACACCAACGGCGCATACGCGAGGAATGGGGTCTGCTTGCGGAACTCAGCCGTGAACTCGCGCATGAGCGCAGGGTTGGGCCTTCCGCTTGACGACTGCGGGTCGCGCAAGTCCCACTTGTTCACTGCCACAACACATGCCCGGCCCGCCTCGTGCGCCATTCCGGCCACTCGCTTGTCACCGTCGAGGAGCCCCGCGTCAGCGTCAACCACCACGATCCCAACATGGCAGCGTTCGATGGCGGTCTTGGCCCTGAGGACTGTGTAGTACTCGACGCTTCCCTGGATCTTGCCTGCCCGCCGTATTCCTGCCGTATCTATCAGCAGCACGCTCTGTCCGTCGCGCTCAAGCGCCGTGTCTATGGCATCGCGCGTGGTGCCCGGGATCGGGCTGACGATGACCCGATCCTCGCCGAGGATGGCGTTGGTCAGGGACGACTTGCCGACGTTGGGGCGGCCAATGAGCGCCAGTCGAGCGGTCTGGTCGTCCTCGCCGGCTTCCGTGTGCGGCGGAAGCACCTTGACGAGCTCGTCCAGGAGGTCGCCAATGCCGTGTCCGTGTACCGCCGAGACGCCATACACGGGACCAAGGCCCAGCGAGTGGAACTCCATGGCGTCGGCGTCGGCCCGCCGTGAATCCACCTTGTTGGCCACGACGAAGACGGGACTCGGCGACCTTCGAAGCGCGTTGGCAAGGTCGCGGTCGGCGTCGAGAAGCCCCTCGGGCGTGTCGCACACGAAGAGGATCGCATCGGCTTCCTCCATGGCGATCTCGGCCTGTTTCCGGACCTGCGTGACGATCGGGTCAGTCTCGTTGAGCACGATGCCGCCGGTGTCAATGAGCGTGAAATGGCGGCCCGCCCATTCGCCCGGCGCGTACAGACGGTCGCGCGTGATGCCGGGCGTATCCTCAACGATGGCGATCCGCTTGCCGGTCAGCCGGTTGAAAAGGGTGGATTTGCCCACATTTGGACGGCCTACGACGGCCACGAGGGGACTCGACATCGGGGGTCAGACCTCCGTTGGGTACCGACAGGATAGCATACGCCCGAACGCAGGTCAATCGCCGTCAGACCCGTGGCGCGACGTTGGAGCTCCGGTGTATGCGAGGCCGGCCTGGCCGGATCAGGACCCCTGTCCGGGCGGTGCGTCCTTCGGCTTGGGGCCGCAGTCAACGACGAAGTCGCCGAGGTCGGCCGGGAGTTCCGAGCCGTCCTCCGGTGTCGGTCGCAGGATGACGGTCGCGATGCGCAGTCGGGGCGACGCCCGTTTGAGCCTTTCGACGATGCCGAAGCCCCTCTCGCAGTGCATCGAGCCGCAAACGTGCATGACGGTTCGCGCTCGCAGACGCCGCCGTGCCGACAGAATGCTCTCGGCCATGGAGTGGTCCCACAGGGCCTGAGCCTGCTTCATATTGTCCGGACTCGGCATGCCCGGCGTCGGCGCTGCGCCGTGAGGAGAGCCGAACAGCCGAGAAAGTTCAGCCTCGTAGGCCGCGCCGATCTCCATGCTGTAGGGCAGTCTCGGAAGGAACGCCCGCGATTGGCGTGGCAGCTGCAAGAGCGCCTCCTGACCCTTGCGCGAAACGATGTTGACGTAGCGACGAGGGGCGTTTGCCGCCACCACCGGCAGGCGCGCCTCGCGGCTGTACTCAACCATCGGACGGTAGTCGGTCTTATAGCGCGGCCAGGGCCTGGCTGCGGCCAGAAACGCCGCCTCGGTGATGTGTCCGCCGAGGTACTCATCCAGCACTCCCTGAACGTCGGTCTCGAACATCTCAAGCGACAGCGCCAGCTTCGGCTGCCGGGCATGCAGCGCACGGAGGAGTCGCTCTTCAAAGGCGTGTCCTGCGGCGAACCCGTGCTGCTCGCCAACCAGCACGACATCCGCCTCCGAGAGCGCCTCAACCACGTCGGCGAACGCTGCCGGCGAGCCGTTTCTGTACAGGCGGGGTTCGTTGTCGGGAGCCGGTGCGGCAATCGGCGGGACGCTAAGCGCGACTATGATCAGCAAGCTCTGGGCCAACATGGTGTGATCCTCCGGGACTCATGTCCGAGTCGCCTCGTTGTACCCGCAACTTCGGCGACTGGCGTTCGGGCATGTCCAATTCCTTCTGCCGGGCGTCAGTCGGGACACGGATTCGTGTTTGACACACACTGTCGGCGGTGCTATAGTCGGCAATCCGGAAGCCTGACGGATGCCGGCTGTCTGGCATGATACTCCAGACCCGCTCATAGCGGATCCGGCGTTGCTCAGGTAGGCACCCTTTTCCAGGAGGACAGAATGACAACGTTGGCGGAGCCCCTGCGCGGTCGCGAGGAGATTGCTGCTGCCGTGAGCCGGGTCGTGACCCAGGCGCGGGTCGTGGATATGCACACGCACCTCTTCGCGCCGGAGTTCGGCTCGCTCAACCTCTGGGGCATTGACGAGCTGCTCAACTACCATTATCTGATCGCGGAGCTATTCCGCGTAGCGCCGATCCGGTATGACGATTGGTGGGATATGCCGCACTCGGCTCAGGCCGACATGATCTGGTCGGAGCTGTTCGTCAAGCGGCCTCCCATTTCCGAAGCGACACAGGGCGTCGTCCGAGTGCTGACGAGTTTCGGACTGGATCCTTGCGCGCCCGATCTGAAGCAGGCACGCGAGTTCTTCGCCGACCAGGATCCCGACCGGCATGCCGGCAAGGTGCTCGACATGGCCGGCGTGGATTGGCTGGTCATGACCAACGACCCGCTCGATGCCGACGAAGCCCTGGTCTGGCTTTCGGGGGGAGCAACGAACCCCCGGTACCGTGCCGCCCTTCGGCTCGACCGGATCCTCAATGCGTGGCCCGAAGCTTGCGATTCACTTCGGGCGTCCGGATACGACGTTACGGAGGACGTCAACGGAGACACGTTCCATGAAGGCCGTCGCTTCCTGAGCCAGTGGATCGAGCGCATGAACCCGCTGTACATGGCAGTCTCGCTGCCGGCCGACTTCGTGTTCCCTGACGATTCCTTGCGAACCAGGCTCCTGCGTGGTGTCGTGCTGCCTGCTTGCCTTGAGCATCGTCTGCCGCTGGCTCTGATGATCGGCGTGCGGCGCCAGGTGAACCCCAACATGCGGCTTGCGGGCGATGCAGTAGGTCGCGCTGACGTCACAAGCGTCGAGCGTCTCGCATGCGAGTATCCGCAGGTCCGCTACCTGATTACGATGCTGTCGCGCGAGAACCAGCACGAACTCTGCGTATCGGCGCGCAAGTTCCGCAGCCTGATGCCGTTCGGGTGCTGGTGGTTCCTGAACAACCCCTCGATCGTGCGAGAGATTACGAGCGAGAGACTCGAAATGCTGGGCGCGACGTTCATCGCTCAGCATTCGGATGCCCGCGTTCTCGATCAGCTCCTGTACAAGTGGCCGGTATCGCGCAAGATCATCGCCGAAGCGCTAACAGACACGTACAGCTCACTCGCCGACGCGGGCAGACCGGTGACGGAGGGGGACATTGCCGCGGATGTCGGACGACTGCTGGCCGGCAACTTCACCGAGTGGGTTGGCGCCGCATAGGTTCGGCCTCGCAACCCGCCGTACGTCGGGAGGGTCCAATGAAACGCGTTCGCGCATGTACGGGCGGCGCCGGTCTTGACGTTGGTATGCTCAAGTCGGGTCGGCGCCTGATGTTGGTGCTGCCGTTGTTGGCCGGATTCGCGGCCGCTTCGGTCCGTGTGGGCGAAGTCCAGATGGGGCCGCAGCCCGATGGGGCCGTTCTGGTACCGACCGGGCAGCGTCTCACCCCAGTCGGCAAGTGGCTCATCACGCCGAACGAACGGCCCAAGGACATTGCAGTGTCGCCGGATGGGACGCGTCTTGCCGTTCTGACACCCCGCAAGGTGCTCGTGTATGGCGCTGGAGACGTTCCGGTCGAGATCAAGGGCGGCGGCGGCCCGCTTGGCATCGCCTGGAGTCCTGACGGCGGCGTGATCTACCATTCGGCCGGCGCCAACGTCGTTTGCATCCCATTTACGGACGGCAAGCCGGGAGAGGCACGGCGATTGCCGGTGGAGTCCGGAGGAATCAGGGCTCCGGGTCAGCCGAATGATCCGCAGGCTGCCGGCATTGCGTGCGCTCCGGACGGAAGCCGCCTCTACGTTGCGTTGGGTACGCGCAATGTGGTCGCCGTCCTCGACCCCGCCGGAGTTAATCCGCCCCAGTACGTCAAGGTCGGCGCATGCCCCTACCATGTCCGGCTCTCCCCTGATGGACGAACGCTCTGGGTCTCCAACCGTGGCGGCGCAGTTGCGCCTGCCGGTCGCTCAACGGCTGCCACGGCAGGAACACATGTGCGCATCGAGCGGGCGACTGATGCCGTCTCGGAAGGGTCTGTCTCGGTCATAGATACCGGCTCTCTTGAGGTTAAGGACATACGGGTCGGCAGACAGCCTGCCGGCATAGCGATCGCTCCGGACGGCGCGACGGCGTATGTCGCCAACTCCGACAGCGACACAATATCGGTCATTGACGCTCGACGCCGTCGGGTGAGGATGACCCTCCGACTGGGACACTCCTTCGGCGACTTTGGCCATATGCCGACGGGCGTCGAACTGTCGTCGGACGGCCGCACGCTCTATGTGACCTGCGGAGGAGCCAATGCGCTTGCAGTTGTGCGCCTCGGACCCGACGGTCTGCCCGATCGGCGAGCGGAGATTGCGTATATTCCGACCGCATGGTTCCCGATTTCTGTGCGGCGTCAGGGCGACACTATATGGGTCGCTTGCTCCAAGGGTATAGGTTCGATGGGCGATCTGCGGCAGGGCGGGAGATGGGTCCATGCAAGCGCCGGGGTCGTGCAGAGGCTGACCGCAGGCGATCTGCAGGACCTTGCCGGGCTGACGGCGCGAGTGGCGATCAACAACGGTTGGAGCTCCGAGCTGCCTCCCCGCAAAGGCATGCGACCTGTGCCGGTGCCGGAGCGCGTCGGTGAGCCGTCCGTGTTCCGCCATGTGGTGTACGTGATCAAAGAGAACCACACCTACGACCTGACGCTTGGCGATATGCCGGAAGGCAACGGCGATCCCAAGCTGTGCCTGTTCGGCGAGGAGGTCACACCCAACCAGCATGCCATCGCCCGGCAGTTTGTGCTTCTCGACAATACCTACACGAGCGGCACGAACTCGGCGGACGGGCATCAGTGGACTTCGTCATCGGTGGCCAACGCGTACATGGAGCAGAACTACTCGTCGTACGCCCGGAGCTACCCCTACGACGGCGGCGATGCTCTGGCGTATTCTCCCAAGGGATTCCTTTGGACCGCTGCGGCGCGACGCGGGCTGTCGGTGCGTGTGTTCGGCGAATACGTGAACCGGCCTCGCATCGTGGATACCCAGAACCCAAACCGCAAGGGCCTTCCGAGCTGGACGGAACTGTGGAACGACTACCGCTCGGGCGGGAACCGCTTTCGGATTCGGGCCGAGACGGACAATGCCCAGTTGCGCAAGTTCCTGCATCCGGAGTTCATCGGCTTCCCGATGAATGTATCCGATCAGTGGCGCGCGGATCGGTTCCTTGCCGAGTTCCGAGAGTGGGAGCGCAGAGGGCGCATGCCTGCCCTCACCATGATCCTGCTTCCCAACAACCATACGGCGGGTACGAGCCCGGGCATGCCGACACCGAGGGCAACGGTTGCCGACAACGACCTCGCGTTTGGGCGGATTGTGGATGCCATCTCGCACAGCCGCTTCTGGCCCGAGACGCTCATCCTGTGCATCGAGGACGACTCGCAGCTCGGCGTTGATCATGTTGACGGACATCGCACGCTCGCGTACTGTGTGTCCCCGTACACCCGACGCAACGCCGTCGTCAGCACACCCTACGATCACACCGGCCTGGTCAGAACGATCGGGCTCGTTCTGGGGATTCCGGCAATGAACAACTTCGACCGCGCTGCGCGGCCGATGCGCGAATGCTTCCAGAGCGTCCCTGACCTTCGCCCGTTCACCCACGTACCCAATCGGGTCGCGTTGGACGAAATGAACAAGCCCGCCGCGGCATTGCGAGGTGAGGCGAGAGCGCTCGCCCGAGCGTGCGAACGGCTTGATTGGTCGGACCTCGACCGAGCCGATCCGACAACGGTGGCAAGGGCGGTCTGGGTGGCGCAGAAGCCTTCCGGACGGTTTCCGGCCGAAATCTACACCTACCGCGAGGACGCCGAGTAGCCCAGCATCGGCTTAGCGGCGCGCGCGGCGTGATCTTGAGGGCAATCAGCGCGCGACCATACTGCGTCTGGGCTTGGGGGAATGCCACATGGCGAAGGGGGATGCGACGCAGTCTCTGACATTGCTGCTGGCGCTGGCGCTGTGCGCGGTGGCAGCCGGCGCGGTCGTTCCGACACGAGGCGAGATGGCTGCCGCTCAGGAGTGGGTAAAGGCGCGCCTGAGCGACAAGGCGACATCACTGCCGTTCTCATTTCGTGTGGGAGGCCAGGCAGCGGGCGACTTCCTCGGTCTCTGCGCGCACTCGGCCAAAGTCGAACGGCTCGATGCGAACAGGACGAGAACAACGACCACCTGGCGTTCCGACAGGACCGGGCTTGAGGTCCGGTGTGTCGCCGTTGTCTATCGTGACTACCCTGTTGCTGAGTGGACGCTGTGGTTCCGAAACATCGGAGCTCAGGACACGCCGATCATCGAGGGCATACAGGCGGCCGACTTCGATATGCCCGGCGGCGCGGGCGAGCCGGTTCTTCACCACAACGTGGGCTCTCCGGCCAACCGCTCGGACTACGGACCGCTGGTGACGCCCCTGCCGCCCGGAACAGTCAAGCGCATCACGGCTGCGGGCGGAAGGCCGACCAACACGGATATGGCGTACTTCAATCTTGACTGGGGCAATCGTGGGATCATCGCGGCCGTAGGCTGGCCCGGGCAGTGGGCGAGCGAGTTCCGTGGCTCTGCGGCGGGCGCAGTGAGGTTCACCGCGGGCCAGGAGCTGACTCGCTTTGTGCTCCACCCGGGAGAGGAGGTCCGTTCGCCTCTCATGGCGCTGCTGTGGTGGCAGGCAGGCGACGCTGACGGCTGGATCCGGGGGCAGAACCTGTGGCGCCGATGGATGATGGCACATTCGATGCCCAGACCCGGCGGCAAACTTCCGCCTCCGCAGTTCGTTGCCAGCAGTTCGCGGGCATATGAGGAGATGAAGCACGCCAACGAGGCCAACCAGATCATGCACATTGACCGGTACCTGAGTTTGGGCCTCAAGCTCGACTATTGGTGGATGGATGCCGGATGGTACATGCAGGAGCTCGGCTGGCCGCAAGTCGGCACATGGGAGGTTGACCCTGCGCGCTTCCCGCATGGGTTTCGCCCGATCAGCGACCACGCCCATGCGCGTGGCGTCAAGATACTGGTATGGTTCGAGCCCGAGCGTGTCGCCCCCGGAACATGGCTATATGAGCAGCGCCCCGAGTGGCTCTTGAGCGCCGATCCCGAACAGGACGCGGCGCTGTCGGCCATCGTCGGCTGGCGCTCGGACCTCGGCGGACCGGATCCCGCCGTCGTGGTGAACGCCTCAGATCGGCCTGTGCGCATGGCGGGAATCGAGTGGGAGCCCCGGGCGCTCTCGTTCCATCCGGGGCCGAAAGGCGAGTATTGCGTGGTGCGCTGGACAGCCCCCAGCGACGGCACATACGACGTTTCCGCTGCATTTCGCGCGATAGACCGGCAGACCACGACGGATGTCCATGTGTTCCATGGCAGCGTTCGGCTGTTCGATGCGTTCCTCCGTCTCAACGGGCACGGGCCGGAGGCGCGGAAGGACCAGCGCATCGAGATGAGGGCCGGGGACACGCTTGACTTCGTGGTGGGATGGGGCAACGGCTCGCACATCTGCGACTCCACCGGGTTGTCCGTTCGGATCGTCGGCGCACGCGGGGAGGTTCACGACGCCGCACGAGATTCCTCGCCCGACCGCAACCCCAACGGCAACTGGAGCTACGGCTGGCTGAAGCCGGGCGAGACGCCGGACACATCCGCTTTCCGGCTGCTCAATGTCAAGGCGCGCGCGTCGTCGGGCAGCGGCAGGCTGCTGAACCTCGGCAATCCCGATGCGTGGAAGTGGCTTGTCGAGCATGTGGACAAGCTGATCACCGACAACGGCATTGATCTGTATCGTCAGGACTTCAACATGGACCCGTTGGCATTCTGGCGCGCCAACGACGCCGAAGATCGGCAGGGCATCACTGAGATCAAGCACGTCATGGGCTACCTGGCCTACTGGGACGAGCTTCGACGCCGACATCCGAACATGCTGATCGATTCGTGCGCGTCCGGGGGTCGTCGCAACGACCTCGAGACCATGCGCCGGGCCGTGCCGCTGTGGCGGAGCGACTACGCATACGAGGCCATTGGCCATCAGTGCATGACGTACGGCATCTCGATGTGGCTCCCGTACCATGGCACAGGCACAGTCGCCTGCGACAACGCGCCGTACTACGGGGGAGGCAAGACGCCCATTCAGCCGTACGCCTTCTGGAGCAACGTGGCTCCCAGTCTGGGATCGGGGGTTGACGTGCGCGAGGAGCTTGACTTCGAGCGTTTGAGGCATCTTGTGGATGGATGGCGGAAGCTCAGCCCCAACTACTTTGGCGACTACTACCCGCTCACGCCCTACACTCAGGACTCGTCGGCCTGGATCGCATGGCAGTTTGATCGTCCCGAAGCAGGGCAGGGGGCCGTCCAGGCGTTTCGAAGGCAGGACAGCCCCGATCTGCGGCTGGCCGTGAAGTTGCGCCGCCTGGATCCGAAAGCAAGCTATGTGCTCACCAACCTGGACTCGGGGACCCAAACCACAGTGCGGGGTCGGGACCTGACGGAGACCGGCCTGCTCATCGAGTGTTCAGAGAAGCCCGGCGCTGTGAATCTGCTCTATCGCAAGGCGAACCGATGAAGACGGCGGAGGGGGAAGCGTGGGTGGGCGATACTGGATTCGAACCAGTGACCTCCTCGGTGTGAACGAGGCGCTCTACCACTGAGCCAACCGCCCGCGATCATTGTGAGTATACCGGCGGCGAACCGGCGAGTCAAGCGACGTGGCCTCAGTTCGATGGGCGTCACTTGATGGATGGGCTGCACGTGTCAGGCGAACCGGCCCATTGTGGTGGCGGATGACGACGGCGTGAGTGGCGCGAACCTGAGTTGACAGGCAGGCGCGGATATGCTAGAGTGGAGCTTCGCAAGGAGCCGCTCCTTGGCGGCGCCTGATGACACTCGTCGCGCCTGAACGCGATCCAGCATCGCCATGATGGCCGATGGATGGGAGGTTCATATGCTTCGTAGGCTACGCGCAGTGGTCGCGATCGCAAGTATCGGCGGCTTGGCTGTCTTTGTGACGCCGGCTCAGGCAGCCCGACCGCAGGTTGCCGGAGGGCTCAAGCTGCAGGTGATCGCTCCCGATCCCGGCTCGATCGGTGATCGGCTTTCCCTTGACGTGAGTTATCGGGGCGGCTCAGTCGAGGCTGTCGAGGTGTACCTGGATGGCGCCCTTGTCGCCAAACGGCAGCTCGGCGTCGCTCAGACGCATGGAGTGATCACGTTCACTCTTGAGACGATGCTCCTCACCGAGGGCAACCACGATCTGCTGATCAAGGCGTTCGGGCCTGACGGAAAGTCAGTCGAGGCTCCGGCGCGCATCCGCATCCCAGGGCCTGATCTGTCGGCGCCGGTGCGCATCGCCTATCCCCAGAACGGGATTGAGGTGAGCGGCACTGTGCCGATCCGGGTGAAGGTTGACGCCGACATCCAGCGCCAGAAACCGTATGTGACGTTCTTCATCAACCGGGAGCTGAAAGTACTGCGCAACTTCCCGCCGTACGAGTACAACTGGGACACGACCAAGTACGCGAACGGCTGGCATGTGCTGGAGGCCTGGACGCAGTCGGCCGATATGGCTTCTCCGTACAAGTCGCGACCGGTCAACGTGAGCGTCAACAACTCGGGCGGCTTCACCAAACAGCAGACGGTCGTTGAAGACCTGCGGACGCAGAATGCCAAACCGGCGGGTCCGCCTGTGCCCGAGGCACAGAAGACGATCGTCCTTGCGCCTGAGCCGGCCACCTCGCAATCGGCGGGAGCCCCCGCGCGAGCCAAGCTCGGCACGGCTTCATCGGATACGACGCGTCTCGCCGAGCCGTCCACGGCAGGCCGCGCAGCGGCAACCATGCCCCGGGTGGGCGCGCCTCGCGTTGCGGCCGCGCCGGACCGTCTGCCCCGGGTCGCACCGACGCTGGTGGGCGCCGCGACCGCCGAGCCTGCGGCTGTGCGCCGCGCACCCGCGCCGGCGCGTCCACGGGCGACCGTGCAAACTCCGCCGACCGTCAAGGTTTCGAAGGGCGAAACGCTGGCTTCCGTTAGCCGCAAGACCGGAGCCGACGTCACCGAGATAGCGCGGCTGAACAACATTCCGCCGTCCCCCAAGTCGGCATTGCCGGCCGGCCGCTCGTTGATCGTTCCCCAGGTTGGCGCTTTCGACATCGCGTTCGACGGCGCCCCGATTGCCTTTGACGTAACGCCCAGGTTCCAGGCCGGCATCGGCATCGCGCCCATACGTCAGGTCTTCGAGCACACAGGCGGTCGGCTGTATTGGAGCGGCGGAACTGCTCAGACGGTGCGCGCGGTCAACGATACGCGTGAGATCGAGCTGAAGATCGGCAACGACCGAGCCAGGGTGAACAACCGGACGATCAGGATGGAGCGCAAACCGTTCATCGAGTCCGGCCGCACCCTCGTCCCGCTCTCGTTCATGCGCGACGCGTTGGACGTCAACGTGCAGTACGATGCCAACTCAGGGCGGATGAGCATCCGGAGCAAGTAGCCGGCCGGGCATATCCGCAAAGAGCACAACAGGCCCCGTCCGCCGGCACGGACGGAGCCTGTTTTCATCTCCGGGCGAAGCGCGGTTCAGGCGTTCACGCGCTCACCCCACAGCAGGCGGTCGTGGACCTTGTCGTAGAACGTGCCGTGGTCAAATGCGATCAGACGCATGGAGTGCTCTGATCGCCGGACCGCCACCTCATCTTCACCGAGAAGGGAGAACACGGCAGTGCTGTCGGCGCTGAACTTCACCTCGCCGCCGTCAGCGCCGATCCCGACGCGAATGTCGAGCGTGTCGGGAACCACCACGGGTCTGGCGGCGAGCGTGTGGGGGCATATGGGGACAACCAGGAGGGCGCGGAGAGTCGGATCCATGATCGGGCCTCCGGCCGAAAGGGCATAGGCGGTCGAACCGGTCGGGGTGGCGACAATGATGCCGTCGGCGACGCAGTCCATGATCGGCCCCGATCCGAAGCGTGTGGTCAGGTGCAACATCCTTGTCATGGCGCCCTTGCTGATAACTATGTCGTTCAAGCCGAACGCGTCATGGACCAAAGCCCCCCGCCGCCAAACTTCACCTCGGACCATGGTGCGCTCCTCGAGCCTGTACTGCCAGTCGAGCACGCGTGCCAGACGGTCGTAGATAACGTCCGGGTGCGCCTCGGCGATGAACCCGAACCGCCCCATGTGGATGCCGAGGAGCGGGATCGCGAGGGGGGCGGCGATACGGCTGGCAGCCAGGATGGTCCCGTCCCCGCCGAGGGTCACGAAGAAGTCGGCGTCCTCAATCTCGGCGGCGCGGTTGACGATCTCATTGGTGGCGACGATGGTGACCCTGACGTTGCGCTCGGAGAGCCACTGGCGGGCCATCTGCGCGCTGTCGGCAACGCTGGGGCGTGAGCGGCTTGCGATGATGGCGACATGACGAACCGACATGAGACCCTCCCAATGCGGAATGGCCGCATTATACTTGGCTCACCGTTGCGGTCCGTGTCATGCCCGTTGCGATGGCGTTGCGAAGCTACCCGGCGGAGTCGGCCTCACCGTCATCGTGGCCGCGGTCGTGAGGAACGACTGCCGTCGCGAACCGCATGGCCATCACCGCCAGGATGCGCGCGTCCGCAGGCGTGACGCCCGGTACCCGGCGAGCCTGGCCGACAGTTCGTGGCGGATTGCGCGACAGCTTCTCGGCGGCCTCGCGGGAAAGGCCTCGGATGGAGTTGAAGTCGAGCGCGGCAGGCAAGGTCAGGGCGTCATCACGGTCATGGGCCTCCACATGGCGGCGCTGGCGCTCAATGTACCCCGCGTACTTGGCCTCGATCTCTATTCTCTCGCCCACATCGCGCTTCACCGCAGCGGCAAGGAAATCATTGGCTTCGACCTGTGCGAAGTTTCCC